>JBGAIY010000621.1:0-3582 GCA_044225205.1 Myxococcaceae bacterium | reverse complement strand
CAGACGAACAGCGTGGGTGGCTCAAAGCTCTTCGTCACCGACACGGCCCCCTTCATGCTCATTCGCGACGCGTCGAACCACATTGTGTGGAGCGGCGGCGCGCTCAGCTTCAAACCTGGCGAGCTCTCGCTGGTCGGAGGCAAGGTCGCGGCTGGGGCCGACGTCATGTTGGCGTTTCAGACCGACGGCAATTTGGTCGTCTATTCGCCGACGGGGGTGGCCCTGTGGGCCTCGAACACCATACGCACCTGCAGCTCGGGGTGCGTCGCCGCCTTTCAGCCCGACGGCAACCTCGTGCTCTACCAGCAAGGCAGCCCCTATTTCGCTTCGGGCACCAACGGCGCCTTGCTCAAGGTGATGAACGGCGACCCGGCCATTGGCATCTATGACGCGGGCGGTGCGCAAGTGTGGTGAAGCGCCCCCTGTCGTCGACGGCCGCCATTTTGGCGCGCGAACCGCGCCAAAAAGTTTGAGTCCTCCCGGTGGGGTGGCCACATTCAAGGCATGTCTTCGCGCCCTTTCGAGTTGCGGTACGAGTTCACTCGGCCTGGCGGAGCGACCGTTGCCTTCACGGTGAAGCTCGACCCGCTCACCATGTGGAACCTCGCCCCCACGCCCACCGTCGTGCCCGACTGGGCGAAGTTGTCGTTTCAAAAGTGCCCCAATTGCCCGCTGGGTGAAGCAGCGAGCGCGGCGTGCCCCGCGGCGCTCCAGCTTTCTGAAGTGGTGAATGGGTTTCGCGACGTGTTTTCGTTCGACCGGGTGGCGGTGCGGGTCTTCGTGGCCGAGCGCACCTACGAGCGAACCGACCTGGCGGCGCAGGCCGCGCTGAGCCCGCTCATGGGCCTGCTCATGGTGACTTCGGGGTGCCCCATTCTGGGCCAGTTGCGGCCCCAGGTGCGCTTTCACTTGCCCTTCGCGTCTGAGCTCGAAACCATTACCCGCGCGACGTCGATGTACCTGCTCGGCCAATACTTCGTGGCGCAAGAAGGCGGCACGCCCGACTGGTCGCTGAGCGGGCTCGCCGACATGTACCGCGCCACGGGCCTCGTGAACCGCGCGTTCGCGAACCGGTTGCGCGCGGCCGCACCGAAAGACGCGAACGTCAACGCGCTCATTCGGCTCAGCACCATTTCGTCGGCAATGCCCGAATCGGTCGACAGCCAACTCGAAGAAATTCGCTTCTTGTTCGAGCGGCCGGCCAGCACCGAATGACGAACGGCACGCCGCCAAGAAGAAGAAGCCGCTGAAATCAGGGCACTCGAAGCCGGGCGCCCGCGCTCGCGGTGAAGGTCGTCGGGTCGTTGCGCGCGCCGTAAATGAAGAGGTGCTGCCCACCGATTTGGCCGAACACCGCCAACCACTTGAGGGGAAAAAATTCAGCGCCGCCCGACCCGCCCAGACCCAACTGAAACCCACCGGGCCGGGTGAGCCAAATCGGCACCTGCACTTCGAGAAACACATTCACCCGCTCGATGACGGGCAGCACGAACGCCGCCCGCGGCACCACCCCGAAGAAGGGGAAGAAGCGGGCCCACAACCCCGCGCGAAAGTACGAAAATTCGAACCCCCCGCCGAGTTCGAGGCCGCCCGTCGGGGCCGCGCCTCCATTCGACGGCACTTCGAGCACGCCGCGGAGGTCACCGTAGGGGCGAACCGCGCGGTCTTGAACGGCCGCCACCGCGACTTTTTCGACCGGGCCTTGCACCCACTCGACGTGCAGCTCTTTTTTCGGGCGAATTTGCACTTCGCTCACCGCGGGGGGCGACGGGTTCTGCGCGTCGGCGTTCGGCCCCGCCGGCCACTTCGCTTCGAGCCGGTGTTTGCCGACCGTGACCGACAACGTCTGTGGGGCGGTGCCGACCGCCTTGCCGTCGAGCGTGACGGCCGCGCCCGGCGGGGTGCTGCCCAGCACGAGCGACCCCGTGAGCCGCCCGCGCACCGAGTCGAGCATTTTCACCAACGTCGGGTCGACCCGCGCGGGGTCGAGTGACGCGTCGGGGTTGGCTTCGAGCGCCTGGGCGAACGCCTCTTCGGCTCGGGCAAAGTCTTGCCGCGCGGCGAAACACTGCGCCCGCAGCAGGTGAATTTTTTCGAGCGCGGCGGCTTCGGTCGTCTCGGCGGCGGCGGCGTCGAGGTTCTTGAGCGCGGTGTCGAACTCACCTTGGTTGAAAAAACGAACGCCGAGCTCGAGCTTCGTCGCCTTGGCGGGAGGCGTCGGAGCAGCGAGTACCACTGCGGTCATCAAGGCAACGGCGGAGAACGTCATGGAGCGGGCTTGGGTGTTATACCCTGACCGGCTTTCGACTCTGAGCTTTTGAGCGGCGCCCCGTTGACGACGGCGCGATACAGCGTGCTACCGGCCCTTCACCCCGACGGGGCGACGGCCGCCGGCCCCTGGGCCCGCTGGTCGTCAACGCGTTCGGGCAAGATGAGCTCGAAGCACGCCCCGGCGCCTGGCCGGTCGACGTAGCGGGCCGTGCCGCCACACCGCTGCAGGGTCTCGAGCGCCGAAGCGAGACCGAGCCCGGTACCGACCCCCGACGGCTTCGTCGTGAAAAACGGCCTGAACAGCTCGCGCCGGAGCGCCTCGGGCACGCCGGGGCCGTTGTCGGCAATTTGCACGACCACTGTACCGGGCCCGTCGCGCCGGGTACTCACCACGATGCGCGGGTTGCTCGTCGCCGCGTCACGGAGCGCGTCACGCGAGTTGATGAGCACGTTCATCAGCGCTTGTTCGAGCTCGGTGGCCCGCACGCCCACCCGCGCGTCAGGGGCGCCGAGGGCGAGCTCGAACGTGAAGTACCGCTCGAAAAAGCGCCGACACATGTTCACCACCGACGTCACGGTCGAATCGCAGTCGGTGTCGGGCGCCGCGCCCGACGGCTCGCCTCGGGCGAAGGTCATCAACTGACGAGCGAGGTCGGTCGCCCGCACCGTCGCGACCCGCGCCTCTTCGACCGCCTCGCGCAGGTCGCTCGGCACGGCGTCGGCGAGCATGTTCAGCGTCGGCAACATGACCGAGAGCAAGTTGTTGAAGTTGTGCACGAGCCCGGCCGACAGCCGCCCCACGACCTCCATTCGGTGCGCTTGGGTCAGCCGCTCCTCGAGCCGGCGCTGATCGGTCACGTCGATGTTGCCACCGACGATTTGAATGGGCGCGCCCGACGCGTCGCGAACGAACCGGCCGAACGACTGCAACCACCGCACTTCGCCGTCGGGGCGAATGAAGCGGTGCGGCACGCTCTAAATTTCGTTCGTCTCGAGCGACTTGGTCATTTGGCTGTCGGCCACGGCCCGGTCGTCGGGGTGAATGAACTCGAGGTACCGCGCCGGTTCGAGCGGCACCGAGCAGCCGGTGACTCGGTGCATGGCCGCGTTCCACCGAACGACTCGGGTTCGCAAGTCGAACACCCACAGGCCGACGCCAGTGGCTTGGAGCGCCAGCGTCAACGCTTCGGGGTCTGCACTCAAGTCGGCGGTCTTCAAAATCAGAACCTCGTGAGTCTAGCGAAACCGGGCCGACCCCGAAGCTGAGTCGGTGCTGACACACGCGCCTCCCCGCGCTCAGGGCACCAAGTC
>JBGAIY010000620.1:0-3622 GCA_044225205.1 Myxococcaceae bacterium | reverse complement strand
GTCTCTTCGATGGCGATCGACTTGTCGATGGCGGCCAAGCCGGTCGCGAATTCTTTCGCCTCGAGCAGGTAGCTCGCGGCGTGGTTGAGCGGCCGCCACGCGCCTTCGGTGGCCGACTTCACCGTCGCCATGGCCTGGTCTTTGGTCTTGAGCTTCACCGGCAACGAGACGCGAACCTTTTCCCACTCCAGGTCGATGTTGGCGCGGTCGTCGCTGAAGTCGGCCACGAGGTACGCCAAGCGCTCACGGGGAGCGATGGCTTTCGGCGTCGCTTGCACGCGCAACAGGTCGGCGTCTTTCGAATACGAATACGAGCCCCACTGGTTCGCCGTCTTGTTGAGAATCAGCGTCCAGTCTTTGGCGGTGGGTATGGCGTGAAACGAATAGGTGCCGGCCGGCACCGCGGTCTCACCGACCATGACGTCTTTGCTGAAGGTGATGCGCGTCGCTTCGTTCGCGCCCGCGCGCCACACTTCTCCGAAGGGCACCAGGCCGCCCCAGATCTTGCGGCCCTTCACCGCCGGGCTGCTGTATTCGACGGTGATGTCGGTCAAACCGACCGTCTGCTTCACGCTCGCGCCCGGGCTCTTCGAGGGCAAGTCGAGCCGCTGCGCCAACGCCGGCATCGCCAACAGACAACACAGACCAACCAACATTCGTCGATTCATGAATGGCTCCGAAAATATGAGGGGTAAGAGAACGAACGGCGAGAAGTGAGATGTCACGCCAGGGAGTTTCAGCGCCACGGTTTTTTCGCGGCGCCGGCACGATTAATAAAGATGAGTGCGCGAATTTGGGTGGGTGTCGTGCGTACCTTGTCGCACCTGGGGTAGCGTGAGCCGATGCGCTCCATTTTCTTCGTGGTGGCCTTGGTGGCCTGGCCGGCTTTGGCCGAAGGGCGTCGGTGCCAGGCGGTGCGGGGCACTTCGTCTCCGCCGTCGGCCGAGCAGGTGCACGTCGTATTCGAGAACGAGTCTTCGTCGACACGGCTGTTGTACTGGCTCGACTTCGAAGGCCACCGCAAGTTGTACACGACGCTGCGAAGCCACGAGACCTACGAGGTCGACAGCTACGTCGGGCACGTGTGGCTGTTCACCGACTCGCGGCACCGGTGCCTGGGCGCCTTCGTAGTCACTCAAGAAGAGCACGTCGGCGTGAAGTGACGTGGGGCGCCCCAAGCCGTTGATTTGAGGGCTTTTGCGAACGGAGGGAAGGTTCGTGCCCGGCCGCGGCAAAGCCCTTCATGCAGCGTGCGTGGCCCTTCTTCATTGGTTTGACGTTGGCCGTGGCGGCCCACGCCGATGACGTGACCGACGCCGAAAATCGGTGCACCCGAAGGCTGGTGCAGAGCCTCACCGGGTTGTCGGTGAACATGGCGGGCATTGGCACGCCGGTCGTTCACCCCATTCAGCAGAACTTGAGTGCGTTCTACCAGCGCGCCGAGTTTCTCGAACGGCTGGCTCAATTCATCAACAGCCGGTTGAGCCCAGCGCCTTCGAACTCGGGGTTCGCCGGTGAAGACGCGGTGTACTGGCTCTCGAAGTACGTGATCGAGCACAACTTGCCGTGGCGCGAAGTGTTCGTCGGCAAGTACACCGTGACGAACCCCGACCGGGCCCGCCCCGACGTGTTGCCCGACCCCAACGGCCTGGGCATTTTTCGCACCCCCGGTTGGCTGACCCGATACGCGGGCAACGCGCCTGACCAGCTGCGCCTGTCGACCGCGTACCGCCTGCTGCAAAACACCACCGGGCTCAAAATGGTGCCAGCCGCCAACAACAACGTCGGCGACGTCACCGCGACTGGGCGCCACCGGGCCGCGTGCGCGGGGTGCCACTTCGACGGGCCGTGGCCGCTCGACAAGGTCGCCAACGTGCTGGGCAAGAAGGTCAAGGTGCGCCGCCCCGACGGCCAGTTCGAGTGGCACTCGGGCCCGCCCGTTCAACCGGAGATGATTTTCGGTCAGCTCATTCACGACGACCAAGAATTGGTGAACGCGTTGGTCTCGAGCACCGACTTTCGATTTTGGACCTGCCGCCTCGCCTTCGAGTTCGTGACGGGGCGGCCCGAGAGCTCGTGCGAAGGTGAGGTTTTCGACCGCTGCATCGACGCTTTCGACGCGCACGGCACGCTCGTTGCCGCCATCGCGGCGGTCGCCGAATCACCCGAGGTCTGCGCCCCATGAACCGAACGGCGCTGCTGTGCTCGGTGTTGTCGCTCTCGTCGTGCCTGGGCAACATCATGGGGCCGCCGAAGGTGCCCACCGAAGGCCCAGACCCGGTGGCCACGGGGCCCGGCCCAGACGCGGCGCCCACCCCTTCGCGCGCCCCCGAGTGCAGCACCGGCCCGAAAGGGCGCTCGTACCAGAGCCTCGACGGGCACCCGCTCGAAGCCGACCGCCGCAACCTCGAACTTGGCGCCGAGATTCAGCTCATTCGCAACCCCGAACAGCTCATCGAAGGGCAGCGAAAAGCGCTGAACCAAGACTTCTACCACCTCGGCCTGTACACCAACGCGTTCAGCTCGTCGTTCGGCATCTTGCCGGCGCTCGACTTGGCCCACTGGTACCAGGCGCCCCAGCCGGGCATTTCACTGGAGTGGGGGTTCTTCTACACCGCGTACCGGGCGTGCCTGGAGCAGCAGCAGCACCCGAAGATCACGCCGCCCGTCGCGTGGCAGGCGACCCCCACGGCCGACACGGCTCCGGCGGAGTGCCGCCGGTTCATGCAAAACGCCTGGTGGGAGTCTCCGACCGACGACGAAGTCGCCGCGTGCGCCGACTTCGCGGTGAACGAGATACCGGCGCTCGTGTCGGAGCCCGCGCAGCAATGGGCGTATGTGTGCGCCTCGGTGTTGACCTCGGCCAATTTCATAGCCTTCTGACCTTGGGAGCGCCGGCATGAACCTGTCTCGACGAACGTTTCTCCACGCGGCGGCGGCGTCGGCACTCGGGCCCGCGACCTCGGTGGTACGGGCCGCTCCCGCCGACCTGCCGACGACCGTGGTGATGCTCTGCTGTTCGGGTGGCCACCACCAGATGTTCGCCGCGGCCGACTCGCTGCTCAGGCAGAAGGTGAACTTCGGCGTCACGGCCAGCAACCTGGTGATGACCAAGGGCGGCTTCGGCGTCGACGCGAGCACCTTCGGGCAACTCGGTTCGTTCGTGCTCGACAACAGCGCGGCCGTCGGGGTCGCCCACGGCATCGGTGACCACGTGCAAGGGTACCGGGCGTGTTTTTTCGACGGTTCGACCAGCTTGCCGATCACATTGGCCAAGGCCATGGGCGGCGCTTCGGCGCTCAAGTGCGCCGTGGTGGGCCCCGACTTGCCCGGGCCGCACCGCCAAATCGGCGACGTGTCGATGCAGCAAATACCCGACGTCAGCGGGTTGCTCACGGCGCTTGGCGCGCTCAAAGACGACCCGCTCGTGCCCCAGCGCGAAGCCGCCGCCGCTTCGCTGCGCCTCGCCCAGCGGTTGTCGGCCCGGCGCTACGCGCGACACCCCGAGTCGCTCAGAACGTTGGCTGAATCGAACCAGGCGTTGTTGGGCGTGCTCAAGGCCCCGCCCGTCTCGGTCGACTGGAGCGAGGTGGCCGGTGCCTATGGGCTGTCGGCGGGCACG
>JBGAIY010000619.1:0-3603 GCA_044225205.1 Myxococcaceae bacterium | reverse complement strand
GCGGTCAATTCGACGTCTTTGGCGCCGTAGACGTTTTGCGCAATGGCGCGCACCTTGTCTTCGAACGAAGCGTCGAGCGGGTAGGTGAACTTGGGGGTGGGGGCGGGCTTCTTCAACGCCGCCAAGACCGCGTCGGCAATGGCTTCACTGCCCACGCCGCCTTTCACGTAGCCCTCGTTGCGGGCCACGACGACCCCTTCGGCACCGGCGAGTCGTTCGATCAGGGCCAGCTCTTCTTCGGTGTCGGTGGCGAACACGTTGAGCGACAGAATCGGCTCGAGGCCGAAGTTTCGAATGGCCGCGATGTGGCGGCGCACGTTCGAAAAACCCTGGGCCAGCGCGTCGAGGCCCCCGTGGTCTCCTCCGTGAAAGCGCAGCGCGCGCGCGGTCGCCACCAGCACCACCGTGTGCGGCCACAGGCCCGAGGAGCGGCACTTGAGGTCGAGAAACTTCTCGCCGCCCAAGTCGAACGCGAAACCCGCTTCGGTGACCACCACGTCGGCCAACCCGAGCGCGGTTCGGGTCGCGATGACCGAATTGCACCCGTGGGCAATGTTCGCGAAGGGGCCGCCGTGCACCAACACCGGCGCGCCTTCGGTCGTCTGCGCCAGGTTCGGCACCAGCGCGTCGCCGAGCAAGGCGGCCATGGCGCCGACGGCGTTCAGCTGGCCCGCGGTCACCGGCTTGCCGTCGACCGTCGTGCCCACGATCAGCCGGCCCAACCGCGCCTTGAGGTCGGCGACGTCGTTCGACAGGCACAGCGTCGCCATCACTTCTGAGGCCGCGGTGATGTCGAAGCCGTCTTCGCGCGGGGTGCCGTTCGCGTGGCCACCGAGGCCGATGACGGTGTTGCGCAAGAAGCGGTCATTCATGTCGATGCAGCGCTTCCACGTGACGGTTTTGAAGTGGGTCTGGTCGAAGTTGATCGCGTTGTCGACGAGCGAGGCCAACAGGTTGTTGGCGGCCGTGATCGCGTGCAGGTCGCCGGTGCAGTGCAGGTTGATGCGCGCACTCGGTTCAATGGCGGCTCGGCCGCCGCCCGTGCCGCCGCCTTTGGCTCCGAACACCGGCCCGAGCGACGGCTCGCGCAACGCCGCCATCGCTTTCGCGCCGCGACGCACGAGCCCCTGGGTCAAGCCGATTGAAGTCGTGGTTTTGCCTTCGCCGTACTTGGTGGGCGTCATCGCCGTCACCAGCACCAACTTGCCGCGCGCGGGTGTCGCTCGCAGGCGCGTCACGGTGGGCCACGACAGCTTGGCCAAATGCGGGCCGTACTGCAGCAGGTCGTCGGGCTTCAGTTCGAGGTCTTTGCCAACATCGAGAATCGGGCGCATGGCGCGCTGTCTACCAGCTGCGCACTCCAGTGGGCATCTTGCTGCGACGGCGTGAAAAAGTGACCAGCGAGGGGCTCTCGCCGCGCGACCCCTGTGCTATCGACGCCCTTTCGTAAACGATGAAAGCGAGCGCCATGTTTCGACTTCGACGGGGTGTCTTCGGCGGCTTGGTGGTGGCGGTGGTGTTGCTGGCGGCGTGCCCCAGCGCACGAACCTGCTCGGTGACCAGTGATTGCGCGGCAGGGCAGGCGTGCGTTCAGGGTGAATGCCGAGGGTCACTGTTGCTCGACGCCGGCACCACCGGTGGCGGCACGGGCGGAGGCGGCACGGGCGGTGGCGCTTCGGGGGGCGGCTCGGGCGGAGGAGGCGCGGGCGGAGGTACCGGAGGTGGCGCGGGCGGTGGCGGTGGCGGCCCCGCGGTCGACGGCGGCGACCCGTTCGCCGAAGACGCCGGCTCGTTCGACGCGTCGGTGCCGTACTACGACGGCGGCTGTGGCCCCATCGACGCGGGCAACCCGCCGTACCCGCGGCGGTGCGCCCCCGCGACCACCAACGAATGCGGCGGTGCGGTCGACTCGTATTTGACCGCCCAAGGGGTGCCCGCCGGCCGGCTCAACACCACCCAGGGCAACGGTTTCGACGACGACTGCGACGGTCTGGTTGACGAGGGGTGCACCTGTTTCGGCAATGGCCTCACCAAAGACTGCTACCTCGTGCCCGCGACCCAGGCCGACCAAACCACGGGTAAGCCCGTCGGCTGGTGCGCCAACAACTCGCACGGTTCGGTCGACTGCGCCGGCGGCGAATTGTCGACCTGGTCGGGCGTGTGTCGTGGGGCCCAATTGCCCTCGCGCTTCGACGTGTGCTCCGCGGGCGACTTCGACTGCGACGGCCTGTCGGGCAACAACCAAGTGGCCGGGTGCGCGTGCGGTGCCGCCGCGACTGTGAGCTGCCCCACCGCCCCAATTCAAATGACGCCGTACCCGCCGACCAACGCCATACCGATGATCGACGGTTCTCAATGGGTGGCCTCGACCCGTCGGGCCGACACCACCCAATGGGCGTGGACCGTGCTGGGCGGAGACTGCGACAACGTGTTGCCGTTTCCCACCTTTGCGATTTACGCCAGCGCCGACGGCACCGCGACCGGCACCCGGCTGGGCACGCGCACCCCAGTGAAGTTCGATTCGGCGCAGGGCAAGTACGTCGCCGCGTCGGGCGAACCGCTCATTGCGTACCAGAACGCCAACGCCGGCAACGGTGTCGCGGGAGGGCAAGTCTTCACCGCGTTTGGTCTGTCGGGCGACTACGTCGTACAAGGCGAATTTACCCTCGACGGCGAGCGCTTCAGCTGCACCCAGAAGGTCGAAGTGCGCGCACCCGGCATTCGCGCCGAACTCTGCTGGGACGCGGTGGGCGACAATGACATCGACCTGCACTTTGCCCGGCTGCAAGGCACCACCTGCACCACCCAGGGGTGGGACACGACCTGCCCCAAACAAGACTGCTACTACAACGCCGACGTGGCTGGCTGTAACGGAGCGGGGTCTCCCGACTGGGGCTATGCCGATTCGGCCAATTCGGCGTGTCAGGGCTGGTCGAGCCGCCGCGGCGGTTTTCCTTGTCGAAACCCGCGCCTCGACCGTGACACCGTGAAGTGCGACCGCGCCCAAAGCGACCCCACGAACACCACGTTGTACTGCGGGCCCGAGAACATCAACCTCGACAACCCCAAAGACCAAGACCGCTTCGCCGTCGGCGTCACCCATTGGGAGAATTACAAGAATTCGAGCCGGTCTCACCCGCACGTGAACGTGTACTGCAATGGCCGCCGCGTGCTGTCGGTCGGGTACAACCCGGCCACCGGGCAGACCAAGTTTCCCCAGCTCGACCACCCTGGCCACGACCAGACCGGTGACTTCTGGAGCGTCGCGACCATCAAGGCGAACGTCACCGGCGGCGACCTCACCTCGTGCGATGTGGCGGTGGTGCCGTCGCGTCACGCCGACACGACCCGCGACGGGCCGGTGTCTCGGGTCGGCAACGGCAACAGCATTTGCGTCGACTCGATCGACAACGCCTCGCCGGCCCCGAACCAGTACAGCTACACGAGCCACAAGTTCGTCGAGCGCACCGCCCAGGGAGCCCCCATTGGCAGCGCGCCGACCGCCGCCGAACAATTGTGCAAGCACTGAGGCCGGGCGGCTCCGCCCATGCGACGTCGAACCAATTGCGTTATGAGCCCCCGGCATGGCGTCATCGCTCACCG
>JBGAIY010000618.1:0-3605 GCA_044225205.1 Myxococcaceae bacterium | reverse complement strand
CACGGTGGCGGCGACCGGCGGGTGCGCCCACCCCCACGCCCGCCCCCTCGACTTCGAAACCGAAGCGGGTTTCGAACGCGAACGCGGCGCAGGCCTCGTTCGAGCGCTGCAGCGGGTGTCGGCCGAGCTGTTCACCGCCCCCGACAGCGAACGAATGGCGTTCTTTCAAATGTCACTCGAGAGCTTTCGCGCCGACGACCTCCAGGCGTTGAACCCCGAGGCCTCGCCGCTCATCGACCCGTTCGTCAACGCGCTGTACGCCCGCGCGCGACACGGCGGTGCGCAGGGCGTGCTGGCGAGCTCGAAAATGATGCAGGCGGGGGTGCGCACCGCCCAGGGCCTCGGCGCGCTCACCTGCGGCGTCGGCACCCTGCCCTACAACCTGAGCCTCATTCGCGACTTGCAGCCCTTCGCCATGCGCTGCGCCGGCGACGTGCTGCACGACGCCGGGTTCGAGGGGTCATTTTTCTATGGCTCCGACGCCACCTTCGACGCGATGGACGTTTGTTTGAAATCGCATGGGTACGCGACCATCAAGTCGCAGGCCGAGCTGCCGGAGACGCTGCCCAAAGGCGCCTGGGCCGGCCTCACCGACTTCGCGGTCTTCGACCAGGCGGTCGAGCACATGCGCCAAGCGCTGGGGGCCCCCCACGCCGCCCCTCACTTTTCGTTGCTCATGTCGCTGTCGAACCATTCGCCGTTCACCACGCCCGAATACTTGCCGAACGCTGTCGTCGAGCGGGTCAAGCAGGGCCTCTCGAGCACCGTCAACCGCGCCGTCGACGAAGACCGACGCCGCCTGTACACCCATTCGTACACCGACGCCGCCGTTGAACGCTGTTTCGGCCAGCTCGATTCGACCGGTCTTGCCGAACGGTCGCTGGTGGTGCTCTCGGCCGACCATTCGACCGGCGAATCGTACGTCTGGGGCCCGGTCGACCCCGAGACCGACGCCGCGAAAGCCCAAATACCCTTCGTCGTCGTCATCCCCTCCGCGTGGCTCCAGCGGGTGCCGAACCGGCCCGCCCTCGAGGCCGCGCTCAACGAAGCGCAGGCCTTGCTCGACGAAGCGCCACTGTCGCAAAACGACGTACCCACGCTGGTGCTCGCTCTGCTGTCGGCCCACCCGGGCCTGAAGAACCTCGCCCCCGCGCAACGCTGGCACACGCTCGGCGGCCAAGTGACGAGCCCGTGGTTCGACCCCGGCGGAGACGGAGCCACGTTCATCTACGGCATCAACGGCGTCAGTGAGTTCTACGCCCTCGACCGCACGGGCGCGCGGGTCGGCGACTACGAAGATTCGGTGTTCTTGAAGACGCGGGCCGACCGTTACCGAGTGACGCCGACGCTCATACCGGCCGCCGCCACGGTCGCCGAGACGATTCGCGCGTGCCCCGGTACGCCGCCGTAACCCCCAAGTTCTCCTTCAGGTGCGCACGTTTTGCGCGTTCGCCCGAGGTCGCGGGGCAACCCGGCGGCCGCCACGGCCGACAATGGCGCATGGGGTTTCCGTCAGTTGGCGCCACACTCACCGCGGCCGTTTCGCACATCACCACCCGCTCGCTTGCCGACCGGGCCTACCCAGGCGCGGCCATCAACCCCAACTTCACCGCCTGGAGCGGTCAGGCCCCGCGCACCACTCCGGCCGTCGAGGGCGTGCGGGTGGGCTTGGTGGAAACGGGGTTCGGCCGCACCGGCCACCGCGTTCAGTCAACGGTCATTCACGAGCGACCGCTGGGCAGCGTGGGCGAGGCGTTCGTCGACGCCCTCGCCAGGCGCTCTGGGCAAGCACCCTCTCCGACGCCGGGGTTCTTGCAAACCGTCAACACCTACCGCGATTTTGGCGAGCACCGGTTGTTCGGCCTGCTCCGAGTCAGCCGGCAGGCGCGAATGGCGAAGGTCATTGCGGTCTCGGGCGACCAGGCGTTCGACGTGCGCCGCGAAAAGGTCGGCCAGCGCGCGTTGGAATTCGGCGTACCCGAGTTCGTGAATTTCAGCACCCGCTCGATTCGGTAACCGCAGGCACGCCAGACACGACGCCCTTGGGTCACTGCCGTCGGGTTGATCGCGGTGTTCGCTCGCGCCGCCACGGGCCAAGAAGACCCCACCTCGCCGACGTGTGCCACGGCCACGGGCTGTTGCCGGAGCGGCGTCGCTCAAGCCCGCACGTTTGAAGAAATGCAAGGCACCGAGGTGAACTACGCGTCGCTCGTCACCACGTTCGAGCGTGCCTGCGCGCTGGGAGACACCCCTCGCTGTGAGTGGGCAGCCGAGTTGACCGACGCCCACTGCCCGCCCGGGGCTGACGGCTTCTGCGCCGCCTTGCGCGCCAAGCGCGAGCGACGTGCGGCCGACGGAGGCACCGTGCCCGCGAAGGAACTGCACCAATTGATGCGCGAGGCCTCGCGAACCCAACGTTCACTGTCGTGGGGCCAGTTCGAGCGCTGGTCGAAGCGAACCCTGACGCTGGCGGCCTGCCGCCGAACCGACGCCGGGGTGCTCGCCCCCGGGGCCGTTGACGCTGGGCCGCTCTGAGCTGCTTCAGTCGGCCAACCACACCGGCGGTGGTTTCACTTCGACTTTCGTCACGGGTGGCAGCACCGCCTGGCCCAAAAAACCCTCGTCGCCCCACACCGACCATTCACTGACGTCACCGTCGTCGGGCCGAGAGTCGACCCGCAGGTGCAACGCGGTCGACTCGGTGTACGGGCGCGGCCACATCGCCACGCGCCGGCGGTTCCACCCTTCGATGACGTTCATCGTCACCCGGTCGTGTGAAACGAATATTTCGTATTCGACCAACCCCGCGTCGCTCGTGACGGCGAGGCGGAGCAACGGAAAATTGCGAAAGTCGAGCTCGAGGTCGATGGGGGTTTGCCCAATGGCCGGCTCGCGCACCCAGCGGCCGGTGGTCTCGCGCACCAAGCGCTCTGGGTAAAACACTTCTTCACGCTTCGCGAACGACGAGAGCCAGTCGAGCTGCGGGGCGGGCCCGGTCTGCGACGCGTACATCGAAATGACCCTGAACTTGAACTCGGCCTCGACCGGCAGCCGCTCGCCCGGTTCATAGTCTTGGAGCGGCGCCGGCAACGGAGGAATACCGACCGTGGGGTCGTACGGCCCGTCGCAGGCTCCCGGCCAACAGCGGCCCGCGTGTACGACGCCGCGGTGCACTCGGGGCGCGGGCACGTCGAGGCGGTCGAGCGCCCGCCGAAAGTACGAGTACGTCATGGCGTGGTCGGGGTGTTCGTCAATGGCGTGCGGCAGGTAGACGTCGCGAGGCCGAAAGCGGGTCAACAGCGCCACCAAGTCGCCGGTGAGTGACTCCGCCATGTATTCGGCGGGTCGCCCGGTGCGCGCAGAGTGCTCGTCGACGCCGAGCCACCCATGGGCTGCGTAGGTCCAATCGGCGCGCACGCAGCGGCCGTCGGGCCCGCGCCGCTCGAGCAACGGCAACGGTGCGGTGCCCAAGCGGCTCAGCTCGCCGTCGGGGTACCCCAAGAAATGAATGTCGTTTTCAGCCACTCCCACCAACGACAGCGCCTGCACCGATTCGGCTTCGCGCACGTACCCGTCTCGGTCGCACGACAGGTCGCCGTTGGTGA
>JBGAIY010000039.1:0-31089 GCA_044225205.1 Myxococcaceae bacterium | reverse complement strand
GGCTTTCGTTGGGGTGGCTGTTCTGGCCGCTCCGCGAACCGGGGCACGTGGCGGCGGTGCTGCTCGCGAGCGCGGCCGCGACGTGGGGGCTCGGCGGTTGGGCCGACCGGCAGCACCGGCACCCACTCGTGCTCGGCGGCGCCTGTGCGTTGGGCGTACTCGCGTCGGGAGTGGTCGCCGTCATCGCGGCGAACGGGCCGTTGGCCGTCAGCGACCCCTGGAGCTACGTGGTTCGGCCGGCCGCGGCCGTGACCGTGGCCGGCTTCCTCCCGGCGCTCGTCGCGGGGTCGGCCTGCGGGCTCGTGGTGCAGGTACTCAGAAGGCGGGCCTGGGGCGCGCCCGAGCCCTCGGTTTGTGGCCAACCAAGTTCACCCAAGGTGAACTTGGGGTTTAGAAGACCGTGATGGTGGTCGAGGCCTGCGCAATGGGGGCGGGTGCCAGCACCAGGGCCTGGGTCGTCGGGTCTCGCAGCACGAACACGTGATCGAGGTAGGTGACCTGGTCGAGTGCCTTGCCGGGGTTGACGGTGCCAATCGACAGTTCTTCGCACTCGAACGTCACCCACCACACCGCCACCGGCTTGCTCGAGCTGTTCACGAAATGCACGGTGGCTTGAGCGCCACCGCCAGTCGAGCAGGCCGGCGCACCACTGCTGGGCACGTCAACCCTGGTCGTGCCTGCGGGCAGGGGCGGCACGTCGTACACGCCGCCGTCGGCCAGGTCGCGAAACCGAAAGACGTGACCCACGAACGTGTTGATCGGGGTTTTGGTGTGCGGTGCGGCATTCGCCACGAAGTGCTCGCGGCAGGCCGAGTCGACCCACCACATTGACAGCGTACGGTCGGCAAAGCGGTTTCGAAAATCGACCGCGACGGCCGCCCCTTGCACCGATGAGCACACCCTCGTGTCAGTCGGGGGAAAAAAGAGGGTCGTCTCTTCTCGCGGGGCGCGCCCCTCAAACAGAACTTCTCCCGTCAGCACATCTTTCACGACCCAGGGGTCGCCCGCTCGGGTCAACTGACCGTCGGTCGTCTGGGGAGCCAGCGTCAACGCGACCACGGGCGTGCAGCGGTCGTCAACCGAGACCGCGGCGAGCGTTCGGTTCTCGTAGCGGTTGACGAACCACAGGTGCGTCTCGGCTCCGTTCGGGTTGCTGCAGTCGGCGCCCCCGTCAACGCCCGCGTCGCTCGCGCCACTGGCGCTGCACAAGACGCCGTCGCCGACATACCCCGGTTCGCACTCGCACCGACGACTGCCGGGCGTGTTGGTGCACTTCGCGTGGGCATCGCAGCCGCCGTGATTCGTGAGGCACTCGTCAAGGTCGACACAGCTCGCCGCCGCGCATTGGTAACCCGTGCCACAACTTGAACATGTCGCTGCGCCAGAGCCGCACGACGACGACGATTGCTGCGCGGGGCGGCGGCACGTGTCGGCGTCACAACACCCGTCGCCGCACGTCTCGGCGGTGCAGACCTTCGATGCGACCATGCACTGACCGTTCGTGCACACCTGGTCGGCCGCGCACGCGGCATCGAGCGTGGTGTACCGACAGGTACCGCCTTCACAGACTCCGGGAGCCGCCGACGTTCGAACCGTCGTGCCGTTGACGCAATAGGGAGCGGGCGGCTGGGTGCAGCTCACGCTGGCGCACGGGTCGTTGACGCAGGCCCCGTCGCGGCACAGCTGCGAGCAGGTGACGTCGCGAGACGCGTACTGGCACGTGCCGTCTTGGCAGTGGCCCACGCCGTCAAACACGCGCACCACATTCGAGGCCAAACAGGTCGCCGACGGCGGCGAGCTGCAGGCGAGGCCCGCGCAGGCATTGCCAGCGCAGACACCAGCCACGCAGCCCCCCGGACAGTCGATGGTCGTAGCGTGATAGAAGCACGACCCAGCGCTGCAGACGCCGGCGCGGTCGTACGTCAGCAAGTGCGTGCCGTCGGTGCACGACGCTCTCGGAGGCCGGTCGCAGAACATGCCCGCACAGGCCTCACCCACGCACGCGCCGGCTTGGCACTGGCTGCCGCACGCGATGGCCACCGACGTGTACGCACACCCCCCCGAAGCCGAACAGGTACCCTGCGCGGGAAACGCTTCGACCGTTTGACCGTCACGGCATCGGGCTACCGGAGGAGACGTGCATTCTCCGCACGACGCTCCCACGGCCGCGTCGACCCCGGCGTCGCTCAGCGACACGGCGCCCGCGTCGAAGCGGTACGACGTGTCTTTCAAATTGAGGCAGCCACACAGGGCCGTCACCCCCAACACCAACCACTTCACTGGGGCGGCCAGAGAACGCTTCATCTCAGGAGGACGCCCGTGACTGCGGGCAAGTCGCAGAAAAACGCAGCAGGCCGCGACTTGACAACCGCCACTCCCCAAGGGCGACCGCCAAGATGCCGCAAATGTAGAATTTCGCGTTCAAGGCGCATGGCTGGGGCCGGCTGGGTGACGACCTTGGTCGCGTACGTCGTGTTTCGGCCGGTTGCCGCCGAACGCATTTGGTGCGCCTCAAAGGCCTGGGGCCTTGGCCCGCCACCGACTCGCCGTTGCACACGTCAACCGCTCCCCCGTGCAGCACGAGTGGCTGTTCGCGGTGCCCATGTTTCTCGCCACCAAGTTCTTCGGGCTGTGCGCGCTTCGCGTCGTTCACCTCGGGTTGTACTTGGGGGTCGTCGCCTTGGCGCTCACCCTCGCCCGCCGCGCCACGAATTCGGTCGCCCTCATCACCGCGGTGCTGATTGGTTTCTCGGGCGCTCTCGGTGGCGACTGATGCCATTGCGCCCCGACTTGCCGACGATGATCTGCGCGTTCTGGCTCGCGGCGCTGACCAGGGCCAACCCGAAACCGCTGACGTGGAGCCGGGCCGCGCTCGCCCGCGCGGTCATCGTCGTGTGGGTGAACATGCATTCGCTCTTCGCGCTGGGGTACCCCCGGTGACCCAAGACGCCAGCCGCGCGCCATTGCCCGGTTGCTCGAACGACGAATCGCTCGGTGACGAGGTCGACGCGGTGGTGCGCGCCCCACGGCGCTCTGTGGTGACGACCGGCGCCGCTGCCCGACACACCGCCGCGGGCTGTCGCGAGGCGCAACTCGAGTCGGTCGCCGCGCGCTGCGTGCCGACGCCGCCCTGATGGTACGAACGACCCCGCTGGCCTGGTGAGCGACCAGCGTTGACGACCAAGACCATGCTCACGGCCGTTCGACCGTACCGGCGAGGCCCGTGGTGCAGCGTTTGGTCGAATAGGTCACCGTCGACGAGCCGCTGGGCAGCACCGGCACGGTGCCGTTCGATTCCCACCGAGAAGACACGAGGCGGCCCGACAGCGGCACGCCGTTGACCAACACGTCGAGCAATGAGTCGAGCCCCTCACCTTCGAGCGTCACGGGGTCGGCCGCATTCGTGGGCCACGTGAGTTGCTTCACCTGCGGCTCGGGCAGCCCCTCGTCGCACACGAAGAACGCGAACTCGGCCCAGGTCTGCCCACCGCGCGTGTCGCGCAACGTCACGTACAGCGAGCCTTGTCGCGACGAAGGCACCGGGTCGTCACGGTCGGCGCCTCCCGGAGCCGTGAACGTGGTCTTGACGCTCTCGCGCAGCGCGGTTCGCGGTTCTGAATACCGGCCCGAAGTCGAGTACCAGGCAGCCAACAGCCGCTCGGTCTTGGTCTCTTCACCGCCGCTGGGTGTCGACGTGACATACGTCTCGAAGGTGTCGTCGGCGGCGGCGACGTCGAGGGTCACCCGTTGCCCGGGCTTGAGCGCCAACGTCGCGTGGGCCGGCTGCGCTTCACCGCCGACGGTGAGCGGGCCGAACACCGGGTTGTGGTTGCGCTGGGGGTCTTCAGAAATGCGAATTCGGTACAGAGCAATGAGCGACGCGACTTCGTGGGCCTTCACCCGGTCGAACAGAGCCCTCAATTCGTCATTCGTCGCCGCGGGCGACACCTGCTCGGCGACGGCGATGGCCAACACCTGCCCCACGGTGCCCGCGACCCGCCGCGCGTCGCCTTCGGGGAGCACGCTGAACACGTCGGCCGGAGCCACGTAGGCTGCTTGGCCATTGAACCCAATGACCGACACGCCGGTGGGCAAGCCCCCGTCGGGCGTGCCGAGCGACGCGGGGTCTTGCAGCACCGCCGGGTCAGAGCACGCGCTGCGGTTCAAGTTGAAGGGGTCGGGCGCGCAGCCCACCCACAGCGTGCTGGGGCTGCCCGACGTCATCGCCGGGTCGAGAATGAGCGACTGCAGCTGCGCGACTTCGCCCGGGCGCAAGTCGGCCGGGTCACTGCGCACGCCGAGCACCCGCAGCCCTTCGACGAGGGTCTCGGGCCGAAACCCCGTGTCGCAACCGGCCACGAGCAGGGCGACCGAGAGAAGGGCCACGCGCGTCACCATTCGGCCCTCACGCCCAGCACCGGCAAGATGGGCAACCCCGTGAGAAACGCTTCTTTCGAATAGTCGTAGCTGTTCAACACGGCCTCGACGTTCTTACGGTAGGTGACGTTTTGCACGTCGAGGTAGAGCGCGAGCATCCACTCCCGAAAGACGAAGCGTTTGTCGACGCGCACGTCGAGCTGAAAGAAGTCGGGCAGTCGACGGCTGTACTGTTTGCCGAAGAGGGGAAAGTAGTAGTTGCCGTTCGCGTCGTAAATGGCCCCGGCCGTGGGGGTGTTGAGCGGCCCGGTGGTGTACCGCAGCCGCGCTCCGACGATGAAGTCGTACGGCAGTTTGTAGCTCGCGACGACGATGAGGTTGTGGGGTTGGTCGAACGGCGAGAGCCCGTACTCGGTGCCGCTCAGATAGTCGCGTTCGGTGCGAGAGAGGCTGTACGACACCCAACCGAAGAAGTTCTTGGTGAGCGCGTGCCGCAACAGAATTTCGGCGCCAAAGCTGCGGCCTTTGCCGATGCTGGTGTACCGCAGGTCAATGGCATCGACCGACACGTCACCGCCGCTCGACGCAATGGTCGGCCGCGACTGGTCGAACAGGTCTTTGTAGTAGAGCTGCGCGTCGAGCGAAATCGCGTCGGTGAATTGAACCTCGCTGCCCACCATGTACTGGCGGGCGCCTTCGGGCGACAAGTTGGGGTTGCCGAAGGTCGGCGACAGCTGGCCTTGTCGGTAGTCGGGCGCCTGGTGGTACAGGCCCACCGCGCCTTTCACCAGCACCCGGCTCGTCACTTGCCAAAACGCGGCGAGGCGCGGGTCGACCCACCCTTTCTTCATTTGCGTGTTCACATCGGCGCGCACCCCGGCCACCACGCGAACCGAATCGAGCGGCTTCCACAAGCCGTCGAGAAAAAGACCGGGCTCGGCCATGAAGAACGACCCCTTTTCGACCTTCAGCTGCCGCGAAGCGAACGGGTCGGGTATTTGGTTCAACTTGAACGGCGGTGGCGCTTGCACGTCGAGCGAGTACGGCAAGAAGAACGCGTCGACCCCGGTCGACAGCTGAAGCTTCGCTTCTTCGACGTCGATGGTGAAGGTGTTGCGGCTCAGCACCGGGTACTGGTGGCTGTTGGCGAACAGGTCGTCGCCGCCTGAAAAACCAAACGCGTCGGCGCCCACCGAGGTTCGGGTGCGAAACGAGACGCGCTTCGAGAACTTCGTGTCGAAGCCGACCAACAACCGGTTGTACGCAATGGAGGTACCAAACGTGCCACGGCCTTCGGGGTCGATGGCCGGGTTCGGCAGCGCGGCGACGAGCTCGTCGTTCGACCCGAAAAAATTGACGAAGAATCGCGTGTTGCCCGACTTGGGTTTGCGCTCGAGCCGCAGCTGGTAGTCGTAGTACCGCGGAGCCACGGTGAACCGAATCGCGTCATTCGCTCCGGGTATGAGCCCGAACACCGCCGGCAGCAGCGCGTCGATGTAACTGCGGCGGGCGCTCGCGGCGAACGACCAGTCTTCGTTGAGCGGGGCTTCGATGAGGCCTGACGCGTCGACCAGGTTCACGTCGACGTACCCGTGAATGCCTTTCTTCGACGGCGTGCGCGCCTCTGACTTCACCAACCCGCCGATGCTGCGGCCAAAGTCGGCGTTGAAGTTGCCGGCTTGAAAGCTGAGCGAGTCGAGCAAGTTCGAATTGTAGGTCGAGAAGAGGCCACCGAAGTGAAACAGCACCGGCACCTGCGCTTCGTCGACGTAGGTTTTGGTGTCGAAGGGCTTGCCGCCCCGCACGACCAAGAACCCCAGGCCGAACGCGGAGCGGGCCACGCCAGGCAGGTTCTGCACCACTTTGAACGCGTCGCCGTTCGTACCAGGTATGAGCCGAATCTCTTCTTGCCGGAGTGTGACTTGGGCGACTTCTTTGCGCTCGCGCTTGGCGCGCACCACCGTTTCCATGGTGCCGTAGACCTTTTTGCGAATGTAATAGGTCACTTGCGTTTGCTTGCCGGCGGCGACGTCTTCGGTGACGACGTAGGTGTTCGAGTCGGCGGCGGCGACGGTGACGCGGTGGGTGCCCACGGGCACGTCGGCGAACTCGAAGTGGCCGCGGTCGTCGGTCGCGGTTTCGAGCGCGGGTCGCTCGTCGCCCAAGTCGACCGACACCAGCGCCCCCGACACCGCGTCACGCGTGCCGCGCTCGACGACCGTACCGACGAAGTTCACCACCGGTGTGATGCCAGCGTCGCCCCGTTCGCGCACTTCGGTGCCACCGTCGGGCATGGCGTCGACGACGGTCGGTTTGAAGAAGAACGTGTACGAAAATTGAATTCGCACCGCCGCGGGCTGACCGTCGACTTCGGCGGGCCCGAATTCGAATTGCCGAATCGCAGAGAGGGCCTCGCGGTCGAACGCCGGGCCGGCGGTCTGCACGACCCGCGCATCGGTCACGCGGCCGTCAGCACCCAGGTCGATCTCCATCACCACGGTGCCGCCGACCCCGGAGTCGAGTTCTTCGGGTGGAAACGCGGCTTCGACTTGCTTGAGCAGCGTCGGGGCCCGGGTCAAGACCCCTGTCGCGCCGGCATCGGCGGGGGTCTGGGCCGCGGCCGACATCGGCACCAACGAGGCCAAGAGCGCCAACAGAATCGAGCCCGTCAGTCGCGACGAGATGGGCGTGCAGCCGCAACTGGAGTTCAAACGTGCATCGCGCACGGCGCAGCTCGACGCGAATGAAGCGGGCAAACCAACCAACGACACGGCCGTAGACTTACTCCGAGGTCGGCCAAACAGCACGAAACGCGAACGCAACTACATCGCGCCAGATTTCAACACGAAGTAGATGCTCTCGAAGTACACGCCGATCGACTCGAGGAGGAGCGAGATCATCGGCAGCAACAACACCGCCCCGCCAATGAGCAAGGCGTGCGCGACGATGCTGTATTCGACCATGGCTTGCCCGCGCCGGGCTCGCCGCCAAAACGACGAAGGCCGGGCCTTCTTCTTGAAGACCGGCAGCGGCTGCGAATGCGTGAGGGTCGTCATCGTGACATCTCCGGGGCTGGCCGTGCGTCGAGTGTAACCAAAATTCGGGTGTTTGGGCCGTCGGGCGACAGCTGAATCACCTGGGTGGCCAGGCCCCGCTTGGCGACGAGCGAGACCTGCTCGGCGGAGGGGCTCGCGTCTGAAATGAACCACCCCGCGGTCGTCATTTCGCGCAGGTAAAACGCCTTGGCGTCGCTCAGCGTCATGCCGGGTGCGCGCGAAAACACGGTACGGCGGTCGAGCGAGAACTCGGCCAGCTCCATGACTTGCGGTTGGTCGGCGCTGGGCGGCAGCAGCACCCCATTCGGCAATTTTTGCGGCTTGTCGAAAAAGTCACTGGGGGTGGTGGCCGACAGAAACACGAGGGTGCCGCCCTGTTGCCCGACCACCGACACGAGGTGCAAGACGCCCATGGGCAGCTCGTCGTATTCGTCGCCGTCGCCGTCGCCGTCGCCGGCGTCGGTCAAGGCGCGCGCGGCCGCCCGTTCGGCCCGCTTCGCGGCGGCGGCCCCCGAGCGCTCGCTGCGGTCGATGAAGCCGACGTACCCGACCCCCTCGTTGTACCGATACGACACGACGCCGCGGTCTTCGCCGGCGAACGCGCGCTCGTAAAACCCGAGCACGTCGTCGGGTTTGTCGGGCGTCATGAACCACGACACCTTCATGGGCATGCCCTGCACCGACGTCTTGCCGGTCAACTTGCGGGGCGACGCGCCGGGGTACGGAGCGATGCCGTCGAGCGACTCGAAGTCAGGTACCATCAGGTCGGGCGCCGGGGCCGGCTCGCCCAAGGGCAACACCTGGTCGGCGCGCACGTCGTCGAGCGCGTCGTCTTCGTCGAAGGTCTCGGGTTCGCGACCCACGCGAAACTCGGCCAACACGACGCCGGCCAAGGTACCGACGATGGCGGCACCCAAGAGCACGGCGCCGGTCGACACGCCTCGTCGGCGCGCGGTCACGGGGGCTGGGGGCACCGGCGTCGCCACGTCATCACCAATTGGTGGGGTACGAGTTCGGGCGGTTGATGCTCGAAATGCGCGGGTCGTCCCAGCCCGAGGCGTGGCCCTTGGCGTCGCGCCCCGTCGCTTTGCGCGTCTTCTCGTTTTTGTAGAGCACCGGCGCGGTCTCGACGTCGTCGCCGAAGCCGTCGGTCTTGGCTTCGTCGCTCAAGAAGTTGTCTTTGGCTTGGTCGAAGAAGTCGTTGACCGCCGAAAACGCGGAGTCGCCGCTGCTCGAGCGGTTACCGTAGTAGTCGTAATACGTGTTGGTGCGGTTGAGCAGCCGGTTGTAGCGGCCCTTGCCCGACGCCTTCTCGGCTCGCCCTTCGACAGCGGTGCCGGCGTGCATGGTGCTGGTCTGAAAGCCGTATTTGTTCGGGTCGATTTCTTCGAGGTGGTTGAGTGCCCAAGGGTCGGTCAACACCGCGAGGTATTGTTCGGGCATCAAAATGTGGTTGAGCGCGTCGGCGTCTTTGTAATCGGCGTGCGCCCACTTGGTGTTGTGCTTGAGCCCGATTCGGCCAAAGGCACCGCCGGTGACTTCTTGACCTTTGGCGCTCCACGAGAAGAACCGGGTGATGATGACGTAGTTGAGTACGCCGATGCGCGCGCTGCAGGTCGTGAGCCCGCCGCGGTTGTAATAGTCGAGCCACGACGAGGTGCCCGAGCCCGAAGGCAAAATCTTGTTGCCGACGCTGGTCGACCCGTCGAAGCACCGGAGCTGCTTGGCGCCCGCGGTGATCAACACTGGTGGGCGCCTTTCTCGGTGTGGTGGCCCTTGTCGGCTCCGGCGTAGACGCTGGTCGGGTTGTCGGGGTCGTCGGCCGGGTCGCTGGGTGAAGGCGGCGAGCCCTGGCAGTCGAACGTGGGGTCGTACCGCGAACCGCTGGCGCCCGAAGAATCGTACGCCGACGAGTGGTCGCAGTAGATGAGCCGGTTGTAGTACCCGACGTCGTGCACCGGCATGTTGTAGTTGACGGTCGAACGGTCGAACGGCGCGGCGACCACGGGCTCTTGGGCGTTGAGCTTGAAGTACAACGCGTCTTCCAAAAACAGGTAGTACATGACGACCGGCACCAAAATGATGGCCATGATGGCCATTTCGGTCGCGGCGGCTCCGCGTGAGCGCCGCCAGCGCCGGGCCAAGCGGGCCGACACGTTTCGACGGTGAAGACGGTTCGAGTTCGAGTTCGAGTTCATTGGCGCTTCCCCTCGATGGCGCCGCCACCTCCGGCGATGCTCGCGCCTTGGCTGTCGCCGGCCTTTTGCAGCACCGCGCGCAGCTCGTCTTTGCCGAACGACTGCAGCTTCGCTCGCCAAAACGGGTCGAACATGTTGGGTGGGGTCTGCCAGCCGTTTTGGCCGAGCTGGTGAAAGTACGTCTTGCCTTTCGCGACGGCGTACGCGCGCCCTTGCGGCACGAGCGAGAGGTACGCCGGCCGCCCGCGCACGAGTTCGATTTGCAGCTGCCCGGTGCGGTTCACTTCCCACGGGCCGGTGCGGCCGTTGACCATGAGGCGCAGGTCTTGGCTCAGTGAGCCATAGGTGCTGGGCTGGCCGTAGTCGGCCGAGGCGCTCGTGCTCGCCCGAAAATTCACGAAGCAGTTGTCGCCGTTGCACGGCACGCCGACGTACGGCGAGCCGCTCTCTTTCTTTTTCTGCGGCTGGGTGCCGTTCGGCCCCACGATGGCGGTACCGGCCCCGTGCCGCCACTGAATGTTCACCATCGAAGGCGCGCCGATGTCGGCCCCCACCTTGTTGTTGCTCACCCACGTCTTGGGCATCTTGATCGAGGTGACCGAGTACGTGCCCTCGCCCATGACGTCTTTGGGCGCCTGCGGGTTCGTCACGGGGTACGGCATCGGCGCGTCGGCCATGATCGGCGAGTTGCCGTTGAAGTCGTCGTTGGCGAGGCCGCGCCAGTAGGCGGTGCCGGCCTCGAACTTCGGCCGCGCGGCCATGGCGGCCATTTCCATCACGTTGGTGCGCTGCGAGGCCGACAAGACCGAGCCGGCCGGCTTCCACGGAGCGGAGCTGCACTGACCGTCGAAGCTCGAGCCTTCGAGCGCGCACGCGAATTCAGAGACGTTCAAACCGTTGATGGCCGTGTTGTACGAAGCGTACCGAGCCGAAATCGACTTGATGTTGGCCAGGGTCTGGCTCGAGGTCTGAATTTCGCTCTTCGTGTTGTCGAGCACCTTCTTCTGGTCGACGTGAATGTCTTTCATCATGTCGTTGAGCGCGCTGACGGCTTGGCGAAAGCGGCCGTTGAGCCCGTTCAGCTTGCTCTTGTACGACCTGGCTTTTTGCTGAAACTTGAGCGAAATCTTGGTCGCCTCAGCGGCGTCTTTGCAGTGCTGGGGCTGGTAGATGCTGCAGGGTTCACTCGACGCCACCATGGCCATCGCGGGGAAGCCGGCTTCCATGAACCCGACGTCGCTCTCGGCGATGGTCCACCAGGCGTGGAGCGCCATGTCGCCAACCATGGCGGCGGCGATCGACCGGTTCATGAACGCCATGGTGTTGAACGCGCGCGCCTCGAGCGTCGCGACCGACAAGGCCTGCGCGTCAGAAACGGCTTGAATGCGCACGCGTTCGTGAATCGCGTTGGTCAAGTTGAGGCTGAGCATCAGCATCAGCGCGACCATCAACATGGCGACGCACGAGAGCACCAACACCTGGCCGCGCGTGCGGGCGGCGCCGTCTCCCAACCATTTGGTCATTGGCGTTTTCATCATCGAGCCCGAGCCCACGGAATGATGCATTCGTTGGTCGACGTCAGTTGGCCGCTCTTGAAGTTCGAAAACATGCGCATCGAATAGTTCGAGCAGACAGGCAAAATGTACTTGCCCCGCGCGGCCAGGTCTTCGAGCCCTTGTTCGTCAGCCAAGTAGGTGTTGAGGGCCCCGCCGACCGAGCCGCAGCACGCGCAACATGTTCACGTTTTCTTGCCCGTGCACCGCCCACCAGAGCACGCCGTTCGCGAAGGGTATGACCAGCCGGTAGTAAAACGTCACCTGCGCGGCGAGCCGAGTGCATGAACTTGCCCCAACTCGGCTGGTTGCTCTCGTCGCCGACGCTCGTTCGGGTCGTCGAAGTCGATGTTGGCCCCACGTCGCGCGAGGTCGGGTTGCAAATGGTGATGTGGGCAATGTCGACGCCGTTGTCACGGCCGTCGCGGTTGACGACGACCCGGTTGTAGGCGCTCAAGTAGCGGCTTGGGCCGTTGACATTGCTGACCAACGGGTCGCGACCTTCGCCAGTGGTCATCGGCAAGAGCACCGCGAGCGCCGCGTGCCGCATGACCTCTTTGTCTCCGCGGCTGAGTGACCCGGCGCGAGTCGCCTTGTACGACGCATACTTCGTCATCAAGTGCGCCTGGTGCATCAACCCCAGCTGGAGCAACCCCAAGATGATGAACAAGAAGAGCGGCATGACAATCGCCGTCTCGACGGCGATTTGACCGCGCGGCCCACGGCCCCGAATCGCACGGCGGGGCTGGCGGGTTTGTCGGCTCAAAGACCACATGCGACCAGACTTTCGCCCCTTTGGCGGGCGGCCAACATCGGTCGACTGGACGCACCACAAACCATTGATTTTACTTCATATTCCACGGTTCTTCGCGGTCGAGCAGGGCCCGGTAGAGCACGAACTCGGCGTCGAGCCAGCGGTTGGCCCAGAGGAGGCCGTGCGCTTCGCCACCATGCAGCTCGAGCTCGAGTGCGGCCGAGCGATCAGCCAACTCGGGTGAAAGGGCTCTCGCTTCGGCACACGCCCTCACGACGTCGAGCGCCGAACGTGCGGCGGCGGGCAGCGCGGGCTGCGCCTCGCGCGCGTCACGGGCGAGCGCGACCCAGTCGACGTCGGTGGGTGCTGCGTTCGCTTCGGCGCGGGTACGCAGGCGGTCTTCGTCGTGAAGGTGCAAAAAGAATTGGCCGCGCTGCACGAGCACGGTGCTCAGCGCGTTGACTGCGCTCTGCAGCTGAAACGAATATTCGCCGCGCCGGTCGGTTTGTTGAGCGCGGCGAAACGCACCGAGGGCTCGGCGCAGGCGCCCGCGGCCCAAGTGCGCTTCGCCCAGACGCAACCAGCCCTCGTGTTCTCTCCACGTGGGGTGGCCGCGCAAGCCTCTGGCCAATTCGCACGAGGCCCGCTCGAGGTCACCGCTCGTGCACAACACCACCCCGAATTGCAACCGCGTGTTGGCCGCCGTTTCGTCGAGCGCGAGCGCCCGCTCGTACGACTCCATCGCCTCGCGGTGGCGCCGCAGCGCGAAACCGGTGAGCCAGCCGACCGTCGCCCACATGGCGGCGGAGTTGAATTGTTCGGCCGCTCTCGTCACCTCGGCGAGCACCGACTCGGCCTGACGTGGGCCCTCGCCGGCCAGCGCTTGGGCCAACGGCCACGCGGCGCTGGGTTCGCCCAACGACAACGCGGTTCTCAATCGCTCGAGCGCCTTTTTGAACGCCGGCCCGTGCGGTTCATCGGCGAGCACTCCGAGCGCACCCGCCACGGCGAGCACGCGAGCCGAGCGCGGACTTTGGGCGAGGAGTGCCTCGGCCGCGGCCAAGGCCCCGCGCAGGTCTCGCTCGGCACGACGTTCAATCAGCGCGAGGGTCTGGGCCAAATCGGGCGGCGACATGACGTGATGTCGATGGCACCAAACAGCCCCGAAGTACAGCAGTGCTGATCGGTCACGCTCACGACTTCAACGAAAGGCGCAGGCGCGGCCGACGCTCTCGGGTGCCGCTGAACTTGGCTTGATGCTCGGCTTCGGTCGCGCCGAGCTGCGCCGTGCTTGAAGCCCAAGTGAACTGCCTCGGTTTCAGCCGCACGCCCATCTCCGCGCAATGCCCCGCCTCGGTCGCGCCGAGCTTGAAGGCCCGAACGAACCGCATCGGTCACGGCCGCACGCTCCGCTCAACGCGACACCCCGCCTCGGCGCCAAGCTTGAACGCCCAAGAGAACCGGCTCGGCCGCCCCCCCAGCTCAACGCGACCGAAGCCGCCGCTCGCTTCACGCGACGTACGCGGCGAGCTCGTCGAAGCGACCCAGCCCGAGCGACTCGGCTTGGGTGAGCAGGTGGCGCGCGGCGGCGAGCTGTTTCTTCTTTCGCGACTCGGCGGCGGTTGAAACCACGCCATGGAGCGCGTTTTTGACCACTTCGGGCGGGAGCGCCTTCACCCAGGTCGAAGTCGCCTCGGTGGGCGTGGCCACGGCGGCCAGCACCTTGAGCGCCTGCGCCCGCGGCGCGAAGGTCTGTTGCAGCATCGCGTGGGTGATGCCGGCGAGAGCGGCGTCGAGGCCGTCGAGGCTCGCGGCCAGGCGCTCGAGCCCCTCAACCGTCTCTTTCATTCGCTCGAGCTTTTTCACCAGCTCCATGCCTTTGACGTCGTCTTTCGAGTACCCCAACCGCTCGGCGACTTGATTCATGGGCCGAGCGCAGCACAGGGCCGGGCTCGAGGCCAGTTCAGCCCGGCGCCAAGGGCCGTTGGTTCAGCACGAGCCAGTACATGCCGAGCTGGCGCACCGCTTCGGAGAAACGCGTGAAGTCGACCGGCTTGACGATGTAGCTGTTGGCTCCGAGCGCGTAGGCCTTGGCCAAGTCGGCGTCTTCCATCGACGAGGTCAGCACGACGACGGGCAGCCTCTTGGTCTTCTCGTTCGCGCGAATTTCGTAGAGCACGTCGAGCCCGCCCAGCTTCGGCAAATTCAAGTCGAGCAACACGACCTGCGGCAGGCGGTTGGGGTCGCGCCCCGCGTGGGCCCCCCTTGCCAACAGGTAGTCGAGCGCGGCGGCGCCGTCTCGCGCGACGACGACCTCGTTCGCGATGTTGCCCTTCTTCAACGCGCGCAGCGTCAGCTCTTCGTCGCTCGAGCTGTCTTCTACCAACAAAATGACATCGTTCACTCGTGCACCCGCTCATTCAAGGTGAAGAAGAAGGCGGCGCCCTGGCCCACCTTGCCCTCGGCCCAAATTCGGCCACCATGGCGACGAACAATGCGTTGCACGGTGGCCAGCCCAATGCCAGTGCCCTCGAATTCGTCGGTGGTGTGGAGCCGCTGAAAGACGCCGAAGAGCTTCGACGCGAAGGCCATGTCGAACCCCGCCCCGTTGTCGCGCACGAAGTACGGGGCCGGCGCGTCTCCGGTGAGCGCGAGGCGACCGAATTCGATGCGGGCGTGGGGTTGGTGTCGGGTGAACTTCCACGCGTTGCCGAGCAGGTTGTCGAAGGCGGCCGACAAGAGCCGGCCGTCGCCGATGTCGACCAGGCCCGGCGCAACGTGCACGTCGACCGCACGGTCGGGGTGCGAAACGCGCAAGCGGTCGGCAGTGGCCTTGGCGAGCGCGCTCAGGTCGACGCGGTCGCGGCGAACGTCGCCTTTGGTGATGCGGGCCAACGCGAGCAGGCTGTCGATGAGCTGGGCCATGTGCTGCGCCGACTCTCGAACCCGACCGAGGTAGCGGCGGCCCTCGCCGTCGAGCTTTTCAGCATAGTCTTCGAGCAGCGCTTGGCTGAACCCGTCGATGCCACGCAAGGGCGTCCGCAAGTCGTGCGCCACCGAATAGCTGAACGCTTCGAGTTCTCGGTTGGCGATTTCGGCCGCTTCTTTGGCCTGGGCGAGCGCGACTTCGGCGCGCTTGCGGTCAGATACGTCGCGCGCCACCTTCGACGCGCCGATGACCCGACCGCGGGTATCGTGAATCGGCGAAATGGTGACCGACACGTCGATGTCTTGGCCATTCTTTCGGCGGCGCAGGGTCTCGAACGGTTCGACCCGTTCACCCCGCTTGAGGCGTTCGACAATGGCGGGCTCTTCGCCGAAGCGCCCGGGCGGCAGCAGCTCGGCGACCGGGTGACCGACCATTTCTGCGGCCGTGAAGCCAAAAATGCGCTCGGCGCCGCGGTTCCAACTGGTGATGATGCCGTCGAGGGTTTTGCCGATGATCGCGTCGTCAGACGAGTCGACGATGGCGGCCAACTGCGAGCGAACTTCTTCGGCCCGCTTGCGTTCGGTGACGTCGCGAATCGTGCTCGAGACCAGCACGCCTTCGGCCGTTTCGAGCGGGCTCAAGCTGATTTCGACTGGAAATTCGGTCTGGTCGCGCCGACGCCCGTACAGCTCGAGGCCCGTGCCCATCGACCGGGTCCTGGGCGCGTGGGCGTAGCGGGCCCGGTGCTCGGCGTGCCCTCGGCCGTACCGTTCGGGCACCAGCAATTCGACCATTTGCCCGACGAGTTCGCTGCGTTGGTAGCCGAACAGCTTCTCGGTTTGGGAGTTCACCAGCACGATGCGACCCTCGCCGTCGACGATGACCATGGCGTCGGGGGCCGATTCGAGCAACGCGCGAAAGCGGGCTTCGGCTTTCTGCCGTTCGGTCGTGTCGCGAATCGCCGCCGACACCAGCACGCCCTCTTCGGTCTCGAGGGGGCTCAGGCTGATCTCGATCGAAAATTCGGTGCCGTCTTTTCTCAGACCGAACAGCGTGAGACCCGACCCCATGGCACGAACCCGAGGGTCGGCGAAGAAGCCGGCCCGGTTCGCCGGGTGGTGGTGGCGAAAACGTTCGGGCATCAACAGCTCGACCCATTGACCGACCAGCTCGTCTCTTTGGTAGCCGAAGAGCTTTTCGGTCTGCGCGTTCACCAGCAAAATGCGCCCCTGCTCGTTGACGATGACCATGGCGTCAGGGGCCGACTCGAGCAGGCCGCGAAATTTGTGCTCGGCCTTCTTTCGGTCGGTGATGTCGCGAATGGCGCTCGACACCAGCGTACCGTCTTCGGTTTCTAACGGGCTCAAGCTGATCTCGATGGGAAATTCTGACCCGTCTTTGCGCAACCCAAACAGCTCGACGCCAGACCCCATCGACCGAACTCTGGGCGACGCGAAGAAGTCGGCGCGGTGCTTGGGGTGCTTCGCGCGAAACCGCTCGGGCACGAGCTTTTCAACCGGCTGGCCGAGCAGCTCTTGGCGCGAATAACCGAACACCCGTTCGGTCTGCGCGTTGGTCAACACGATGTTGCCGTAGCGGTTGACAATGACGATCGCGTCGGGCGCGGCTTCGAGCAGGGCTTTGAACTTGTCTTCGGCGCGCTTGCGTTCGCTCAGGTCGCGAATGGCCGCCATCACCAACACGCCTTGCGGGGTTTCGACCGGCCCCAAGCTGATCTCGGCTGGAAATTCGGTACCGTCTTTTCGCAACCCCGACAGGTCGACCCCGGCGCCCATGGGCCGCTGGCGAGGCCCGGCGAAGTAGCCCATGCGGTGCTGCGGGTGCCTCGCTCGAAAACGCGGGGGCACGAGCATCTCCATGGGCTGGCCGACCAATTCAGCCCGTGGGTACCCGAACAGGCGCTCGGCCAGGGCGTTCACGAATTGAATGACACCGTCGCGACCGACGATCAGCATGGCGTCGGGCACCGCTTCGAGAAACCGGGGAAAACCGGTTTCACCGACCGTCTGGGCCGGGAGGTCTGCGCTGTCGTCGTGCTGGTTCATCGCACTTCACTTCACGCGGGAGCGCCCCACCACCACCGCTCACAACGCGTGACCCCCCGGGCGTCGGAGCCTATTGCACCGGCCGCCCGACGCGAGAAGAACTTTGGCGCGCTTTCGCCCCGAAGACCGCCGCCCGCGGGGGTCGAACGTACCCAGGCGAGTTCAAGCGGCGCGGCTCGCCCCCTGCTGCCCGGGGAACCGGAAGCGAAACAAGGTGCCCTTGCCGGGTTCTGATTCGACGTCGATGTCGCCTCCCAGCGCTTCGACCGCCCGCAACACCGCGGCGAGGCCGACGCCGCGGCCCGAAATTTCGGTCACCGACTGCCGGGTCGAAACGCCGTCGACGAAGAGCGCGCGAATGAGGTCTTGCTTGGTCTGCATCGCGAGCGACGCCCGTTCGGCGATTTGCGCGAGCGCGGCGAAGTTGATGCCACGACCGTCGTCTTGAATTTCAATGGCGAAGCCGCCCCCGGCGCGCTCGACCGCTCTCATGACAATGGTGCCCCCGCTGGGTTTGCCCGCGGCGACCCGTTCGGCGGCACTCTCGATGCCGTGGTCGACGGCGTTGCGAACCACGTGCACCCAGTTCGCCCAGAAGTCGGCAAACGACTCGGGTACCCGCAACCCCGTCGGTTCGACGACGACCGTCAGCCCTTCTCGACCGAGCCTGACGCCGAGCGCGCGGGCTTGGGCCGCGGCCCGTTCGAGCGGCAACCGAATGGGCTCCTGGGTCAGCGCCCGCACCTGCGCGCGAACGGCGTCGGTGCCGGGCACGGCCTCGAGCCTGGCCAACAAGTCTTCGAAGTCGGCGCGAGGCACTTCAATCGACTTCGCGGCGCCGCCGGTCATGAACACGAGCCGCCGGTGAAAGCTGGCCCACGCGCCTTTCAACCGGGCGACATCGGTCTCGTCAAACTGGCATTCGGCGACGCGGTCTTCGATTTGGTGAATGAGGCGGGCGAAGCATTCGAGCCCGTTGAGGGCCGAAATGCCCTTGAGCGTGTGCAAGTCGAGCGCGCGGGCCGTGTTCGACGTCGACGCGGCGATTTGAGCGACGAGGCGGTCGGCTTCGGCGATGAACGTCACCACGCCGCGCCGGTCACGCGCGAGCATCTCGAGCAACCGCAAGAGGTCGCTGCCTTCGGCTTCGGCGCGCTGCCGCTCGAGCTCATTCGTCACGTCTGACATGACGACCAGCCACTTGGTGATGACGTGGCCTTCGCGCAGCGGCTTGTATTCGACCGACCACGTTCGCTCGTCGTTCGACACCTTGCGCGGCAGCTGGTCGATCGCGACGTCGAGCGGCAACACGTCTTCGACGATCGATTCCCACCCCAGGCGCACCCAGGCTCCGGCTTTCGGGTCGACCGCGCCAATCGCGTTCCACAGGTGGGGGCTGCCTTGAAAGACGCGAGCCCCAATCGCCGAGCGTTCGTCGAGCATGACGCCGTCGGGCCGCACGGTGAAGATCGCCTGGTCGACCGAATCGAGTACGAGGCGCATGTCTCGGTTCTTTTGCGCAATGGTGCGCGCCAACAGCAGCACCACGAGCACCGCGGCACCGATGCCGGCGAGCGAAATGGCGCTGGTGCTGAGCACCATGCGGTTCACCTCTTGGTGCACGCGGTCGCTGTTGAAGCCGACGACCACCGCCCCCACCGACTGACCGTTCGACCGCACCGGCAGCGCGACTTCGGTGACCCCCGCCACCTGCACCTCCCGGGGCCCCGACGGCATCGAAAAGCGACCGAACCGCTCGCGTTCAAGGGCCGGGTCGCCGCGGTACCCCATGTGCGTGCCGTCGGCTTTCACGGCGAGCGCGTAGGCGAAGTCGGCGTCGCCCGCCACGTAGCCCAGCCCGTCGCCGACGGCTTGCGCGTCGTCGAAGGCGATCGACGGGCCCACCACGTCGACCATCAACCGGCCGACGGCCTGGGCCTTGGCCGACAGGCCCTCCATCAACGAGCGGCGCTCGGTTGAAATGGTGAACAGCGACTGGGCGAGCACCGCCGCCAACAGCGGGGTGAGGCACCCCGCGATCAGCTTGAGCAACATGGTTTCGCGTGGTTTGGTTTTCATGTGGCTATTCCACCTTCACCACGACCACTTGGGCGGGGAGCGACTTCGCGGCCTCGTCGCAGACGACGCCCACCGCCCCCGTGGCCTGTTTCACCTGCTCGATCACCTCGGCGTCGCTGGTGACTTGGGTTGGTTTGTTCATGTCGCCTTTGAAGACTTCTTGCCTGATTTTCGAGGCGAGCATTTTCGCCGACCCCGCGAAGATGTTTTCGGCCAGCCACTGAAAGGCCGGCGAGGTCTCGGGCTGCAGCACCACCACCACCGTGCCGCCGCCCCAGGCGCGCACCTTGCCGGTGAACGCGCCGCGCAGTTCGGCTTTCGTGACCTGGGCCGCTTTCGCGCTCGCGTTGCGAATGACGACGCAGTCTTCGGCGAGGGCCGACCCCGAACAGAGCACCACGCAGAGAAAGAACAGTGATTTCATGGTCTCTCCCTTTAGAAAGCAAAGGCACACTGCGCGGTGCCGGTGAAGCGTTCGGCAAGGCCGGCGGCGCCGTGGTGAAACCATTCACCTTGCAGCTTGAAAGCGACGTTCGGGCTGAACGTGTATTTGAGGCCGACCGCGAGCCCCAAGCGGTCGCCCGCGGCGCTGTCTGACGAGAAGACGGGGTCGCCCCCCGAGGGGAAGCGGGCCAGCTCGAAGCGAACGTACGGTGTCAGGTCGTCGAACACGTACCCGCCTTCGAACATGGCGGCCCAAGTGACCCCGTCGAAGGCGCCACCGTCGAGCGCGTGGTGAAACGCGTACCCTTCGGCGATGAGGTTGAGGTTGTGCTCGAAGTACGCCGCGTGCACCCCGAAAATTTGTTCGGTGGCCCACTGGGTGCCGGTCTCTGACCCGAGCGTCAGGCGGTCGAACATCACGTTGAGGCCCACCATCAACCCTTCGAGCACCCCGAGCGGCTCGAGCCGCAGCCGCACGTTCACCGCTTTGCCCTTGTTGACGTCGAAGAGGTTGGCGATTTCGGTGAGCGAACCTTGCCGGCCGTTCGACAGCTCGACGTCGAAGCGGAGCCGCGCCGTCGAACCAAGTTCGAAGCGGCCGTCGGCGTGGAGCCCCACCGAGTGGGCCGGTATCAACCCACCGCCGTCTTCGAAGTCGATGATGCTGGCCCTCGAGACCGGCACCATGAAGTACGCCCCGTGGTGAAAGGCGTCGTTGTAATAGCCCAAGGCCGAGTGAAAGCGCCCGGCGCGAAGCCGAAGCCAGTCGGTCACCTGAAAACCGATTTCGACGCGTTCGACGTCGAGCTCGAACGAGTTGAGTTCGTTCACTTCGAGCATGACCTCGGTCAAAAAACTCACGCGGTCGATGTGGTGCGTCGCGAACAACTCGAGCCGAGGCACGGCGAACGCGTTCGAATAGTCGCCCTCTTTGCGCAACCCGAAGTCGACGTCGCCGTAGAAGCTCAGCGGCACGTCGGCGCGCGCGACCGCTGCCCCAATGAAGACCGCAACCGCACACGCCCGGCGCATGATGGTCATGAAGCCCCCGTGGCCGCAGCGATTGCACTGCTGGTGCCACGAGGGTCGCCTCCGCAGACCAAGGCCTTGGCCGCCTCGCGCCCAGTCACGGGCGACCTCAGCGGAGTGCGCCGCGACACGTGCTTGACGCCAGCGGGTCTCGGCGGGGCAAAACGCCCAGCGGTGGGCCGGGGCTGAAAACGCGCCGTCGCCAGAACGCCGATGCGGCGCCGGCATCGTCAGAAGCCGCTTCTTCCTCGGGCGGCTTGCAGCTCGTCAATCGGGCGAGGCCCGGCGTTTCTCAGCAAAGCTGCTCTTGTTCGGCTACGGGGCGGGCTCTGCGGGAGCGGGGCTCGGCCGCGGGTCGGTCTCGCTGGGAGCGGTTTCGGCCGCGTTCGGAGCGGGCGTGGGAGCGAGCGCGGGCGCGGGCGCGAGCGCGGGCGCCGGAGCCGGTTCCCACAGGCGGCCGCGAATGCCCAAGGTCACGCTGAAGCCGCCGGTCGTGTAGACGCCCGCGCCCACGACGCCCGCGGTGACGCTGGGGTCGCTTTGCGCGCGGCGAACTTCGCTGTCGACAATGGTCTTGGTGACCGACGGGCTGCCGGCGATGCCGGCGACGACGTCGATGGGGCCGAAGTGGCCGGTCGCGCCGCCGGTGATGAACACGCGGTCAGGGTGCGCGAAGTCGATGGCGAAGTACGTGTCGGGCGACGCGCCGGTTTCGTACATGAAGCCCGCGTGCAGGGTGACCCACTTCACGAGGTCGTACGACGCACCCAGGCGGCCCGAGAAGCTCGCGTGCCAGTTGCGCGGTATGCGAATGGGCTCAATGGCTTTCGGGTCGGCGCCGGGGCCGGCGACCAACGCCACGTCTTTCGGCGTCAACACGAAAGCGTCGACCGAGTTCCACCCTTGGTAGACGAAGTCGACGTTGACGCCGAGCTTCGGCACCGCGGGAGGCGTGAAGCGACCGCCGACTCGAATTTCGAGCGGCAGCGTCAACGCGAAGTCGGCCTTGTTGCCCACGACCGTCGCGCCGAGTGACTTGAAATAGTCGCCCAGCGTCAAGTCGAGGGTGCCGCTGGCCCGCACCGGTACGGGCGGCCGCACCGACGCGCCGACCGACACCCAGTCGAGCGGCTTGTAGAGCGCGCCCAGCACGCCGGTGAAGCCGAGCTTGCCCGTCAAGTCGACTTTGACGACCGCGTCGTAGCGCGGGTCTTCTTGAAACTGCGACATCGGGTTGATGCCGAGCGAGTCACCCGCGAACATCGCCTGCCGAAACATGAAGTGCGACCCCACCAGCTGCAGCGACACGCCCACCAAGAACTTGGGGTGCACGTCAACCGCGACGCTCAACGTCGGGTAGTAAATGAGAATGTCGTTGTTGATGAGCGTGTACCGCTGCGGCGCATATTTGCGCGGGTTGTTGGGAAACGAGTACCCGCTGTCGTGGGTGTAGTCAGGCTCAGGAAACTGGTAGCGCCCGACGGCGGGCGGCCCGTACGCCCCGAGCGCCACCGTCAGCGTGCGAGGGCCAATGGGCACCCCGTAGCTCACCGCGACCATGGGCAGCAAGAACGGCCCGCCCGAGTTCTGCACGGTGTTGACCAGCGACGACGGCGCGGCGCCCGGGTCTTGCCGCAGAAACGACACCGAGTGGCTCACCAGTTGGCCGTCGAGCAAAAAGCCGAAGCCCTTTTGCTGCGCGAGGCCGGCGGGGTTGTACTGCATGGCCGACAAGTCGTCGGCTTGGGCGGTGAACGCGCCGCCCTGAATCAGGGCCTTGGCGCCGTTGTCTCCGAAATTGAAACCCGACCCGAACGCCTGTGCCCCCACCAGCATCAGCGCGGCGAAACCCACTCGGTGCATCAACAAGGCAACCCCCTCGGCAATGAAGGGCGCGTGCATACCTCAATCAAAGGGGCCTGCGCACGGAACCTTCGCTTTTCACTGAACATTTCGAGCGCGGTACCGCTCGGGCGGACGACGGTATACAGCGTGAGCCCGTTGCCATGAGTGCACCCACTCCCGAAACCCAAGACGCCATCGTCGAAGCGGCGGTCGAAGTCTTCTCTCGCCAAGGCGTCGACCGCACCAGCGTCGAAGACTTGCTGACGGCCGCCAACGTGTCGCGGCGCACGTTCTACAAGTACTTCGACAGCAAAGAGGCCGTGCTCGCGGCGCTCTACGAAGCGATGACAACGTCGCTGGTCGAGCTGGTCGAGGGAGCCCCCGAGGCGACGAGCCTCGAGCACGTGATGCTGGGCATCGACGCGTACCTCGACTTTCACCTCGCGAATCAGCGGCTGTTGCAGATCTTGGTCGAAGAGGCGATGCGCTCAGAATCGCCGCTGCACGCCCGCCGCGCGTGGCTGCGTGAAAAGCTCGTCGCGGCACTCCAGCGCACCGCGAAACAGGTTTCAGGCAAGAAAGTCGAAGGGTTGTTGCTCTACGGCATTTTGTCGATGCTCGAGGGCCTGTCGCTGCACCTGTTCGAGACGGGCGCGAAACCAGCCGACATCGAGCGCGCGAAGGCCACCCTTCGTCACCTGGCCGAAACGCTGATGGGCCGCTCACCGTAGTCGCCCTTTGGAGGAAGCGTTCAAAGCGTCATGTCGCTCGATTCGTCGCTCGCCCCGCTGGTCGACGTGCTGAGAGGGCGCCGGGTGTGCGTGCTCACCGGCGCTGGCCTCAGCACCGAGTCGGGCATACCCGACTACCGCGGGCCACAAACGCGGCACAAACCGCGAAACCCCATTCAGCACCAAGCGTTCGTACGCGACCCGGCCGTGCGAGCGAGGTACTGGGCGCGGAGCGCGCTGGGGTGGCCTCGCTTTCGTGCGTTCGAACCGAACCCGGCGCACCGGGCCCTCGCGCACTGGGCCGAGTCGAGTGACTCGTTTTCGGGCCTGATCACCCAGAACGTCGACCGGCTGCACCACAAGGCCGGCAGCCGCGACGTCGTCGAATTGCACGGCGCGTTGCACGAAGTGCGCTGTCTGGCCTGCCGCGCGCTCACGTCGCGCGACGCAATGCAAGAGCGGCTCGAGGCGTTGAACCCCGCCCTCGCGCAGTGGTCGTTTGAATTGGCCCCCGACGGCGACGCCGAACCGCCGCCCGAAGCCCTGGCGGGGTTTCAGGTACCCGACTGCGAAGCCTGCGGCGGCGTGCTCAAACCCGACGTCGTGTTCTTCGGAGACCACGTACCCGCGCCGCGCGTCGACGAAGCGTTCGGGCGGCTTTTCGACGCCGACGTGCTGCTCGTGGTGGGCTCGTCGCTCGCGGTGTACTCGGGCTACCGCTTCGTGTTGCGCGCGGTCGAGCGCCGCATGCCGGTCGCCGTGATCAACTTGGGCGAATCGCGCGCCGACGCCCAAGCCACGGTGCGGGTCGAAGCGCCGGCCGGCCTTGCACTCCCGGCGCTCGTCGCCGCGCTCGGCAACCGCGGGGTGCTCCCGAGCTAACGCCGCGCTTCACTGGCGAGACTTCAGTCGTGCGGGTCGACACGCCCGTCAGGCCAGCACTGCCAGCGCGCTCGGGCCCCGAAGTCTCTCGAGCGCAAGCCGTGGCTTCGCCTTCACTCCACTGAGTTCGGCCCGACGTGGCGCCCCCTGAAGGGTGCCCCGTCGCGAGGAGGTTCTGAAGCGAGCGCCGAGGTTCTGCGCTATCACTTCGGGCCATGGTCGAAGCCTCTCCCGAACTGCTCGAGCGCTTGATGGAGGCGCGGCGGCGCCACCGCTTGCCCACGCAAGTGCGCCCGCTGGCTCATGACTTTTTGCACCAAGCGCTGGGGCTCCTGTTTCCCCATTTCGCCAGCAACGTCGGCTGCAGCGAAGACGCGGTTCGCGAAGACCTCATCGAGCTGCAGCAGACGCTCGGTCGGCTCGAGCGCAGCATCGGCGCCATCGTCGAAACGATGCCCGTCGACCTCGTTGGCCGGTTCGTCGAGCGGCTGGGCCAGGTGCACGAATTGCTCAGCGAAGACGCCGAGGCCATTTTTTCGGGTGACCCCGCGGCGCGCAGCGTCGACGAGGTGATTCTCACCTACCCTGGCTTCTTCGGCATCGCCGCGTACCGGGTGGCGAATGTGCTGCACCTGTTGAAAATGCCGCTTTTGCCCCGGCTCATCACCGAGCTCGCCCACGAACGCACCGGCATCGACATTCACCCAGGGGCCACCATCGGCAGTCGCTTCTGCATCGACCACGGCACCGGCATCGTCATCGGAGAAACCACGACCATTGGCCACGGCGTCAAGCTGTACCAAGGCGTCACGCTGGGCGCGGTCACCGTCGAAAAGAGCCTCGCGGGCAACAAGCGGCACCCCACCATCGAAGACGAAGTCGTCATTTACGCCGGCGCCACCATTTTGGGCGGCAACACCACGGTCGGCCACCATTCGGTGGTCGCCGGCAACGCGTTTCTGACCGGCAGCGTGCCTCCGCATTCGGTCGTCACGCGCCAGAGCGAGGTGCGGCCGCGCAAGGCCAACGGCTCGCTCGACGACATCGAATTCGTGATCTAGCGAGCCCTTAGCCTTTGATGACGGGCCCGCGCGACTTGGGTGGCGCTCCCGCCGACTTGGGAGGAGGCGCTTTCGGCGCACCCGCCCGGGCACGAGGCGCCGACGCGGCGGCCGCCCGGGCCAGATCGACCGAGGCCGACAAGTCGTCGAACGCGCGAGTCGCCCCCGCTTCGGCCGCGGCCAGCCGCTGTGCCGCCGCCGGGTCGGGCGAGCGCACGGCCCGCTCGGTGTCGTCGAGCATTTTCAGCACGCGCTCGAGCGCCAGCTGCGTCTTCTTCGCAATGGCATTGCCGGCATTCGCGGGGTCTTTGAGCGTCGCGAGACGGGCTTTCGTCTTCTCGCGGTGCAGCTCGAGCTGCCAGACAAACAACTCGCGCAGCGCCTGGCGCGCGGTCGTTGACGCCAGGGCGCCCTCGCGGCCCGCTTTCAATTCGGCGGCGAGCACGTCGAACGCGCGCCGCTGGTCTGGGGCTGTCGCCCACTGGGCGCCTTGCTGCGCGACGAACGCTTCAACCAACTTCAGCGTCGCGAGCGCCTGAGCCGATGGAGTCGGAGCGCTCACGGTTTCCCCGAGTAGGTGGGTTTCACTTTGTCGAGCAACCGCTGCATGGCCGCGGGGTCGTTCTTCACCGCCGGGTTTGCTTTGATCTCGTTCCAAATCGGCCCCGCCCCGCGGGCAAGGTCGGCCTTGAGCGCGTCGCTCACCCCCGCGCGGCTGATGACACCCAGCGAGTCGAGGTTCCACCCCGCGAAGGGGAATTGGGGGGGCAGGTTGAGCGCTTCGCGCACCTGCGCGGTGCGGGCAGCGGCTTCGCGCGCGGCCACCGCGGCCGCCGACTGCGAGTCGGTGCGCAAGGCACTGGTAATGTCGTCGAGCGCTTTCGGGCCGCTCTTGAGCGCCGCACGAATGGGCTCGGGTATCGACGACAGGTCGCGCCCTTCTGACATGGCGAGGTACTTCGAGAGCGCCTCGGGGTTGATGCCCGCCAACTCTCGGTTGGCGCCGAGTGTCTGCAACAGCTCGGGGTGACCCGACGACAGAATGCGCTGCGCGTTGCCGATGGCCGTTTCGAGGCCCGAAGGGCCGGCGACGTTGAGGCTCCGCTTCACGGCGGCCGCCAGCTCGGGCGTCATGCCCTCGCTCGCCAACAAGGTGTCGAGCTGCGGAGCCACCTTGTCGATGAACGCGCCAGGCGCCGTTTTCAACTTCGCCGCCAACTCAGGAAACGCTTGTTGCGCCGTCGACGACAACTGCCCCGCCGCGCGCACCGTCGCTTGCAAGCTGGGGTCGATGACCGTTTGCAACCCGGCGACCAATTCGTCACCCGTGAGCCCCTTGAGCGGCCCGTGCAGCGCCTCGGCGATGCGGTCGGCCAAATCGACCTGCCCCATGTTCTCGAGCGCCGAAGGGTGCGTCTCGAGGGCGCGGGCCACGGTTTGGGCCAACGCCGGGTCGCGGCTGAGCATGCTCACCTGACGACCCAGGTCTTCGACCACGTCGCCCACCAGTTCGCGCCGTACCGCCGACACGGTGCCGCTGACGACCGACCGCGGGTTGATGACGGTCGCCGCGCCAAAGGCCGCCATGGCCAATTCGCCCGGCGCCACCGCGTTGGGGTCTTTCGCCAGCACATCGCTCAAGTCGCCGAACGGCTTGAGCAACGTCTTCGCCGCGCTGAGCGCCGCGTCGCCCCAATCTCCTGGAGACACGACCGTCGACCACACCTTGCCCACCGCGTTTTCAATGAGCTTCGCCGCCTGGTCGGGGTGCTCGTGCACCATGCCAGCCACGGTGCCCATGTCTTGCATGAAGCTCACCATGGCGTTCGACACGGTCTTGTTCGCTTGCGTGCCCGGTATGAGCGACATGAGGGCGTCATTCGCAATGCCGAGTGTATTCATGGCCGCGTTGCCTTGTTGTTTGGCGAACGCAGCGAACTGGTCCCACGAGGAGGGGGGCGCCGACTTCGAGACCGCTTTGCCGACGTCGGCAGCCTCGCTCAACGTCAGCCCGCCGCGGCCGTCGGGCTGAGAGAGGTCACTGAAGCTCGCGCCGGCCAAGCTCACGCCCGGCCCGTCAAACAGCAGGCCGCTCGAAGAGTCGGTCGCGGGCGGAGGCTTGGGGGTCAGCAACGTGCGGTAGGCCGCGAGCGCCGCCGGTGAGTCGAGCCCGTTGAAGTTGGCCGCCACGAAGTCGCGGTAATTCGAGGTCGAGCCGCCCGGTATTTTGCCGGCCAAGTCTTCGCGCATCGCGAGCGAATAGTCGCGCATCGCACCGTCGGGCCCCTGGAGGCGCACCATGGGGTACCCGTCGGGGCCGGTGGCGTACGACGTGGGGTTTGCGCGTGCGTCGCTGCGAGCCTCGGCGAGTGACTTGTTGAATTCAGCCACCGTGGGAGGCCGCACCAGGTTGACGTCGACGTCGCGGGTACCCGCCCCGAAGTTGTCGGGGTCCATCTCGTCGGGGGCGGCGGTCGCCGTGCCGGCGGTGCCGGAGGCACCGTCAGAAACCGGGTACCCGTCGGCGAAGGTGCCAAGCGAAAATGAGTCGAGCCCCAGGCCCGACGTGAGGTCGTTGGCCAAGCCCCCATTGGCCAGGGTTCAGCGCGTCGACGGCCGCCGAAGCCGCCGAGAACAAGTTGCGCGGTCGCGTTCGCCAGAGTCGACCTGGCGAGGTGACGACGCCGAGGCCGGTGCTGTCCAGCGTCGAAGACGTGTCGCCGAACGCACCCGAGACGGAGTCGACCGCGGCGGCGGTAGAATCGACCGCTGAATTCGCTGACACGCCGAGCAAGCCGGGCCCGAAGCGAGCGGCCAGGTTCAGCACGCCGGTGGTGCCTTGCACGACGTTGCCGTTCATCACCGCGCCGGCCGTCTGCGCGATTTGGCCAATGGTCTTCACTTCGTCGCCAATCGAAAAGCCGGCGAGCGAGCCGAGCGCGTTCGCTCCCGCGACGCCCGAAGACACGAGACCGGCCAGGTCGCCGGTCTTCACCGCGTTGGCGACGTTCGACGCGGTTTGCGCGACCTGCCCGATCGCCCGCACGTCGGCCGACGCGAGGCTGGTGTTGCCGGTGAGCTGGCCCAAGGCATTCGTGCCGGCCGCTCCGGCCGAAATCAGCCCGAGCACGTCTCCGTTCTTGAGCGCGTTCGAAACGCCGAAAACCGCGCGAGACACGGTCGTCGGCTGGCCCAGGTGCCGCCCAACCCAAAGTCGGTGCCGGTCAAGCCGCTCGTGGCGGTGAGGGCGCCGCTGAGCGCGCCGAGGTAGTCGCCCTTGGTGTAGGCGGCGACGGCGGCGTTGGCGGTGTTCAAATTGCTGGCGACGTTCGCCAAGTCGGCGGCTCCGGCGAAACCGGCGATGTCGCCGATGCCAGCGGCGGCGCCGGCGACGGCGGCGATCAACCCCAGCCAGCACGCCCGCTCCCGATGGCGATGGCGCTTTGAATGCCCGAGCAAATGATGGCGGCGGGCGGGTAGCAAATGCTGACGACGGTGCACACCACGCTGACGACCGACTTCCACCAGCTCTTCTTGGGAGGCGGCGGTATTTTCGCGGTGCCGGCGCCGAGAATTTCGCCGTTCTCACCGATTTTCATGCCGACGGCGTACTTGTCACCGCCCATGTGCACTTCGAACTGGGTGGTGCCCGGGGTTCGGGTCGCCATTGACGCTTTGACGAGCGCGTACTTGGTCTGGTCGGCCGAGGCGTTGCGAATGGGCTCGCTGTCGAACCCGAGCGACCGGAGCGTCGCGCGGCGCACCGCGTTCGGCATTTGTTCGACGGTGCGGGTGGCGTTCAGCGCGGCTTCGATGGTGAGGGGCTTGCCGTTCACCAGCCCCTGCTCGTCGACCTTGAGCGTGAGCACACCCGCGGCGGTCGTGTTGACCTGCTGCGAGTCTTCTCCGCTCATCTGCGTGTACGAATAGGGGTACGAGAGGTCGAGGGTCTTGGTGCCCGGCGTCGCCTTCGCTTCGATGATCTTCGCCAGGGCGTAGGCTTTCTGCGCCTCCGAGGCGTTCTGCATCCACTCGTCGCTGAGGCCTGCTTCTTTGAGCGTCTGGTCTTTGAATTCGTTGTCGACGGTCGCGGTGGCCGACGTCACCGCCACCGCGATGTCGGCCATCAGCTTCTTGCCGTTGACCGAGCCGTCTTCACCGACTGACATTTGGGCGGTGAAGTGGGTCGGCGCGTCGGCCGGAGTGGTGACGTCGCGGTACTCCATGCTCTCGCCCCACCCGACCTGCTCGGTCACCGTCTTGAAACCGACGAGGTCGATGGAGGGCGTCTTTTCACCCGGCGTCTTGCGCGCTTCGATGACTTGCGAAAACGCCCGCGCGAGCGAGTCGTCGGTCACCCCTTTGGCAATGAGGGCCGCGGCTTGCGCCGCGATCGTCGAACGGTGCCGCCAGCACCGTGTCGACGACCGCCTGCCAACTGATGGCCGGTTGGTCGCCGTGCGCGGCGGTGAGGCTGGCGAGGTTGCCGGGGTCACCCACCACGTCGAACTGGGTCTTGACGTGATCGGCCGAATTGCCATTCGGGTACGGCTTCAGGTCGGCGGCCGTCAGGGTGTCGGCCACCAACGTCTTGCCGTTGACCGAGCCGTCGGCGCCCACCGACATCGACGCGTCGAAGTGGGTCGGTGACGAAGCCGGGTTCGTGACCGACTGCAGGTATTCGTATTCACCGTTCTGCACCGGCACTTCGCTCGTCACGAACCCCACGAGGTCGAGCGAGAGCTTCTTGTCGCCCGGAGTTTGCCGCGCGTCGATGACTTGGGTGAAGGCGCGCGCCAACGAATCGTCGGTCACCCCCGCGTCGATGAGCGCCTTCACTTGCGCGCGCTGGGCCGGGTCAGACACCGCGGTCAACACGGTGTCGACGACTTGTTGGCGGCTCAGCGGCACCTGGCCGTCTTTGCCCGAGGTGATGGCCGCCAAGTCGCCCGCCTCGGCCGCCGTGGCCACGTACTGGGCCTTGGGCGTCGCCTCCAACGCCGCGTCGAGCGAAGCGGTGCCGTTCACGAGTTGCGAGGCCGACACGGTGGCCGCCGCGGTATTCGCAATGGTCGCCGCGCCGGCGTCAGCCACTTCGGCGGCTTGGTTCGTCTCGAACCCCGACGCCGAGGTCACGCCCGCTCGCGCCAGCGCCGTTTGTTCGGCTCGCGCCTGACGCACCGCGACGAGGTCTTCGCCGTCAGCGCCGTCAAGCTCGACGTTGACCAGGCCCGACTCACCTTGAATTTTCATGGGGAAAGCACTCCAACCAGCTGAAAAGGCGCACGAAACACCAACGTCTTGATTTCTTATCGGCCGAGAAGAGCGAAAGTTGCTCCGCCCGTCACCTCAGCGCCCGAACGCGTGGGGGTTCGAGCGCCAGGCCCTTGGCCGCGAGCGAGGCCCGAATGGGCGCCATGAGCACGCAGGTTTTGCAGGTGCCACATTCAGAGGCCTCGTCGCCTGCCCAGACCGGGCGACGGCAGGTCCACGCGAGGCGCACCAATTCGGCCGGCATCGCTTCGATCTGTTGTTGCTTGGGTATGAGTTCTTGCGAGTGCAACTTGGGAGGCACCACCGGGTGCGCGCTCGCTTGCAAACACGCTTCGACGACACTGCGGCGGTTGGTTTGACTTGCGACCACGCCACCCACCACCTCTTCTGACTCTTCTTTGCAGTAGCCCAAGAGCCAACGGTCGAACCCGCGCTGGTACACGACGTGCGCGTTCTGAATCACCAGGCCAGCTTCGAAAGCGACGACGAGCACGTCGCGACCGAACAACTCGAACGCCGAATGGTCGACCGTGCTCTCGGTGTACCGAAAGGGCCGCAGGTGCTCTTGGCAGTACTGAATGACGTTGGCGCAGGCGGCGGCTTCGGCACGGTGACGCCCTTCGCGGTTGATGAGGTTGACGTGGTGCGCCCAGACCACGTCGTCGGTGTCGGTCAACAGGCGGTAGAGCGTGTAGAGGCTGTCGATGCCTCCACTGAACATGAGCAACGAATGGCGCTTGGTGAAGTCACCCGAGCGGGGTTGAACGGCGGTCGTCACGTCAAGAGGCTCCGGCTACTTGCGTGGCGGCCG
>JBGAIY010000038.1:0-30613 GCA_044225205.1 Myxococcaceae bacterium | reverse complement strand
CCGAGCCATGTTGACCGCCCTCACCCACGTCACCGTCGTCGTCAAAGACCAGACCGAGGCGCTTGTTTGGTACACCGAAGTCTTCGGGCTCGAAAAGCGCACCGACCGGGTCGCCGGCAACGAGCGCTGGCTCAGCGTCGGCGTGCCCGGTCAACGCTGGCCTGAGGTGGTGCTCCAGGCCCCGAGCGTCACCGCGTACGGCGACGCCACCGCGGCCAAGAAGGCAGCGCAGGTAGGCCACAACCCGACTTGGGTCTTCTCGGTCGACGACTGCCGTGGCACGGTCGAAAGCCTGCGCGCCCGCGGCGCCCGCATCGTCAAAGAGCCAAGCGTTCAGCCGTGGGGCACGTCGGCCCTCGTCGCCGACTTGTACGGCAACCTCTTCACGCTCATGCAGCCGCCGGCTTGAGGTGCTTCGCTAGGCCTTGTGATACGGCTCGCCGCGAAGAATGGTGACCGCGCGGTAGAGCTGCTCGAGCAACACGAGCCGCGCCAGGCGGTGGGGCAACGTCATGGCCGACAACGACAGCACGACCGCCGCCCGGGCCCGCACCTCGTCTGACAACCCCTCGTCGCCGCCAATGGCGAACGCCACGTCACGGCCTTGCATTTGTTGCTGACCGAGCCACTTGGCCAAGTCGACGCTCGACCACGCCTTGCCCCGCTCGTCGAGTGCCACCAGCACGTCGCGCGGCCCGAGCTTGCCCACAATGGCTTCGCCCTCGTCGCGCTTGGCCTTGGGCCCCGACGCACGCGACTCGGGCAGCTCGTGCAGCTGCACCTTGAACCCGTGCGAGAGCCGGTCGGCGTATTCGTGCACTCCGGGCGCGAACAAGCCCGAGCGGTCTTTGCCGATTGAAATGACGGTGAACTTCACGCGCTCAAGGCGAGCCGGGGCGCGTCGCTCCACAGCCCTTCAATGTCGTACGTCGCTCGCTTGTCGGGCGTGAAGAAGTGCACCACGACGTCATCGAAATTCACCAACACCCAGTCGGGTGACGTTTCGGTGCCCGACGCCCGGCGGCCCGTGGGCTTGACCGCTTCTCGCACCGAGTCGGCCAACGCTTCGAGTTGGCGGTCGCTCTCGGCCGTGGCGATGACGATGAAGTCGTAACCCACCGAAGCGCCTTTGCGCGAGACGTCGAGAATCATCACGTCGAGCGCCTTTTTTTCTTCTGCGGCGCGTGCCACCAAGCGCGCCAACGCCAAACCTTCTTCGTTGACCGGGGCGGCGGCTCGGGGCGCTCGGGGCGTCTTGACGCTCTTGGGCTTGGGCCGCAGGGCCGGTCGCTTCGCGGTGCGGGGCTTTTTCGCCGCCCCTCGCTTGCTGCTGGGCTTGGCCTTGCTCGTCGCCTTCTTGGGCGCGCTGAAGCGCTTGCTCTTGTTGGCCTTTGCTGCCGGGCGGGCAGCCTTCTTGGCTTTCGGTTTGGTCGACGCTTTGACCTTCGAGGGCTTCTTCGCGGTTTTCTTCTTGGCGGCCATGGGCGGCTTGTAACGAAGCTCGGTCGCCGAGTCACGCCTCGTCACCGCGCGAAAATACCCGCGGGCCGCTGGGGCGGGGTAGGCTCGTCGTTCAATGTCGAGCTTTCTCGAGAGCGAACCTGGGCTGTTTCATGTTCGCTACGCCACCGCGGCCGACATGACGCCGGCGCTGCAGACCGAGCTCGTCGACGCGGTCGTGCGGCGCGCCGCCGAAGTCGCCGTCGCCCTGGTGTTCGAACTCGGCTCGACCGTGCGCTGGGTCGAGGTGGGGGTGCCCACGTTTTGGCTCGAAGTGACCGGTCGCCCCCAACTGCGCGAACGGTTGCGCGCCCTGGCCGTCGTCACCGACTTCAGCGCGGTGCGCGTCGCCGTGAAGGGCTTCAACCTCGCCAACACCTTGCGCGGAGCAGGCTTCGAGGCGGCTTCGTTTCGCTCGGTCGACGAAGCGTTGGCGTGGGCGCGTTCATTTCTTTCGCCTCCAAGCGCGCCCTCGAAATTCACCTGAGCTGTTCGGTCGGTTCGGCCGCGCCCAGCGCTTCCAGGCGAGCCGGCCCGGTGTCGCACCAGGGCCGAAATGCCTCGTTTCTCTTGGGCTCGAGGCGAGTTCGCGACCGGTGGCCGGAGAGGGCGACGCCCTCACCGTCTCCCGACCGAGCAAAGCGGGTCGGCGAGCGCGGCCCAAAGGTGCTGACCCGAAGGCGGCGCAGCTCGGGGTCGCTCGGTCACCGTGCCTCCGAATTCGCCCTACGGGCAGGCGTTGGCGGTGGTCGGCCGTCATCGACCCGGCCCGAAGGGCTCGACTTCGAGGGCGTCGTCGAGGTCGGCCGAGGAGACTTCGCGCCGACCGTCACCGACAGCACGGGTTCGAGTCGATCTCACGTACAACTGCGACGTCGAATGGGTGAAGGTCTGGGTCTCACGTTCGGTCTCGCCGGCACGGCGGCCGCCGTCTTACGGCGAATCGCTGGGCTCGAAGACGTGGCCCTGTTGGGCTTGAGGCGATTGCGAAGGGGCGCATCGCGCACAACGGGCTCCATCATCGCAGCGCGAGGCTCACGCGTGCCCGGGCTCGAAGGCGTGGAGCGCTCACTTGCGCTTTGAGGCGACTTCGCGCCCGGCGCGCGCATCCACGTTCGGTCTCGCTGGCATGCACGCGACCCGGTGGCTGGGCTCGAAGACGTGGCGCTGCCCAGCGACCGAAACGTCTCGTTTTCGCGACCCGGCGCATGGTGGCCGCCGCCGTGCAGCGAACGCTGGCTTCGGGCGACTTCGCGACCGGTGTGCCCTCACGGGTCTTGTCGGCCACGCGCCCGCCATCGCTGCCTGGGCTCGAAGGCCGAAGCGCCTTGCTTACGGGGCGGGCTGGGTCGCCGACCCACCGTCAGGGGCGCCGGCGTCAGAAATGCCGAGACGAGCAGGCACGACGAAGGGCTTCACCACCCCGGCGTCAGGCAACAGCTCGGCCCGCTCGGGCACGAACGCGGCCAGGCCTTGCGCGAAGGTGCCCGCCTGGGCCTCGGCCGACACCGACGTGCCTTTCGCCCACAGCGAGAGCAACGTCTGGCCCGACTCGGGCGAGCGCCACCAAGCGGGGCCCAAGCGCGAGCGCAGCGTCGCCGCGAGCAAGGTGGTGCGAAGCAGGGTGGCCGAGCGCAAAAAATCGTCGGTGTCGAGGCGCCAGCGCACTCCGTCTTCAGCGGTGTGCTTCACCCCCAACGCCCTGGCCATGATGGCGACATACCGCGCCCGCGCCTCGGTTTCGGGCAGCGTCGACGTCTCGAGTTTCGCCAGCACCGTGCCCGCCGCCCGCCGCAGCCCGAGCCATTGCTGGGCTTGCCACGCGCGCACGATGGCCGGCCGGTCGCCCGCGGCCACCTGCATGTCTTCGAGCCACGCGTCTTCGGCCGGCAAGGTCGCCAAGAGCGCCCCGGCGAGCTGAGTGATGGCGGGGTCTCCCAGCCGCGTCGTCTCGAACCGACCGGTCTTCGACGACAAGAGCGCCAACGCCGTACCCAACTCCGAGAGCAACAACGCCTGGTCTCGCAAGCCCCCCAGGGGCCGAAAGCTGACCCGCACGTCACCCAGCCGAGGCACCACCGTCAACGGCAACGGGTTCTTCTTCGCGGCGTCGGCCAGGTCGAGGGTCAGACCTGGTCGGCCGTACAACCCGAGCGTGCCCAGCGTTTGAATCGCCCGCGGCGCGAGCTGCCCCTTGGGAAACGCGGCGTCGACCGCCGCGGGCACCTTCATGAGCCGGGGCAGGTCGGCTCGGGTCAAGGCCTCGGCTGGCAGTTTCAATTCACCATCAGAGAGCTGCTTGAGCGTTGCCCGCCAGGCGTCTTCGCTCCATTCGAGCAAAAGCTCGGCGGTCTGCGCCAAGGCCTCGAGGTCGATTTCTCGGCTCTCGGCCGCGAATTCGAGCGACGACGGCACGTCGAGCGACGCCAACACGTCTTTGACCTTCGCTTCGCGCTTGGCCACCGCGGCGTCGAGTTGCTCGGCCGTCTTGAGCCCTGCCGCCCAGAGGGCCTTGCGCTTGAGCGCACTCTTTTCGTTGACCAGCAGGCGGTTCAATTCGCGCCAGCGCACGTCTTTGCCGTCGACCGACACGGTGAGCGACGCGTCGAGGTTGGCGACCACGGCGCTTTCGTCTGACACCCCCCGCGCCAACAAGTCGCCGACGACGAAGCGCTCGAGGTGCTGGAGTGCGCGCTCGTCGTCGGCACCAAGGGCCCGGGCGCGGCGCAGCGTCACCAGGGCCTGCGGCGTCACCGCGACGCCGGCATCGGCGGCCGCCGCCAAGTCGAGGGGAGTGCCCTGCGTCCAATGAGACCAGAGGGCTTCGTCGGTGAGTTGACCGAGCCGCTCGACGTCTTTCGACAGCAGGGCGACCTTGGGTCTGAGTGCGTCGGCTTCGGTGGGCCCGGCGTCTCGAACCTGGGTTGCCAGCCCGTCTTCGAGCGGCTCGGGAGTCGTACGGCACGACGTACCCACGAGCCCAGCGGCGACCATGGCGACCAGTGCTCGAGACATGGGCGCACTGTACTTGCGTCGTTCGGGGGCGTCATTACCAGCGGTCGGGTGTCACCCGATCTGCACACTGGAGTTCACCATGCACCAATTCACTCGCTGGGCCATGGCAGGGTCGCTGGCGGTCGCCGTGGCCGCCGCGGCCGACGACAAGGCCGGTTTCCCCGGGCCGGGGCTGTACCGAATCGAGTCTGAAGCCGTCATGACCAGCGGCCGGGGCCCCACGGCCACCGAGGTCACCTCCCATACCGACGGCGCCACCGGCGATCTGACGGTCACCTCGAAAGCCGCGTTGAACCCGAAAGGCGCCGTGCAGCACTTTGCTGGCTCGAAGCCGAACACCTGGTGCGTCGGGTCGGGCCCCATTCGCGCGCCTCCGGGAGCGAACTGGTGTGACGCTCGGTCATCGTCGGTCGACGCGAAGACCACCGAATTGAAGGCGAAGTGCAACGCCCTGACGGTCGACGAACGGTGGCGGCGCGTCGACGACGTGACCTGGGAGCGCCGCGCCACGATGGAGGTGCTGCCCCCTGAGTCGACGGCCATGGTGCCTGCGGCGACGACCGCGGCGCTTGCCCCCGTGGTCGCCCAACTCGAAGCCGAAGCGCGCTCGGGCGACGCGGCCCGGGCCGCGCAGGCCAAGCAGCAACTCGAAATGCTGAAGGCCAGCTTGGGGCAGGGTGCGACACCCGCCGCGACCGAGGCGCTCAAGCGGGTCACCCGCCTCACCGAAACGTGGGTGCGCGTCGCCGCCTGCGTGCCCGAAGCGGCGCGTTGAACGTCAACGCGCGCAGCGAAAGCCGACTTGGTCTTCGCGGGTGTCGGGCGGCGCTTCGCTGCGGTACGCCGAGCGCAGGCGGGTGGCGTCGGTGTCGTACGCTCCGCCCCGGCGAATGCGGCGGTCGTCGGCGCTGGCCGACACATTCGCGCAGTTCTCACAGGGGGGCGCGGCGAGGCCGGTGTACGAAAACGGTTCTCCGGGAGACGCGTCGACGACCCATTCGCGAACGTTGCCGGCCAAGTCGTGTTGGCCCCAGCGGCTCAAGTCGGCCGTGCCCCGACTGCCCACCGCCGAGCGCCCGAGCCCATTGAACACCGCGTGGGTCTGGTCGGCCGCCAATGAGCCGGCGTCGGTCGACCAGGGCATCGCGCGCTGCTCGTCTCCTCCGGCCGACGCGAAGTTCCACTCGGCTTCGGTCGCCAACCGCCCGCCTTCCCAGGCGCAAAAGGCCATGGCTTCGAACCAGGTCGCGCAGCTGATGGGGTTCGTTTCTTTGCCGGCGGGCGCCGAGCTCCAATCGCCCCCGCACGACGTCAACTCGCTCGAAAGCGCGCTCGCCGAAGTGGGCAGTTTCGCCGACCACGCCGCCTGCCAGCCACTGCCGGCGATTCTTGGGTGTGCGCCTTCGCCCACCGCGGGGTGCCCCGAGGCGCGCCACGCGTCGTAGTCGTCGACGAAGCGACGAAAGCGAGAAACCGTGACTTCGAAGACGTCGAATTCGAAAGGCGCCAGGGTCGCGGGCGCGACGTGGGCTGGCTGCCACCCCACGACCATGCCGCCGCCCGGTTGGGTGCTGCTGTCGCTCAAGTCGTAGCCTCGGTCGAAGCTGCCCGACGGGAGCGAGGCCCGCTCGCAACACGACACGCCGCCACCACACACCGTGGGGTCGCGGCACTCGCGGGTGCCCGCGTCGGTGACTGAGCCGCCATCGCCCGCGTCGCGCGCACCGCCGTCGAGCAACGCGGGGTCGAACGGCAACGTGCAACCGCCCAGCAGAGCACCAAGAGCCCACCAAAGCCGGGAGTCGCGCATACCGCTCGAGATTCGACCGCCGGCGTCACGCAGTGAAGCGCTATTTTCGCCCACGTTTGAATACCCGTACGACTTTGGTGTCAGAGTGGCCGTCGAAGGAGGAACCCCTATGAAGCGACTCCATGAAGTGACTCGAATTTTCTGGGCGGCGGCGCTGGCGTTGGTGGTGAGCGCGAGTGCTTGGGCGCAAGAAGGTGATTTCGGGGCCAGCCTGTCGCCATACGGCGAGTGGGTCGTGACGCCGCATTTTGGCCGAGTGTGGAGGCCGTCGCCCGTCGTGGTGGGTGTCGAGTTCGAGCCGTACGCCACGGGTGGCTCGTGGGTGTACACCGACGCTGGCTGGGTCTTCGAATCGGAGTACCCGTTTGGCTGGGCGGTGTACCACTACGGTCGCTGGTACCGAGACCCAGGGTTGGGTTGGGTCTGGGTGCAGGGCAATGATTGGGCGCCGGCCTGGGTCGACTGGAGATCAGGCGGTGGCTACGTGGGCTGGGTGCCGCTCGCGCCCGTCGGCATTGAAGTGGTGGTGCCGGCGTACCGGCCGCGTTGGGCCTTCGTCGAATCGCGGTATTTGATCGACCGACACATGTGGCACCACCGGCTCGACGAACGCCGCGCCGAGGCCGCGTATCACGCAGCGGTGCCCGTGACCGAGCGGCGTGGGGCTTGGTCGTTGGGCCCACCCGTCGCTCACATTTCGGTCGCCGCCGGCGCAGACATTCGGCCCATTCACGTCGCCCCGCCGCCGCCGGGCGTCGTGGTGCAAGGGCCGCGGTACAGCGGGCCGGGCCGCAATGCTCCCACCGCAGCGCCGCCGCCCCCGGTGACCAACGCGCCCCGCCCAGGCGGCTTTGGAGCGCCGCCGCCTCCCGTCGCCCCTCCGCGCGCTGGCGGGTACGTGGCGCCGCCGCCGCCGGTGATGGCACCGAATGGCAACACGGGCATCGTGCCGCCGCGCTCTGGCGGGTCCGTGGCGCCGCCGCCGCCGGTGATGGCGCCGAATGGCAACACGGGCATCGTGCCGCCGCGCTCTGGTGGGTACGGGGCGCCGCCGCCGCCGGTGATGGCGCCGAATGGCAACACGGGCATCGTGCCGCCGCGCTCTGGTGGGTATGGGGCGCCGCCGCCTCCGGTGATGGCGCCGAACGGCAACACGGGCGTGCCGCCGCCGCGCTTTCCAGGGTACGGGCGCCGCCGCCTCCGGTGATGGCGCCGAACGGCAACACGGGCATCGTGCCGCCGCGCTCGGGCGGAGCGCCGCCGCCTCCAGTCGCGGCACCCCGGCCTCCGGCTGCTCCGGCTCCGGCCCCGTCGCATGGGGCGGTCGCACCTCCGCCTCCACACGGTGGGCCGCGCCACCACTGAGTCACCCCTGGTGCGGCAACGCGGAGTTGCCGCGCCTCATGGCGTCGTGTCACAGTCAACGCGATGCCAGCCGTTCTCGCGTCATTGCCGCGCGCGGGAGAAACCGTCGACCGCTACCGCATTGTGGCCCCTGTCGCTCAAGGCGGCATGGCCGCGGTGTACGCGGTGCGGCGCGAAGGGCCTGGTGGCTTCGACAAGCTCCTCGCCCTCAAGATGATGCTGCCGCACCTGGCCGCTGAACGTCGCTACGTTGACATGTTTCTCGACGAAGCCCGCATTGCCTCGCAGCTGCAACACGTGAATTTGGCTCAGGTCTTCGACACCGGAGAACACGGCGGCGTGCCGTACCTGGTGATGGAGTTCTTGAGCGGCAAGTCGTGGTCTGAATGTCTGCGCCGGGCTGGTGATCGCGGCGAGCCGGTGTCGGTCGAATTGGTCTGCGGCGTGTTGGGAGAAGCCGCCAAAGGTCTGCACGCGGCGCACGAGGCCACCGACGCGAACGGCGCGCCGCTCAACGTCGTGCACCGCGACGTCAGCCCCCAAAACATTCACGTCGGCTACGACGGGCACGTCAAAGTCGTCGACTTTGGCATCGCCCTGGCCAGCGGTCGCCTCGACGTCACCCGAACCGGAGAAGTGAAGGGCAAAATGGCCTACGTCTCTCCCGAAATGCTCGACCGCCAGCAGCCGGTCGACCGTCGCGCCGACATCTGGGCGCTCGGGGTCATGGCGTGGGAGATTTTCAGCGGCGACCGCCTGTTTCATTCTGACGTCGACGCACGCACCATGGCGAACGTGCTTCAGGCGCCCATTGCGCCGCTGGCGACCGTCGCGCCGAAGGTGCCCAAGGCCGTCGCCGCCGTCGTCGACCAGTGCCTCCAACGCGACGTTGCCCGGCGCCCACCCACCGCGGCTCACGTCGCTCAGGCTTTTCGGCCCTTCGCGGTCGACGGCCCCGCGTTGCGCGACTGGGTCGAAAGGCTCTTCGCGGTCGACAAGATTTCAGAGGCGGCGATGTTGTTGCCCCTGGCGACACCGGCGAGCACGGCGGTGGCCGGGGCGGCGACGCCGGTCGCCGCAGACGTCGCCAGCAGCGACGACGACTCGTTCGATCCGACGGCCATTCGCCCCACGCCCGCCGCGCGTGGGGTGTGGGGGTGGGCGGTGGCGGCGGCTTTGGTGCTCGGCGGTGGTGGCGTTGCTTGGCGGCTGTCGGCGAAGCCCAGCCCCCCCATCGTCGCGGCCCCGACGCCGGTCGAAACACCTCGCGCAGCGCCGGCCCCCGTGGCGCCCGACCCGGTGTTGCCGCGTGAGGCTGAAGTGCCCGCGACCAATGCAGTCAGCACCGCGGCGAACGCGGTGGTACCGGCACCTGACCCGCGGCCCGCCTCCCACGGCGCCGCCAAGAAGGCGACCACCCGGGTGAAGACGCCACCGCCAGCGCCCGCGCCCACCGAGCCGCCCGCGAAGCCGCTGCTGAGCAACCCGTACTGACTTGTACTGACTTGGTGGGTGTTGCGTGAAGGTCCCTGGGCACGCCGAGTGATCGCGCCCGAAACCAAGTGTCGGTGGTGCCAGCGTCAAGGCTGTTTCGAAATGCAGCCGAAACGACCAGGCGACGAAACACGGAGGTCAGTCGTAAAGCCAGCCAGGTGAACTTACTCAATTCGTCGCCAAGTGCGCCCGGTCAGCAAGTACAGACCTTTCGAGCCAATGGCCGCCAGCCCCCCGTCTACCGCGCACAGGGTGTGGCAGGTGGTGGGGTTCTTGTCGATTTCGGCCCTGACCAGCGTCTTGCCGACCAGCGTGTACACATTCTTGAGCGACGCGAAGGCGTGCGCGCCACCAAAATGCGCCACCGAAAACAGATCTTCTTGGGTGGCCTTCTGTTTGAGCACGCTCCAAGCCGTTGCTGACCGCGTCATCACCAACCCGCCTAAGCCGCAAGCGACCACGGTTTTTCCCGGTCCAACTGAGAGGTCCGTCACCATCGTTTGAGTGGGGCTTTTGAGCTTTGACCACCTGGCTGATTTTCGTTGCCAGATTTCGCCCTGCCACCCTGCGCACAGAAAGTTGTCTTGCCCAAAGCCAGCCACCGCTTCAAACCCGCTGACCGGTTTGGCGTCAGTTCTTGGTGCCGAAACGTCGTGCCAGACTTCTTCTTCGTCAAGCAGGTAGACTTGGCGATTCATACCCACGGCAATAACCGCGTCGCCGACAGCGCGAATTTTTCGAAGCGGGCCCAAACGAGGGGCATTGAACGACTCGCGTTCAATGTCTCTTCGCCAAACAGCTTCTTTTTCAATCACCACAACTTGGCCATCTTCTCCCAATGCAAACGTTCGAAGTCGGCCACCGCGCCGCGAGTGCGTCATCGACACAACTTTCCATTCAACGGTCAGCTGTTCTCGTACGCCCCCAGTGTTCACGTCGTAGAACAGCAGCTTCGACTCGATGCGACCCGACCGTGCGCGTGCGTCTACGCTCAGCGACAGACGAGCGGCGTTGACTGACGAAAAATCACCAGCATCAACCGAAAGGTCGCGAAAGAGCGAAGCCATGGCGCCTGGGTCGTACCAGGGGCCGATCACGTCCGCGGAAAAACCTCCCACACCTGAATAGAAGGTCAGTGTCTTCGTCAGGCGAGGGCGGAGTGGTGGGCAGAAGACGACTTCGAGGGGGGCATTCACGGCGCCTGCCGCCGCCATGCGGGTCAGTCGCACGGGTTTTCGCTTCACGCCGACACCGCGATGCACGGCAACGACTGAGTCGGCCTCGACCGCCCGTGCCGGTACGGCGCCCGTGCGCCGAGCCGACAAAGACAAGGCCTCCAGGCTGCTACGCCGGTAAGGCGTGGGTCCTTGGCGCCAGCACCGCAACGGCCGGCCACCGAGAACGACCGCTCAGCGTCTGAGCTCGACCACCCGACGGGCTCAGCTGATTCATCGCTGGTGAGCGACGTTACGTGAGGTCATGCGATCGACGTTGCGGCTGGGAGGAGTGGTGTTGCTCGGGGCCGCCCTGCTCATCGCTGCCGGCGACGCCGTCAGCGTCACGCTTGCCGAACAGCCGCCTGCTGCGGTTCTCAGGCTTTGCCCGCCGACCGAAATGCAGTGGCCGCCTCGCGGAAACTGCGGCGCCCCGGGCATCGGGCCAGCCACGTTCATCACCGTCGTGACCGACGCAGGGTTTACCCTCGATGCCACCTTCGTTCCCCTCTGGGTCGCGAATGGGTTTCCCGACGGTTGCGACACCGACAGCGACCTGGAGGAAGCCCTGCGTACTTCCGTCGTCCTCCGCTTCGGCCAAACGCCGGCCTGCGAATGGTCGAGACAGTGGCTCGTTCGAAGCAGCGTCTGCGTGCCTGTCGTGGTCGAGCACGGAGCCAAAGACCAGGTCTTCGTCGGAGGCGAGAGCTGTACCACTTGGTGAGGGCGCTCGTCGCCAGAACATCGCTGGCGGAGGCATGACCCGGTGCTTCGCCTTCGAATGGTGAATGGTTCACGAGCCTGCGGCGCAACTTTTCGTGATTGACTCACTCACCGAGCATATGAGCGAGACCGAACAGACCTCCTTCAGCACGCGCCCACTGACCTTTCGTTCAAGCACCAGCAACGGCGTCGTCATGACGTTCGAGGCGGCCAAGACCCTCGCGTTCGTGGTGAACCGAACCTTCGTGCTGCGGCTCGAGGCGAATGACGTGTTGACGACAGACCTGCCGAAAGTGCCTGCGGCTGACGTGGCCCACCTGGGCAGCGACGGGTTGGTGTCGGTCGGAGCGACCGTGCACGGAGGCATGATTCTGGCCGGCCGTTTGTCGCGCGAAGAGGGCTCGAAGGCCGACGCCGCTGTTGACGCCGCGTTCGGCGCGGTCACGGGGCGCGACAGGTCGTTGCGCTGCCCTCCCGGGTTCGAAGGCCGCGTCACGTCGGTCGAACACCTTCACCACGAGCCACACGAGGGGCGCTCCATTGCGGTGACCGTTTCAAGCGAGCGGCCGGTGACGCTCGGCGACGTGCTTGCCATTGACGGCCAACGAGCCACGCTCACTCAACTGGTGGCCTCGATCGACACTGGCGACGACGGTTTGTGGCCGGGGCGCACCGGGGCCTTCACCGTTGAGCGCGTTCGGCCCACGGCGGTCGACGTGATGCAGGCGCGTTCAATTGGGCCCTATTCTCTGGTGACGCAGCAGCCATTGCGCGGGCGAGAGCAGCTCGGCGGCCAGCTCGTCACGCTCGAGCAGGCCGAAGCGTTGCTCGACCGGGGAGCGGCCCACACAGTGTACGAGTTGTACACCGTCAAGTCAGACGACGAGAGCGCGAGGCTGGCGCTCTACGAGGCCATCGTACGTGACACCCGCGACGCCGACATCAAGTCAATGCCGAGCGCGACTCGGGCCATTGAGTGGCACCTGCGTGCGATGGGGCTCACAACCGACTTCACCGAACGTGAAATTGAACTTGGTCTGATGGGCCGCGATGAACTTCGGGCGGTCGCCCCAGGGGTCGTGACGCGAGCCGAGACCATCGACCTGACGCCGTGGAAGGCGATACCGGGCGGGCTGTTCTGCGAAGACATTTTCGGGGCCAAGTCGCAGTGGTTCGGGCGCGTCGAGCTCGCGGTGCCGGTGCTGCACCCGTGGGCGCGCAAGTCGGCGGCGACGTTGCTCGGGTGGTCGGCCGCTCACCTCGAAGACGTGCTCATGGGCCGCCAAGTGCTCAATGGGGCGGTTGGCTCTCCCGCGGTTCATGCGGCGCTGCAAACCGTCGACCTTGACCGCCCCGTCACCGGCGCCGAAACGCTGTCTTCGGCGATGAAGGGGTCGCGGAGGCGACCGACCGACCTGTGCTTCAACACGTGGCCAGTGCTGCCCCCGAGCCTGCGGCCGATGTTGCCGACGGAGAATGGCCGGTACGCCACCAGCACCTTGAATGATTCGTATCGACACCTCATCGAAACCAACCTGCAGAACCCACTCGCCTCGGTGAACGGGCTCCGCGCGTTGCAAGAAGCGCTCGACCGATTGCTCGCGGCGTTGGGTGACGCCCAGGCGCTGGTGCCCCGACCGGTGGCGGTCGAGCTGTTCAAACCGTGGGTGTACGGGCGCCTCGAGCGCGCCGGCCACGTCACCAGCCTCAAAGCAGCGAAGCAGTTGGTCGTGGCGCAAGAGCCCCGAGCGTTGGCCATGCTCGATGCCGTCGTCGCCCAGACCCCGCTGCTGTTGTTCGGTGAAGGTTCGTCGAAACCGGTTGGAGTCTCGGTTTCGCTGTGGAACGAGCCAGCCCTGGGCCTCAGCGACGCGGTGATTGGCGCACTTGGGTTGGTGCCCGGGCAAGTGGTTCAGGCGCACGTACCGGTTCACCCCGAAGCAGTCAGAGAGACTCGGGCGTTGACGGTGGGGCGGTCTCCGGGGCCGAAGCCGGCTGAGAACGAACAGTGGCTGAGCAGGGCGTCACGGCTCGAGTCGCTGGGCGAGTACCTCTTCTCGACGGCGCTGGTCGGCGCGGTCGACCCCATTCGCGACCGCCGGGCGCGCCTGCTGACGGGTCGGCGTCACGTCGTAGACGTTCGAGACGGTACCCCTTAGCGCGGGTCGTTCGCTCGGGTCGACCCGACGTTGGAGCGGCTCCTCAAGCACCGGCCCTTCACCATCGAAGCGGTGTCGCGGGCCGCGCTTTGACTACGACGTGAACGTCGACTCGCCGGCGAGCGGCTCGATGTGCCGACGGGTGAGCATGGCGAAGCGCACCACCAAGCACACCGCGACCGTCGTGAGGCCGGCCGACAAGCCCCACCACAGCCCCACGACGCCGAGCGCGCCGCGCACGCCGAGCAGGTAAGCGACCGGCAAGCCGACGCCCCAGTGCCCGGCGATGTTGACCCAGAAGATGAAGCGCGTGTCGCCCACCCCGCGCAAAATGCCCGCGCCAATGGCCTGCAACCCGTCTGAAATTTGAAAAAAGCCGGTGACCCAGAACAGAGCGCTCGCCATGGCGATGACGTCGGGCTGGGTCGACATGACCTGCGCGAGCGGCCGTGGAAACACGACGAAGGTCAACGCGCTGAGTGCCATGAAGGCGAAGCCACTGACCAACGCGACGAAGCCCGACTGACGGGCCGCCGGCGTGTCACGAGCGCCGATGCGCCAACCCACGCGAACGCTGGCCGCGCTGCCGATGCCGACGGCCACCGAAAAGGTAACGCTCGACCAGGTGAGGGCAATTTGGTGCGCCGCCGCTTGCACTTCGCCCAACCGCGCCGCGAACAAGCCAGTGAGTGAAAAGATGCCCGACTCGGCCAACAGGTGCAGCCCAATGGGTACGCCCACCGCGGTCGCCTGCTTCACCGAAACCGCTTCGAACGCCCTCCGCACCCCCGAGGGAGACGGGCCGAGCCACATCGACTGAAGGCCGAACTGCAGCCAGCTGCACACCGACGTCGACAGTGCGGCGCCGGCAATGCCGAGCGGAGGAATGGGGCCCGCGCCGAACACCAACAGCACGTCGAGCCCGAAGTTCGCCACGTTCGCCACGATGACGGCCCACAGCATCACCCGCGCGCGACCGACGCCTTGCAGGTACGACCGCGCGACAATCGACAGCAGCGTGGCGGGCACTCCGGGCAAGCGCCACCACAGAAATTCAGAAGCGCCGTTGGCCACTTCGGGGGCCACGCCGAAGGGCTCGAAGACGAAGGGCACGAAGAGCATCAACACCACGAGCACGACCGAAGTAAGCAGCGCGAGCCACACGCCCGCCCAATACAGCGACCGCGCCCGCGCCTCGTTGCGGGCGCCAATGGCTTGAGAGATGAGCGGGTCGAGCCCCATCATCACGCCGATGCCGAGAAAAATAATGGTGAAGGTGAGTGAGTTGCCGAGCCCGGCGCCGCCTTGGGCCGTCGCCGACAGCCGGCCCACCACCGCGGTGTCGACCATGCCCATGAGTGACTGGCCGGCCTGTGCCATGGCCAGGGGCAAGGCCAGCTGCCACAGCGACTTCAACTCGGCGCGTGGGCCCAAGGCGTTCGACGGCGAAGACATGGTCTTGGCCGTTTACACGCCGCCGCCGCAAATTGCTGACGGCAATTCGAAGGGCTACCGCGAATACTGCTCGACGACCTGGCCGCTGGGGTCGATGGCGGTGGTGGTCAAGTGCGACCCGTTCACCGTGACGCGGGTGTAGTGAAAGTCGCTGCTCCGCTTGGCGTCGAACCAGGCGGTGCTCCTGAAGCCGTGCGGGTCAGACCCACCGCCGCCAGTGACGAGGTAGGTGGTGCCTCCGTCGGCGATGCGCCCGTCGGGCGACGCCGAGTCGAACGCGGTGGGGTGGCTTCGTTCGTACACGTGGTCGTGGCCCGAGAACACCGCGGTGACGCCGTACTGGGTGAAGAGCTTGCGCAAGGTAGGCGCCGAGGCGTTGGCGTCGTGGCCGTCGCTCGTCGTCAACAGCGGCGCGTGCAAGAAGACGAAGAATTCTTTTTGGCCGCGGGCCTTGGCGGCGTCGAGGTCGGCGCGCAGCCAGTGGAGTTGGTGAATGTAATAGTAGTCTTCGTAGTTCGACTGGTTGCCCGCGCAGCCGCCGCACTCTTCGAGGTCGAGGTAGTCGGTGTTCACATGCAACACCGAGAAGTGCGCGTGCTGGTAGTCGAACGAGTAATACATGAAGGTCGGGTACACGCCCGCTTGGGTGGTGCTGCACATGCTGTCGTAGAACGCCGAGTCGCTCAGAATGGCGAAGTTGCGGCCGGTCTTGTCTTCGAAATACGGCTGCTGGGTGTGGTTCGGTATGAGCTGCTGCATCAACGTCTTGGGAAACACGTCGCAGAACCCTTGGCCGTACGAGTCGGGGTACCAATGTTCACCCCAGCTGTCGTCGTGGTTGCCCACCACGGGAAACACGAACGTCGGGAGCCCGGGGGCGGGCGACTTCGAGGTGAGCGGCGACAGCTGCGTCTTGAGGCTCCCGGTCGACGCGGCCTGCGTACACGCTCCACCCTGCACCCAATTCGTGGTGTTGCTGTAGCCGGTCACCATGTCGCCCAGGTGCACCACGAAGGCGGCGTCGGTTTCGTTCGCCATTCGCTGTACCAACGACAGGTGCACCTGGTTGCCGCTGCAGTCGCTGCCCGAGCGCGAGTCTCCGTAGACCAAGAACGTGAAGGCGTCGGTGCCACCGTCGCCACCCGGCGGGGGCCCTTGGCCCGCGTCTCGCGGCCCGGCGTCGACCGGCTCCGCCCCCGCGTCGAGAGCCCCGGCATCGACGGTGACTCCGCTGTCTGGGCGGCCGGCATCGGCCCGGCTGCCCGCATCGACGCTGGCGTCGGTTGCCCCAATGTTGCCACCATCTCCGTTTGCTCCGCCGTCGATCGCCGACGTGCCGGCGTCGAGCACGACTTGGCCCGCGTCTGAACCGAACCCCGCATCACCCGCGCCGCCCGAGCCTCCGCCCTGACCCCCATCGCGCGCACCCACCGCCCCCGAATCGAGGCCCTCGTCGTCGAGACCGCCGCCGACTACCCCCGCGCAACCGGTGCCTACACACGCCCACACCAGACCAAGAGCAAGAAGTCGATTCGCCATGGGGGCCTGCGTAGCAACCGGCACGCCTGGCTTCTGCGCGAGCCAACTGAATGAAACGTGTGCGTTCCGCCAGTCGCCCGGAGGGGCTCGCCCGACAGGTGGCGGGCTGGCCCCCGCCAGCGACTGCCCCACCGAGCCACCGACGAATGAGATTTCGCGCGACTGCCGGTGGTGCGCGAGTTGCTGTGTACCAGGGCATGCGCTTGGTCTTGAGTTCGTGCTGCCTGTGCTTGGTGGCGTGCGTGGAGTACGCGGAGTCTTCGCCCGATGCGGGCCGAGCCGACGTGGTTCGTGACGCGGGCGCCGGCCAAACCGGCAGGGTCGATGCTGGTGGCCCTGGCCCATTCGACGCGTCGACACCGTTCGATGCGGGCCCGGTGCTCGAGGCGCCCGACGCGGGTGGTTTGGGAGACGCCGGTGGTGTCGCTGACGCTGGCGGCTCCGGGGGCGCCGACGCCGGTCAAGCCACACCTGACGCGGGCCAGGGGGGCGGCTCCTCAGACGCGGGGCCTCCGGTCGGGTCGGGCACGACGTACTACGTCAGCACCACGGGCAGCGACTCGAATACCGGCAAGTCGACCGCGGCGCCGTTCAAGACCGTGACGAAAGCGGTCAACACCGTCTCCGCGGGAGACGTCATCGAAGTGCGCAGCGGCACGTACAATGAATCGGTCATCATCAGCACTCCGGGCACCCCCACGAAGTGGGTGGCGCTGCGCGCCTACGCCGGTGAACACCCGGTGATTCGAGGCACCAACGCGGGGCCGACCATCTATTTTTACAACGACCTCTGCGACGAAGGCACCATTGGCACGGGCACCGGCAACACCGACTGCCTGGCGATGTACTGGTTGGTGCAGGGGCTCGAAGTGCGGGGCAGCGCCAGCGGCGGAGGCGACGGCAACGCCATCAAAATCGACACAGCGAAGGTGCGGCTCGAGGGCAACCGGCTGTGCTGCAGCGTCGCCGACATTGTGAAGTTGGTACGCACGTCGAACGACGTCGAATTGGTCAACAACGAAATCTGGCAAGACGCGGCCATCACCACGCCGAGCACGAACGCCCAAGGCATCGACATTGTGGGCGCTGACCGCACCCACGCCATCGGCAATTACATTCACGACGTGCCCGACATTGGCATGTACGCGAAGGGCAACGCACGCAACACACTGTTCGAAAACAACCGCCTCGTGAACATTGGGCGCCCCGACGACGGCCACGCCATCATGTTGGGGCAAGACACCGACGCCGACCGGCTCGTCGACGGGCCGTATGAAAGTTACGACGGGGTCGTGCGCAACAACGTCGTGGTGAACGCGACGTGGGCCTGCGTCGCCACCTCGTCGTCGTCGAACGTGAGCATCGTCAACAACAGCTGCTTCAACACCGGCACCTCGTTGCATGGGTCGATTTTTCTGTCGAACGAGTCAGAAATCGGCACCAAGGGCACGACGGTGTTGATTCGCAACAACGTCATTTACGCGGCGGCGGGCCGGCCGATCATCAAGGTCAACGCCGACGCACTGAGCGACATCAGCACCCTCACCGTCGACCACAACGTCTACTTCGTGCCTTCGGGTTCGCCGACGTTTCAGCCCAACGCCGACGAAAGCGAGCTCAACTTCACCACGTGGCTCAGCACGTACCAGTCGCTGACCGGCAAGACCGACACCAGCACGGTCGCCGACCCGCTCTATGCCACCACCACGGGCCCGACGCCGCTCACGCTCCAGTCGACCAGCCCCGCCATCAACGCGGGCCTCACCACGCCGCTGGCGCCGGTCGACCGCTTGGGCGTGAGCCGGCCCCACAATGGCGGCACCGACATCGGCGCCTACGAGTACTGACTCGAACCAGCTGAAATCACTGTCGAATTCAGGGTTGAGCGGGGCGTGCCTGCTCAGACGTCTGAAAACCCACAGGGTGAGACACCCAGCCGAGGGAAACCATGTCGAAACAACCGAAGGGCGAGTTGGGCGAGGTCGACGAAACGGCGCGGCACCCTGCCTTGCGCGACGAATTCGACGACGGTCATCGCGATGGTCAGCGAAGAGCTGACCCGGCTGGTGGCGACGCCCGAAGAAAAGCCGAGGGCGCCGAAGTGGCCGACCATCACCGCTGCTCCGCCGCGGCCGGTGCAGCCCAGCGCGCTCGGTGACTCCATGCTCACCGGCACCGCGACCCTGGCGAGCGTCGACCTGTCGGCCCCAAGCCGCTCAGCGCTCACCGTGCGCGGGCGCGCGCCTCACGAAGACTGACCGCTCCCGAGGCCGTGCCGCCGCAACAATTCGATGAGGTACGAGCGGTCCATTCGGGCGTCGCGTGCGGCTTGTCGAACGTTGCCACCACTGCGCTTGAGCAGGGCCGTCAAGTACGTGCGCTCGAATTCGCGCAAGAGGGCCGCGCGCGCTTCGCGGTAGCTCTGCACCAATTCACTTTCTGACAGGGCCGGCTCGGTCGCGGTGCTGGGCCCACCGTCGTCTCCCGTCGGCAATGACGGCGCGCCGAGAGCGAGCGTCGACACCACGACGTTGCGCAGTTCGCGAACGTTGCCTGGCCAGTCGTGGGCCTCGAGGCGCCGCATGACGTCGGCGCCGAAGACCGCGTCGACTTTGGCGGTCGGGTCGGCGAGGGCCAAAAAGTGGGTGACGAGGGCGCGCACGTCTTCGCGGCGCTCGCGCAGCGGAGGCGATTCGAGGGCGACGACCGCCAACCGATAGAACAGGTCGAGCCGAAAGGCGCCGGTGTTGACCTGGGAGCGAAGGTTGCGGTGCGTCGCGGCCAGCACCCGAACGTCGACCGCGACGTCGGTCTTGCCTCCGACGCGGCGAATGCTGCGGCGCTCGAGCGCTCCGAGGAGTGCCACTTGGAGCGGCGGCGGCAATTCGCCGACTTCGTCGAGCAAGAGCGTGCCGCCTTGCGCGCGTTCGAAGGCACCCTCGTGTTTGGCGTCGGCTCCCGTGAAGGCGCCCTTTTCGTGGCCGAACAGCTCACTCGCGAAGAGTGACGGCGTCAACGCCCCACAGTCGACGACCACGAACGGCTTTTTCGCGCGCGGGCTGCGGCGGTGAATCTCGTGGGCGAGCACTTCTTTGCCCGTACCCGATTCTCCCAACAGCAACACCGACGCGTCGGTCTTGGCGATTTTTTCGACGGTCGCCAAGAGCCGGCGCACTTGCGGTGACTGGCCGACGAAGCTGCTCTGGTCGGAGCGCGCCGGAGGTTCGACCATGACCACGCCGCCGTCGCCGACGCGCAACTCGGTCTCACCCAGCACGAGCACCGCGCCGGCGGTCACGCTCACCGCGTGTTCACGAACGAGCGCCTCTCTCACGGTCGTGCCGTTGGTCGAACCGAGGTCGTTGACGAGCACCGAGTCGCCTCGACGCCGCAACTCGAGGTGAAAGCGCGAGACCGTGGGGTCGGTGAGCACCACGTCGTTGTTCGTCGCCGTACCGACGGTCAGCACGTCACCGTCGACGGTGCGGTCGAGCCCGGCGTCGACTCCGCGGAGTACCTGCACGCGCAGGGCACGCACGGGTACCGCGGTCAGGCGAACGGGCAACGTCTGTTCTTCAGCCATGAATGGGCGAAGCTTACCGCCAACCGTTGGTGGCCGAGGTGGTTTCGCCGCCAAACCCTCGCATTTCATCGTGTTGCACCCATTCACGCTGGAGCGGCGTTCGCCGGTTCGTCAGCTCCGCTGACTCGACTCGAGGGGTTCTCGTTTCATCACAGCAAGTCGAAGACTGGCACTGGCGGCGGGGCGGCGGGGGCGGGGCGGGCCGCGTGCCACACGAGGTCTCCGACGAGCGCGAGTACTCCGGCGATGCCGACGCCCAGACCCACATTCGCCCAGTCGCGCGCGGCGATGCCTTGGTCGCGAATCGAGGCGGTGGGCCCGGCGAGGTATTGCTCGTGGAGCTGGCTCGCCCTCAGCCCGAGAATGATGAAGGTCGCGGTGCCGGCGAGCGCGACCGCGCCCCCGACCCAGGAGAGCGGGCCGGTGAGCCCGCGGTTCTGGGCGATGGTGGCGTCGGCGAGCGGGGTCTCTCGAAAGCCCATTCGCACCACTTTGACTTCTCCGCGGCCCACCGTGACGTGCGCGTGCAAGGTGCGCTCACCTGAATGAATTTCGAAGTCGTGGGTGGTGGGGTCGACCAACGCCGAACACGGCACGGCGCACAGCGTTTCGTCGCCCAGCGTCACGGTCGCGGTCGCGTCAGACGGGCCCTCGAACGAAACCGTGCCCAAGCGTTCACGGGTGCGACTGGCTTGCTCTTTGGCGCGGGCTCTCGCGGCGTCGTCGAGCTGTGGGCTGTGCGCCGCGGCGTCGTATTCGCGCTGTGCCTCGCGAAACCGGCCCAAACGCTCGAGGCAGACGGCGAGGTTGAAGCGCACCGCGTCGCGCGGGGCGAGTTGCATCGCTCGGCGAAAATGGGTGAGCGCGAGCGCGTAGTCGTCTTCACGAAAGGCGCGTTCACCCGCCTCGAATTCGGTTCGGGCTCCCGTGGCGTCGGCGGCGGTGGGCGTCAGCTGCGCAGTGAGCGCGGGAGGCGGTGAGGCTGCCAAGAGCGCCACGGCGAGCACGGTGAGGCTGGCGAAACGGAGTCGCACCACGCTCGAATCGTCGAGGCGGCGGCTCCGAAATGAAAGAACTTTCGCCGTGATTTGATTTGCGTTTCGCTCGCGAGCACAAATGAATTGGCTCTAACCGCAAATCGGGCCCGACTGCGCACACCGGGTCACCGAAAACGAAGCCGCCTCGACCCCCGCGTCGGGAAACGTGGTGGTGTAGTACCCGTCGATTCGGTTGTCGGTGACGACGTCGATGCGCACATACCCGCCCCCGCCCGCGACGCAGCCATTGGGGGTGGGGCATCGGTGCGCGGAGGCCGAGCTGCCGTTGAAGCCGCCCGCGATGGCGTACTTCACTCCGGCGTCGAGCGCGGCGCCCCACAACAGAAAATCAATGTCAGACGAAGCGGCCCCACCGCAGGTCAGCCCCTGGCCGAGCGCAATGGCCGTGGCCGGGCCGTCGTTCGGGGCGCACGAGCGCGTCGAGGTGCCGGTCAACACCACGCCCGAATCGGGCGAGAGCCCCGCGTCGCCGCCGGCTCCACCGTCGCCTGTTTCTTCGTTGAGTTGCGCCCGACCACACGCGCCGGCCAACAACATCGTCAAAACCAACAGCACCCGGGGTACCGCCATGGTGAATCTCCTCGTCCGACGGCCTGAACGCCGACGGGGCCGTAGCACGCCGCGTGCCTTGAACGTGGCCCCGCTCAAACACTGCAACCGAACGAAAGAGTTCTGCGCCTGCGGTTGTCGCGTCGGGCTTTGGCTCGTCAGGCGCGCGCCGACCCTCAGATTTCTGAGGCTCGAACGGCTCTGACTCACCGGCCGGGGCCACCATCGACGAGGCCCGAGTCACTCGAGGTGGGGTGGCCGACGAAAATGACCAAGTACGCGCCCAAGGCGAAAATGGTGACGACGAAGGCCGCGAAGCCGGTCAACGCGAAGACGGCGAGTCGCTTGAGCGTCTCGGGCCACGAATCACCATGAACGCGCTTGAGGGCCAACGCCAACACGACGGCCGACCCGGCGCTGCCGACCCACGACCACCCCGACGGCGAGAACCAGCTGACCGGCGCGGTGGCCACACCGATGAGGTTCGACTGAGCGCCGACGTGGAGCATGAAGATGAAGTGTTCGGCGAAGCGCAGCCCCTTTTTTCGGTAGGCGAAGGTCAGCGCCGCGGCGCTCCCGAGCACGAAGACCAACGAGACGAGCTGCAGGTGCGCGGCGAGGGCCTCATTGAAACGGGCGACCTCGGGCGCGGCTTGGGCGGCCGTGGTCGACGCGTGCACGAGCGGCTCTTTCGGCATCACCAGCAGCGACAGCGCCAGCGTCACCACGTACAGCCGCAGCGGCTTTTCGTACCGCTCTTTGCGACCCGCGAAATACTCTTGCGTGAGCCGACCCGGCACCAGCAGCGCTCGAACGGTCGACAAGAATTTGCCGTCGACTCGAAACAGAAACTTCACGACGTCTTCGACGACGTGCCGAAACGAAGGCCGCAGCTCACCCTGCCGTTGACCGCATTCACCACAGAACGTGGCGCTGACCGGGGCGTCGCAGTTTGGGCAGGTGGCCACGCTCGCGCGCTACGCGGCGACGCCGGGTTCGACGGTGTCGACTTGCTCGACCGAGGGAGTGCTCGGGCCTGACCGGGGGCGAAACTCGAGCAGGCTCAAAATGCCCACGTACAAGAAGCCGGCTTGAAACAGCACGAGGTAGGGCAGCGATGTCCAAATCTCGTGGTCCCACGCGTAGTAGACGGCGGCCGAGAAGTAGGTGCCGAACCCGAGCTCGACGAACGGCACCCAGCTCCGCTTGCCGCGGTAGGCCTTCTTCACCGCCTGCACCGCTTTGCCTTCGCTGCCGGTTTTCGGAGTGCGGGCGAAGTCTGACTGCCGGTCGAACAGCGCTTCGAGCACGGCTTTCGACTGGTTGACCGCCATGCCGATGCCGAGGCTCATCAAAAAGGGCAGGTACTTGAGCCGTTCCCACCAGCCGAGGCCGATTTCGCGCTGGGTGGCGACGTAGAAGAAGCTCACCGACGCGGTGGCCGAAACGAAGACCGGCAAATCGAGCAACAGCGTCGAATACAGGCCGTGGTTGAAGCGCACGATCATCGACAGCGGCATCATCAACGAGAGCACCACCATCAACAGGTACGCCATGTTGTTGGTGAGGTGAAAGAACGCCTCGCGCTTCACTTCGAACGGCAGCTTCGAGCGCAAAATGGTGGGCAGCAGCTTCTTGGCCGTCTGAATCGACCCCTTGGCCCAGCGGTGTTGTTGGCTCTTGAAGGCGTTCATGTCGACCGGCACTTCGGCCGGCGAAATGATGTCGGGCAGAAAGACGAACTGCCAGCCCTTGAGTTGCGCGCGGTACGACAAGTCGAGGTCTTCGGTCAGCGTGTCGTGCTGCCAGCCGCCCGCGCTCTGAATGGTTTCGCGCCGCCAAATGCCGGCGGTGCCGTTGAAGTTGAAGAAGCAGCCCGAGCGGTTGCGCGCCGTGTGCTCGATGATGAAGTGGCCGTCGAGCAAGATGCTCTGCGCGCGGGTCAAAAGCGAAAATTCGCGGTTGAGGTGGCCCCACCGCACCTGCACCATGCCGGTCTTCGCGTCGCTGAAGAAGGGCACCGTGCGGTGCAAGAAGTCGGCGGCGGGCACGAAGTCGGCGTCGAACACCGCGACGAGTTCGCCTTTCGCCGTGGCCAAGCCGTTCTCGAGCGCGCCGGCTTTGAAGCCTTTGCGGTTGGTGCGGTGCACGTACGAAATGTCGACGCCCTTCGCGCGCCAGCGGTCGACGACGCCACGGGCGATGCCGCAGGTCTCGTCGGTCGAATCGTCGAGCACTTGAACTTCGAACAAGTCGCGCGGGTATTCGATGCCGCACACCGAGTCGATGAGCCGCTCGACGACGTACATTTCGTTGAAAATGGGCAACTGCACCGTCACCCGAGGCAGCGTGACGAGCTTGCCCTTGGGCGTCGGCAGCGCGAACTTGTGGCGGTAGTACAGAAACGCCATGCGGTAGCGGTGCGAGCCATAGAGCGACAACACGGCGAGCACGCCAAAGTAGACGGCCAAAAAAACGAGTTCAGCGGTGCTCATCGCGCGAAGCCGGCCTCTCAACTCCCCGGAATAACGAGAGAATTCCCCTCTCCGGGCCCATGGTGGACGGCCCCTTCTAGGGAGATCGACTCCGAGAGTCAAAAGGTTCTTAAGTGAATTGAGGGGCTTGTGTGAACGGGCGTTCACTGGGGCCGGTCGCGACCGAATGCGACCGAATGGCCTGACGGCCGTCAAGTCTCGAAGGCGGTGCGCGCGCCGACGCTCGTTTCAACCCACCGCGGCGATGATTCGAGCCGGCTCGGCGGCCACGAGTTCTGCCGTGACGTTGACGGCGTCGACGGCGGCGGCCGCCAAAATTCGCTCACAGAGGTCTTCGAACGAGAGGCCCGCGTGCTTGGCGATTTTCGGCAAGAGGCTCGCCTTCGTCATGCCGGGCAACGTGTTCACTTCGAGCACGACGTCGTTGGCGGTGTCTGAACAAATGAAGTCGACGCGGGCGTAGCCGCGAACGCCGAGCGCGCGCACGGCCGCGAGCGCCATCGACTCGACGTTGGCCAGGCGCGTGGCCGTCAAGCGGGCGGGCAAATGGTACTTCGCGCCGCCCTGGTACTTGGTCGCGAAGTCAAAGGTGCCAGCGTGAAAAGTCATTTCGCAGCTGCCGAGCACCTGGTCGCCCAGCACCCCGACGGTGACTTCGCGGCCTTTGATGTAGCGCTCGACGAGCGCCTCGCCTCCGTAGCGACACGCCTGAGCGACGGCACCGTGCAGCTGCTCGGCCGCGTGCACGAGCGTCAGGCCCACCGACGAGCCACCGTTGACGGGCTTCACCACGCAGGGAAACCCGAGGTCCAAGTGGAGTTCGTCGAGCCGGTCGACTTCGGCCGCGCTGACCACGTAGCCGGTGGGCGTGGCGAGGTTGTGTTGCCGAAAGATCTTCTTCGCGATGCTCTTGTTCATGGCCATGGCCGACGCGAGCGTGCCCGAGCCCGTGTACGGCACGCCCAGCACTTCGAGCAGCCCTTGCACCTTGCCGTCTTCGCCCATGCGGCCGTGCAGGGCGATGAACGCGACGTCGATGCGCGCGTGGCGCAGGGTCTGGTCGAGCCCGGGGCCGGCCATGACGCGCACCACGTCGTGCCCGCGGCTCTCGAGCGCCGCCGCGACCGCTTCACCGGTTTTGATGGAGATCTCTTTTTCTTCTCCCCAACCACCCATCAAGACTCCGACTCGACGTTGCTGCATGTGTGTGGCCTCCGGCCCGCGCTGTGCTGTGTGTGAACCCTGGTTGAGCAGCATTGATGCCAAGCGCTGTGCGGCGTCGAACGCTACAGCCCTGTTGTCGACTGTCGACTTTTTCACCACGTGTGGGGTCGGAGGTGACTTGGAGCCTCGCCACCGTGGCCGGCGGGCAGCGAGGGGCGGGCAAAAGGAGTAGACTCCGTTTCGCATGAACGCCGCTGAGCGCGCCAAACGACGAGGTACCTGGGCCGGCAAGCTGCTCGCCCTCGGAGAGCCCGACGTGCCCGTCGAAATGTCGGCGCTTTCGGTTTCGCAACGGCTGGGCGAACTGTACGAGCTTTCTCAGCGGGCATTTGCGCTCACCCATCAGCCGTGGCCGACGTACACCCGCGCTGAAATGCCGGGTCGGCTCCGAGCGCTCACCGACCATGATTGAGCTCGACGTCGACTCGATGAGCAGAAGGCTGAGTATCTGCTCGTCGGAGCACACGCCCTCGCTGCTTACGGGGTGGTGAGGGCGACTTCTGACGTCGACATCATGGTGAGCCCGACGCTCGAGAATTCGAAGCTGGTCTACGCAGCCCTGGTGAAGTTCGGCGCTCCCGTCGCGGCGCACGGCCTTGACCCGGCGTACTTTTCACAACAAGGCAGGGTGTACCAAATTGGTCTGGCCCCTCGACGTATTGACTTGCTCTCTTCGATTTCGGGAGTGGCTCCGGACGACGCATTTTCAACCGCTCGGTTTGTCGAGATCGCCGGAGTTCCTCGGCGAATTTTGTCTCGTGAGCTGTTGATCAAGAACAAGCGTGCGACGGGTCGTCTCAAAGACTTGGCCGACGTCGAGCGGTTGGAGCAGACGGCCGCCCGTGAGCCTGGCCGGCCTCATTAGCAGGCTGCCGAGAAACGCGCTCCCGTCGCCAGAACGCCGATCTGCGGCGCCGGGCATCGTCAGAAGCCCTCGAAATACCGACAAGTATTCCTCCGGGCTTCTTCCTCGCGCGGCTTGCAGCTCGTCATTCGGGCTCGGTCCGGTGTTTCTCAGCAGCCTGCCTAGAGCCGCTCGAGCAAGCGAACCGCTTCAGTGGCCGACGGTGTCTCGGGCATGCGCTTGACGACGTCGTTGAGCGTGGCCTTGGCGGCGGGTATTTGCCCCAGGGCCTCGAGGGCGCGGGCTTTGCGAACGAGCGCCGCGGCTTCGAGGCGCTTCTCGGGTTTGGTGCGCAAGTAGGTGTCGATGAGCGTCACGGCCTTTTGCGGTTGATTCAGTTCTTGCTGCAGCAGCTCGGCGGCTTGCAGCAGCCCGTTTTTGCCGCGGGTGTCGCGCGTCTTCGACGCCGCAACGTAGGCGTCGACGGCTTGGGCGAACGCGCGTTCGCGGCGGCGGCAGTCACCCAGCACGAGCCACGCGTCAGAATCGTTCGTTTCTTTCTGCACGTACTGCTCGGCGGTTTGAATGACCGTCTTGCAGTCACCGCGCGCCGCTTGGCGCCGCCACTCGAGGGCCGGGCTCGGCGCGACCGCAGTCGTCTTCTTGGGGGCGACGACCACGGGTTCGGGCGCGCCCGCGTCGACCGGCTCGGCGGCGGCTTTGGCGGGCTCGAGCGACAGTTCGCTGAATTCGGGCTCGTCGAACGTACCGACCTCGCCCACTTCACCCCGCTTGATTTGCACGCCGTGCCCCGCGGGCACCCGGGTCTTCACGCCGCTCTTGGCTTCGACTTCGACCACGCCTTTGACGACGTCGACTTGGAGCACGTCGTCGTTCGACTTCACGCGAAACACGGTGCCGACCACGTGCACCCGGCCGAGCGGCGTCTCGATGTCGAAATTGCGTTTACCGCGGGCGGGGTTGACGTGCGCCGCGACCACGCCGTGTTCGAGGCGCAGCAACGTCGACTTCGCGTTCGCGTGCGACACCGACAGTTCGGTGGCGGGCCCGAGGCCCAGTTGGTCTTCGCCCACGCTCAAGACGGCGCGGCCGCCCGCTTGGGTGACGAACGCGCCGCGCTCGTTGGCCAACTCGGTCGACGTGAGCACGGCAATGGCCCACGGGTATTCGGCGGTGGGCGGCACGACCGGGTCGTTGGCTTTGGGGCGGCTGAGCGAAAAGCCCACCACGGCCACCAGCGCCGCGGCGGCGACGGCGAGCGTCGGCACGAGCCACGATCGCAGCGACATGGCTGGCGTTTCGGCGGCCGCTTCGAGCAACAGCGCCACTTCGCCTTGCGTGGGCGTGCGGCGAATGGGGGCGAGCTGCGCTTTGAGCACCGCGCCGAAAGACCGCCACGAGGCGATTTCTTTGCTGCACGCGGCGCAGGCGTCGGCGTGCGCTTCGAACGCGGCGACTTCGGCCGCGGGCAGCGTGTGCGCCAGGTACGCTTCGAGTTGGCTGCAGCTCTTACTCATGGGCGCCCGCCAACGCTGGGGCCACCTCGGGCCACTGTTCTCGAATTTTTTGTCGCGCTCGGTACAGGCGAGTGAAGACGGTGTTGGGCGAAATGCCGAGCGACTCGGCTATTTCGTCGGCCGTCCACCCTTCGACGAGGTTGAGCAACACCACGGTGCGCCATTCTTCGGGCAGCGACGAGAGCATGCGTTGGGCGTCGCGCTGGGCGTCGACCCGGCGGCTGCTGTCGACGCTGGGCTCGTCGGCCAGTTGGTTGCGCTCGAGCAAGTTGCGTCGCACCCACGTCATGACTGCGAATTTTTTGGCTTTTCTCACCGCGATGCCCACCAAGAGGGAGCGGGCGTTGGCGCCGGGCCGCATGCGCGGGGCCATGTCGCGAAAGGCCAAAAACACGTCTTGGCACAAGTCGGCGGCTTCACTCGAAGTTCGCAGATGTTGGCGCAACACGCTCATGACCACTCCACGGTGACGAGTGTACAGGGGCGCCAGCGCTTGCAGATCGCCGGCCGCCAACCGCTTGATGCACTGTTCATCGTCGTTTTCGCTCACTGCACCCTGCAGTCACTTTCCGGGAGCGGCTAAAACCCTTCCCAACCAGCTCCCAACGAAACCCGCGCCGACACGGTACTCAACTTCCACCCGACTGCGTTGCTCGTTGTTTCAAGGAGTTGCTGCCCCCGGGTGCGCACATACACCTCTACCCGCGCCCAAACGGCCACCACTCCCAACTTGCCGCGCGCCTCGAAGCCGAGCGCGGCCACGGGGCCGGCTGAGAAGAGGGTGGCGGTGGTCACGGGCGCGGCCAGGGTCTTTGAGGTGGCCCACGACAGTTCGAGCCCCGCGGCGGCGGTGGGCCCGGCCTCGAAGAAGTTCGTTCGAAACGGGTGCCAGGTGCCGACCACCGTGAGGGGCAACGACACCGAACTGAGGCGAACGCCGAGCGGGCTGACGACGGCGTTGAGCCAGAGCACGTCGATGGCGCCGCCCAAGTGCACGGGGTCGAGCCAGAGTGTGCCGTTGACGGTGAGGCCGAAGCGAGACGACGGCCCGTAGGCGTCACCGAGGCCGGCCTCGAGCAGACCGCCGCCGGTGAAGCGGGCGCACCAAACGCACACCCGCGGGCGTTGCTCGGGGTGGGGCGGTTCGGGGGGAGGCGGCTCGAGTTCCTCCATGGCGGGCATGCTGTGCCGGGCCTGGGCCACGAGCGAGCGCACCGGGCCCGGTACCGCCGTCACCGGTTCGTACAAGAAGGCGGTGCCCAACAGCTCGCGCAGCATGATGGCCAGCACGTTTTCAGACTGGCTGCGCCGGTCGAATTCGAGCGTGCGCACGAGCGTTCGGCCGGTGCCCATGGCGACGAGGTGGAGCATCATTTGCCCGGGCAGCGGTTCGGCGAGCCACACCACCGCGACGGCGTCGTTCGCTTTCGAAATTTGGAGCACGGCGGCCAGTTGGTCGGCGAGCGGCTTCTTCGCGAAGTCTTTGGTGTCGACCGGAGACAGAATCAACACGAAGGAGTCGAGCAACAAGGCGAGCTCGTCGTGCAAGCGTGCTTGAGACTTCTCGAAGCTCGCGTTGCCCGGCGTTTTCACCATGACCAACACGGGCGGCGGCGGCGCGGTGGGCACCTTCACCGACGGCCTGGGCGCCGCTGGGTTGGCCGACAGTGAGAGCCCCAGGGCGAACCACACCGCGAGCGTCATGCGCGCCGCCCTTTCCGTCGGAGGGCGAACAGGCCGGCGAGCACTGCGGCGAGGGCGGTATTCGTCGGGGCGTTGTGGCACCCGCACCCGGTGGGCACCAATTTCACTTTGAGCTCGACGGGGGGCGTGGCGGGCGGGGCTTGGCCGTCGATGATTTCTTGGGTGCCCAAGCTCGGTGAGGCCGACGTGAGCAGGGGGCCCGCGCCGAACGATTCGCCGTTGGCGAGGCCGGCCGAGCCAGCGACGACCGACGTCGAACACACCCCGATCGACTCGGTTTGCAGGTGAATGAAGCCACCGCCGCCGCCGCCGCCGGGGCCCGTCGAAATGGTGTCTCCACCGTGGCCGCCCTCGGCGCTGATGGCGCAGTTGGCATGGTCGGCGACGTCGAGCCACACGGTGCCGCCCGCGCCCGCGCCGCTGCCCGAGCCGACCCCGTTCGTCACGCTCAAACCATCTTCACCATTGGCGGTGATGCGGCCGGTGCCACCCAATTCAATGGAGGCGATGTAGATGATGCCGCCGCCGTTGCCGCCGTTGCGCTGGTCGCCCGCGAGGCCGTTGGTGGCGCCGCCGCCACCGCCGAGCACCAAGCCTGAATTGTTGATGCGCGACCCCGCGAGCCCTCCGGTGTTGCTCGAGTCACGGGCGAACCCGCCGAGGCCCCCTTCGCCGGCTCGGCCACCGCCGCCGCCCCCCGAAAAGGGGCACATGCCCCCGCCGCCGCCCGAATCGTTGTTGCCGCGGCCGGTGAAGGCGGGCCCGAAGCCTCCGAACTGAGCGCCCTCGCCGCGCTGAGCGCCACCCGGGGCTGGGGTGTCGTTGGCCGTGCAACCGCCCCGTTCATCGACCGAATTGACGCCGGTGCCTCCGCGAAACCCCGCCCCCCGGGCGTCGAGCACGCCATTGTTGATGAGGGTGCCGCTGACCAAAAAGGCGAGCACGCCTCCCGACCCGTTCCACTTGGGGGCGACGAGGCCGGCGTCGGGGGCGATGTCGACCGAGGTGTACGCGGGGAGGGTGACGACTTGTGACACCGTCGCGGGGTACGTGTGGGTGAGGGGCGCCGTCAAAATGAGCTTGTCGGCCAGTACTTGCGAGATGGTCGCGACTTCGAACTGGCCGACGTCGGAGCGGTCTTGGCCCGCCGCCCACTGCATGCGAATGATCAGCACGAACGGGTCGCTCGGTGAAAAGGCCGCGGTCGAGGCCAGTGACACCACGAGCGAGCCCGCCGTGGCGTCTTGGGTGATGACCGCGCTCGCGTTGATGACTTGGGTCGAGGTGACCAGCAACTGCCCGCTGTGACCGTCTCCGTATTGTTGGGCGTGGGCGACCCCCCCC
>JBGAIY010000037.1:7572-30201 GCA_044225205.1 Myxococcaceae bacterium | reverse complement strand
CGACACGGTGACGGCGGGCGTCGAGCCGCTGCTGTTCGAGTTCACCACGTCGAGAATGAGAAACACGGCGGTGGCGACGGCGGCGGCGCCGGCCACGCCGAAACAAATGTTCGCGGCCAAGGCGTTTTGCTGCACGGTGAGCGCGTCTTTGCGCGTGCCCCGGTAGGTGCCCTTGGCGGCGTCGTAACCGTCGAGCAACGTGTTGTCTTGGGCGCGCGCGGTCAGGCCGAAGTAGAGCGCGAGGCCGACCGAGACGACCGTGGCTCCGCCGGCGACCCAGGTGGGCACCGTGAGGTGCACGGGGTGGCTTTCGCCGCCGGCGCCCGTCTTCTTCGCGGTCGCGTCGAGCGGTTCGTCGGGCATCTCGCCGGGCATGAGCAAAAGCTTCATTTCGGCTTCGGTTTTTTGGTTCGCTTCGACGTTCACGAGCCGGGTGACCGACAGGTACTTCTTCTTCTCGACCTTCACTTCGTACTTGCCTGGCTTGAGCGGCAATTCGATTGGAGTGGCTCCGACGAAGTCGCCGTTCAAGGTGACTTGGGCGTTGGCCACGTTGCTGGTGATGTTGAGGCTGCCGCGGGCCTCGCGTTCTCCGCGCAACAACGGAGGCACCGCTTGCTCGATGTCTCGCTGAAACCGGCGCGCGGCGATGAGCACTTGCCGGTCGACGTCGGCCACCACCGACACTTTGTCGAGGTCGATGAGCCACCACTTCACGAGGTAGTTTTTTTCGTCGCGCGAGAGCGAACCGAGCACGACTTTCTTGGCGGCGAGCTGGGCCGAGAATTGCGAGACGCAGGCCGGGCTGCCGCCGCATTTGCGCAGGTCGGCGTACTGCTTGTCGTCGAGCTTGGTGCGCAGCTGCTCGGGAGTGATGACGTTCAACTTCATGGTGGTCGCGGCTTCGACGGCCACCCGCGTCATTTGCGCGGCGAGCCCCACCAGCGTGTCGGGCGAGTCGACGTCGACGATGGCGTAGGTTTCTGCGCCAAAGGCCGTGCTGGCGGCGAGCACGGCGAACAATGCTGGCACCCATGGCGTCATGCGGGCGCACCATAGTTTCATTGGAGGCGTTTTCGAAAGCGCGAAGACGGCGAACCGGGCCTTGAGGCAAGGCCGCCTGGTGGCATACGAGCCCCCAAGCCAGGAGATGAGACGCGGTGTCGAAGCAGCCCCCAGGTTCAGCCGGCGTTGGTGACGACGCGCTCAACGCGCCCGAAGACGCGGTCGACCCCGAAGCCGACCTCGCTGACGCCGACTCCATGGAGTCGAGCGGCGCCGAGCCGGCCGACGACATCGTCGACGTGCAGTTCACCGTCGAGCCCAACTACGCGGGGTGGCGGCTCGACAAGTACCTGACTCAGAAAATTCGCCGGGCCTCGCGCACGCGGGTGCAAGAAATCATCGCCAATGACTTGGTGTGCGAGCGCAAGCTCAAGGCGTCGACCCCGGTCTGGCCGGGCTTGACGTTTTCGCTGCGGCGCCGAATGCGCGCCGAGCCGACCGTGCCGGGCGTCGAACACCTCAAAGAAGTGTCGCTCGACGAGTGGCTGTTGGTGGTCGACAAGCCGGCCGGCCTGCCGATTCACGCGACCGCGCGGTACCACCACAACACCCTCGTGGGGCAGCTGGCGCAGAAGTACGGGCCCGACTTCAAGGCGTGGCCGGCGCACCGGCTCGACCGCGAAACGTCGGGGCTGGTCGTGTGTGGCCGCACCACCGTGGCCAGCCGGCGCATGTTCGAACTGTTCTCTCGCGGCGAGGTGACCAAAGAATACCTGGCGATTGTCGAAGGGGCCCCGCCCGACACGTTCGAGGTCGACGCGCCCATTGCCGAAGGCACCGAGCTCATTCGCATTGCGGTGCGAATCGACCGCGGCGTCGGCCGACCCGCGCAGACCCGCTTCGAGGTGGCGCGACGCTTCGAGCGCGACGGAGCCGCGTTTGCGGTCGTTCGGTGCTACCCGCGCACCGGGCGCCAGCACCAAATTCGCATTCACGCGAAAGAGGCCGGCTTTCCACTCGTGGGAGACAAAATGTACGGCCCCGACCCCGAGTACTTCGACCGGTTCACCAAGCACACGCTCGACGAAGCGGCGTGGGCGCGGCTCCGGTTGCCCCGGCAGGCGTTGCATGCGGCGGCCATTTCGTTCGCCCACCCGCTTTCGCGCCAGCTGGTTCGGTTTGAAGCGCCCTGGCCCGAAGACCTGCGGCGCTTTGCTCAAGACTGACGTGGCGCGGTCAGCCGGTGAATCGTGCTTTCCATTCTCCGTTGGCTTGCTTGCGGGCGACCCCGCCGCCGAGCGGGTGGCCGGCTCCGTCTTGAATCAACACCTGGGCCGACGTGTCGCGTTTCGAATGGGCGAAGTAGACCGGTTCACCGTTGACGAGCCACTTGGCCACCTGCAGCTCGCCGGGGTGACTTGCCACCATGGCTTCGATGCCGCGGCGCACGTTGGGCGGCGCGTCGGCCACGGGTATGACCCACGCGCTGCCGAACTGGGGGCGTTTGAACAAGTCGAGTGCGTCTTGGTATTGCCCGCGGGCCAAGAGCGCCCAGGCCCGGCTGCCCGGCTTTTCGTAGGGCTTCACTTTGAAATCAGTCAGCTTCTTGTCGACGTGGAGGCTGGCGAACGTGGCGAGTTGGCGGGCGAGCGCGCTGGCGTTCGCGCCTTCGGCCTCGCTGAGAAAGCCGTCGTTGTCGCGGTCGGCGCGCTTGGCGCTCCTGACGGCGCCTTCGAGCTTGTCGACGGCCTCGGCGACGGTGGGGTCGTCGTGCCACACCGCCCGAAACGCCTTTGAAATGGTGTCGCGCGTGACGAAGTTGTCGCGAATGCGAACTCGCTGCTCTTCGGAGTCGGACAGGGTCGAGTTCTGGTCGACGTTGGCGGCGTCGATGACCTTCTGGAGGAGCGGAATCGAACGCCTCATGTCGTCAATTTTCACGGAGCCCATGAATGCGTCATCGTCTCGTGCGGGGCGTGGTTGCAGGCCCCTAAGTCATTCTCGGTTGTTGAGAAAGCAAGAGCGGGCCGGCACTCGACGCTGGGAGAAGGGTTCGCTAGACATTGAAGACCGTGGGCGATTCGGTACCAAAGTCGGGCAGCGGTTTGGGGCTCGGCGCCCTCGTCGACTCCATGAAGCTGGGCGGCGCGGCTCCGGCCAAACCCGCCGCGCCCGCAGCCACCGGAGCGGCCCAGACGGCCCAGACCACGGGCGCTGGGGCGACCACGCCGTGGTGGCAACCGAGAAACGTGACCGCGGCCCCGCGGGTGGCGGTCGCGGCGGTGCCAGCGGGCGCCGACCCGTTGGTGATGTCGCCAGAAGACGTGGCCCAGGCGGTGCGCGCGGCGCCGGTGCCTCCCGCGAATCACCCTTACGCGCAGTACGTGAATGGGCTGCGCGCGCAACTGAGCCAAATGCGTTTGCCGACCCGGGCCGACGGCGTGCGCATTTTCGACATCGGTGAAGCCGAGCGCCCAGGCCGCCCCATGAACGAGCACACGAGCATGGTGGCGCAGACCATGGTGGGCTCGCTCGGCTTGGCGAATGGGGCCGACCTCAAGGTCTTGCGGCACACCGAGGGCGCCGACCCGATTCAGGCGCCCATGGCCACGTTGAACGACATTGGCGAGCTGGCCACGAGGTTGATGGCGAGCCACCTGAACGAGTGCCGGGCCCAACTGAGCGCGGTGATGGAACGGGTGCCCAACGACGGGCGCACCACGCTCGTCAACATGTCGGTCAGTGCCGACGCCATTTCGAACGCCGCGACGTTGGCGAGGTTCGCCCTCAATTCTCCCCCGGGGTCGCCCATGGCGGCCGACGTCGCCCGCATGCTCGGCCACCCAGCGACGGCCGCCGACCTGCCGCAGATCACCCAATTCATTTTGCCTCGTGTTCGGGCCGCACTGATGACGTCGCCCGCTCCGGTGCGCGCGGCGGCTCAGGCGTTGGCCCAAGACGTGGCGGCGGCCCGCCAGCGCGGCGTGTTGTTCATGAAAGCCGCCGGCAACCGGCAAGAATTGGCCGACCGACTCAACGCGCCCGACGCGGCTCATGAATTCGACTCGGTGCCCGGCATGATCGTCGTCGGGGCGGTCGACCTGGGCCGCGACCCACTCAGCCCGGCCGACGACTCCGTGGCTCGGTTCTCGGTGCGTGGAGCGACCTTGGGGGCGGTCGGGGTGCGGGTGCCGCTCAACGGCCGAGACCAGTCGGGCACGTCGTTCTCGACCCCGTTCGTCACGTCGGTCGCGGCGCTCATGCTCAAGGCCAACCCTCGGCTCACCCCCGACCAGCTCGAGCAAATTCTCAAAGACACGTCGCGCCCCGTTCGCGGAGGGCTCAACCAAGTCGACGTGGTGCGCGCCGTCGCCCGCGCCGCGGGTCGCGAGTAGCGCGCAGGCTTTTCAAGCACACCGCGAGCTTCGAGATCGCGCGGCGGTGACTTTGCACACGGCGCAACTCAACGCGAGCGCTTGGCTCGGTTGCGCTCGGGGCCGTGACTTTGCGGTTCAATGCCGCTTCGAGCACGGCGCAGCGCAACTCCACGCGAGCGAGCGAAGAGGAGAACCCGTCGCTACTTCGTTCGCGCCAGCGCGTAGAGGCTCTCGGTGCGAACGAACAGAAACGCGGTGTCGGTGCCCAAGGTCACCACGTTGCCCTCGAAGAGTTCGACTTCGCCCGAAAAGGCCTTGCCGTTGACGAGTGTGCCGTTGGTCGACCCCAAGTCGGTCAACCACGCGGTGCGGTGCCAGCCGTCGAAGCGAATGGTGGCGTGTTTGGCCGAGACCGAGTTGTCGAACAGGCGAACGTCGGCGTCGTCGGCGCGGCCGAGCACCACGACGCCCTCTGGGCTGTCGCGGCCGAGCGCCACCACGATGCCGTCGTCGAGCCCGAGCAGCGAGAGCGCCTGCCGCGCGACCGGGTGACGGCCGTCGGTTTCAATGGTGCGCGAGAGCTGCTTGTGCAGCTCGGCCGGAGACGCCTTGGTGACGGTTCGCTGAATCAACGCGAGCGGCCCGATTTCTTGCAGCATCGCCTCGAGGGGAAACGAGGCGAGCCGGCGCAGCGCTGCAATGGTCGTGGTGGTGGCTGCCATTGTCGAACCCAAGGTTGTAGCGCAAAAGCCTGGGGGGCCGCCGCTTCAGTCGAATTCGGGCAGTCGGCCGCCCAGGGTGACGGTGCGCCGCAGCACGTCGTGAAACGGCTGCCGTTTCGCAATGACCAGCGCCCGTTCGAATTCGGCCCAGGCGAGCGGCCCGAGCACCTGCCAGTTGGGCGGGTCGACGACTGTCAGCTCGACGGCCGCCATGGTGAAGCCCAGGGCGCGCGCCGGGGCGTCGGTCGGGGGCGTGACGGCGCTCACCGCCGCCGTCATCGCCGCGCGCAACGGCTCGACGAATGCGCTCGACACCGTGGTCTGCGACGTCGGCCCGAACAACACGGCGAACGCGTCGACGTGAATGCGCACGACTTTCGCGGTTGGGTGCTGGGCCTTCATGGCCCGCACCATGGCCTTGAGCGCGGCGTCGCCGACTTCGAAACCGTAGGTCATGTTGAAGACCGTCAATTCGAGCGGGTCGACCAACAGCGCGCCCAAGACCCAGCCGTCGGCGTGGCCGTGGGTCGACAAGTCGTATTCTTCTTTGAGCAGGCTGCCCTGGGTGAGCGCGAGCGCGTGAAGGGCGCCCGAGGTCTCGTCGGGTGCGCCCACCCGGTGCAGCTCGGCGTCGACCATTTGGTCGACCAGCCACGACGCCGCGTCGGGCCGCCCCTGCGCCCGAGGAAAGAGGGCGAGCAACGCGCGTTCGCTGCGTTCAGAAATGGGTGACGGCATGGAGCCTCCGATTTTTTCGAGCGTGGCGCCTCGACGTTTCGTGCCGCGCCGTTCGTACCCAAGATAGCAGCTTCGCGTTTCTCGGCGGCGGGAGTAACCCACAGGCCGCTTGTGGAAAACTTTGGGTGCGTTCAGCTCGTTTTGAGCATCGAATTGTTCGACGAGAATATGGTACTCGGCGCGCCCCCATGCGGCGCCCGAATTCGGCAACTCCAGTTCACAGCGGTGCGCGTCGGGCACGTGTCGCCGAAAGTGAATTCACGACCCAGTGGCCAGAGGGTCTCAAGAACGCGTATCGTCACGACGGCTCCGTTATGCCGCTTCGCCTGGCCCAGCTCCAAGACCGGTTTCGCGCCGCTGTGCTGGGCTTCGCCATTGGCGACGCGCTCGGCTTTCCGTTGAGGGGGTTGCCGCCGTCGGGCCTTTCGCGGGCCATGGGCGTGGCCGAAGACTTCGCCGCGCGGCCGCGGGGGCGCTTCGCCAAGGGCCAATTTTCAGACGACACGCAAATGATGCTGGCGGTGGCCGAGGCGGTGGCGTCTGAGCGACGCATCGACGGGCGAACCGCGGCGGCGCACCTGTCGTGGCTGTGGCAAGAAGGGGTGATTTTGCAGCCTCCGACGAGCGCCACCGACGCGGCCCACCAGCTGCTGGCCGGCACCCCGTGGATGAGCGCTGGAGCCCCCATGGGCGTGCGCGACCCGTCGTGTCTGTCGCGCGGGCTCGTGTTGGGGCTGTGGAGCGAGTCGAGCCCGCCGCGCTTGGCGCACGACGCGCAAGTGCTGACGGTGATGACCCACAAAGACCCCTTGTGCATCGCCGCGTCGGCCGCGTTCGCGCGCGCGGTACAGCTCGGTTTCTCGGGCGAACCCATGGCCGCTTCGACCTTTTGCGAAGAAGTCGCCAAGGCCGCCGCGCCGAGCGACCAAGAATTGGCCGACGAAATATTCTACCTGCCCCGCGTCATGACGTGGGACACCGAACGCGCGCTTTTGGCGCTGCGGCGAATTGGCGTGCCGCCGTCTCAATTCGACTTCGACTTGGGGCTGCCGGCCCACGTGACGCCCGTGTTGCTGACCGCGCTGTTCGCGGCGCTGAAGGCGCCTGGTGACTTTCGCGAAGCGCTGGGGTGGGTGCTGCGCTCGGGCGGCGAAGTCGACATTGCCGCGGCCATGACCGGGGCCATGTTGGGCGCGTCGTTGGGCACCGAAGGGTTGCCGGCCCGACTGCGCAAAAACGTCTTGTATGCCGAGGCCTTGGTCGACGCGGCCGACCGGCTCTTCGACGCCCGCCTCGCCCGCGAACCGACGGTCAGCGCCTCGGCCTTCGCGGTGCCCCGGCGAAATGGGTGACAGGTGTCGAGGTGTGGAGGTGTCGTACCTTCGCCAAGGCCCGCGGTATGCCAAGAGAATCAGGTCGAAACGCGCCAGCTGGGGTAGAGATCGAACCAGCCCATGGCCGCCTCTCGCGAACCCGAGCAGTTGCTGGCGTTGCTCCAAGCGGCCGCGAGCGAGCTGAAGGCGACCCAGGCCGAGCTCAACGCGGCGCGGGGTGACCTCGAGGCCGAGCGCACGAAGACCAAACATTTGCAGTCGCAAGTCGAGCGGCTCGACGGGCTGTTGCAGGCGGCGAAAGCGGGCCACGAGCCCATTGACGTGACGCGGCCGGTGCCGGCCGTGGCGAGCGAGCAGACGTCGGTCAGCGACTGGCGCCGCATGGCCACCACCGTGCCGGCCGGTACGAGCAACGTGGTGTTCTCGGCCGAACGAACGTCGGTCGGCCCGGTCGACGAAGGGCTGTGGCAAGCGCGGCACCGAGGGCTCGAAGAAGACTTGGCCCGGGCGAAAGCCAAGGTCGAGGCGCTCACCGCCGAATTGGCGCAGACCGTCGAATCGCTGAACAAGTTTCGCAACGGCACCGTCACCGGCGAGGAGTCGCTGCAGGTGGTCGAGCTTTCGACCCAAGTCGAAGACCTCAAGAAGGCGCTCGAGACCGCGCGGGCCGACGCCGCGGCGAACGACGCCAAGCGCGCCGCCGAGGCCGAGGCGGCGTCGGGCGAGCTGGGCAAGCGGGTGCACCAACTCGAAGGCGAATTGGCGCTCTTGCGTCAGCGGCGCGACGACCTGAACGTCGAGCTCGCTCGCGTCGAGAACGACCGCAAGCAAGCGCGCACCCGCATCGCCGAACTCGAAGTCGAGGCGGGCAAGGCGCGCCAGACGTTCGACGCCGAATTGCAGCAAGCCCTGGCGGCCGAGCGCTCGCACCGTGAAAAATTGGTGCAGACCCAGGCCCAGCTGTTCAACGCCGAAGAAGCGAAGCGGGTCGAAGCCGAGAGTTCGCGTGACAAAGAACGCGACAAGCACCAGGCGACCGCGCAGAAGCTGCTCGAGACCCGCTCGAAACTGCGCGACTTCGAGACGCAGGTCGCCAACATGCAAACGCGCATCACCGAGCTCGACGCGAAGTTGCTCAAGGCGCACGAAGCGGCGCGCGCCGAGTTGTCACTGCGAGAAGTTCAGTGGAAAGCGGCGACCGCGCAACTCGAGAGCAAGGCGAATGATGCCCAACGCAAGCTCGACGACGCTTCGGCCGAGCTGCGGCACGTGGAGCGGCAGTACGAGCAACTGCACCGCGAAATGTTGACGTTGCTCGACCAACGCGACGAGGCGCGAAAAGAACTCGAGCTGTTGCGAGGCAAGAAGACCTGAACGTCGCGCTGGCTAGGCCGGGGCGCTGACGGGCGCCTTGGTCTCTTTGCGAACGAACGAGTCGACGACGAGCAGCCCCACGCCGACGCAAATGGCCGAGTCGGCCACGTTGAACGCGGGCCAGTAGGCCTTGTCGAACCAGTGGGCCTCGAGAAAGTCGATGACGAAGCCGCGGGCGAGCCGGTCGAGGTAATTGCCGATGGCGCCGCCCAGCACCAACGGCAGGCCCCACTTGGCCCAGGCTTCGTTGCGCGCGCCCGTCAACTTCGAAAAGTAGAAGGCGATGAGCACGACCGCGCCCAACGACACCAAGTGAAAGAGCGGCCCGCGCAGGTTCTCGGGCAGGCCGCGAAACAAGCCGAACGCCGCGCCCGGGTTCTCGGCGTAGCGAAACCGAAAAAAGTGGTCGCTGAGCACGACGGGGTCTTTCGCATGAAAGTGCAGCCCGTCGTAGGCGCTGACGTCGGGGGCCGCGCTGGCGAATATCGAGAAGTGGTTGGGCCCAGCCTCGAACGCGGTGGTGAGCGAGCCGAGCACGACGTACTTGGTGACCTGGTCGGCGGCGACGACGCTCAGCGCGACGAGGGCGAGCCAGACGTATTTGCGAGACATGCCCAAGGCTCTCACCACGACCGACTTCGGCCTGCAAGACCCCGGTGCCCCGCCGCTTTGAATTGGCATTCGCCCCATTTCCGAGCGAATTTGCGCACATGGCTTTGTCAGACGTCGTCGTGGTTTTCGGGGGGGCCTCTTCGGAGCGCTTGGTGTCGGTGGCTTCGGCCCAGAACGTGAGCGCGCACTGCCCCGAGGCGTCGTTGTGGTTTCTGACGAAAGAGGGCGCGGTCGCCCCCGTGTCGGCCTCGGCGCTGGCCGCCCACCAGCGCGCATTCGAAACCGAATTCGTGCCGGCCGAGCCGCCAGCCTTCGCGTCGCTCGGGGCCGCGCTCGACGCTCAGGGCCGCGGGCGCGTCTTCTTCTTGGCGTTGCACGGTGGCGCGGGCGAAGACGGCAGCATCGCCGCTGAATTCGAACGGCGGGGGCTGGCGTTTACCGGGAGCGATTCGGCCGCGAGCGCGAAGGCGTTCGACAAAGCCCGCGCGAAGGCCTTGGTCGGCGCCCGAGGGGCCCGCCTGGCCGACGCCCAGCTCATCGAACCGTCGAGGCAGGCCGCGGCCCTCGAAGCGACCTTGCACCGGCTGTTGGCCGCGGCCCCCCGGTGGGTGCTCAAGCCGGTGGCCGACGGCTCGAGCTTCGGGCTCGTTCACCTGCGAGGGGCGGCTGAGGTGGCGAACGCTGCGCAAACCCTGGCGAATTTGAACGTGCGGTACCTCGCCGAGTCGTTCATCGAAGGGCGTGAGCTGACGGTGGGCGTGGTCGACGAAGCGGGGGGGCCAGCGGCGCTGCCGGTGTCTGAAGTCAGGCTCCTGCCGAATGCGGCGTTCGACTACGCGGGCAAATATTTGGGGCGCGGCACCGAAGAAATCACCCCCGCGGCGTTGACCGACGCCGAGCGCGAGGCCGCCCAACGGCTCGCGGTGCTCGCCCACCAGGCGGTGGGGTGCTTCGGGTATTCACGCACCGACATGATCTTGCACCGCGACGGCCGAGGCCCCGTGTTTTTAGAAATCAACACCCTGCCGGGGTTGACGAAGGCGTCGTTCATACCGCAGCAGTTGGCGGCGGCGGGCCGGGCGTTTCGGCCGTTTCTCGAGCACCAAGTCGAACTGGCGAGAAAGCGGGCCCGAGCGGCTACGAGCGGTACTTGAACATGCGCTGCCGGTGGGTGGTGCCGTCGAGCGCGACGTAGAGCACCCCGCGAAACACCATGAAGGCGTGGCCCAACGCCGCCAGCACGAGCGCCATGGGTATGGCGCCGATCATGGCCAGCGGGCTCAGCACCTGGGCGCGAAAGTACCACGCGGCCACCAACAGACCGTTCGCGAGAAACCACTCGACCCAGTGCTCTTGGAGAAACTTGAAGCTGGTGACGATGGTGTCGATGCCGCTGCGCGTGCCTTTCACGTAAATCGTCTCGGGCACCGCGTTGAGGGCGACGAAGCTGACCAACCAAAACGCGCCCAGCAATTGCGCTTTCTGCGGGTTGCCGCCGAGAACCAGGTCGAGCACGAGGCCCACCACCCAAAAGACGAATTGCACGCTGATGACCGACCAGAAATACACCGTGAAACTCTTCTTCAGTTCAGTCAGCGACGTCTTGCTCTGCGCAACGACTTCTCCGACGAAATACAGGTAGGCGCTGGTGCCGGCCGCCAGGGCGAGCCCCAACAAAAAGCCGCCGACCGGGCCGAGCCCGCCGAGCAGCATGGCGGCAAAGACGAAGGCGACCGAGAGCCCCAGCGGCAGCGCGAAGGTCCACGGGCTTTTGACGAGGGCTTTGGCGGTCGTGGCCACGCACTCACCGTACATGCGCAAGTAGACGAGAACGACTTTCACCCCTCGGGGTATAGCGGCTTTACTGCCGAAACGCGTGCGATTCGCGGCGGGCGCGGGCGAGCGTCAAAACCGACACTTGCACGGCTCCGGCGGCTTGGAGGGCGCGGGCGGCTTCGCGCGCGGTGGCCCCGGTCGTGTGCACGTCGTCGACGAGCACCAGCCGCTGGCCCCGTGCGCTTTCGTGCGCGGCGAAGGCGCCCGCGAGGTTGGCCTCTCGCTCGGCTTCACTGAGGCCGACCTGGCGGGCCGTGGCGCGCACCCGGGTGAGCACCGTGTCGTCGAACGGTCGGCCGGTTACTTTCGCCAGCTCGACGGCCAGCAGCGTGGCCTGGTCGTAGCCGCGCTCTCGGTAGCGGCTCGCGTGCAACGGCAAGGGGCAGAGCGCTCCCTGAAATTCGGGGCCTCGCCAGACGTCGGCGTGTTCGGCCAGCAACCGGCCGAGCGGCTTGGCCAGGTCGGCCTGCCCTTCGTATTTGAAGCGGTGAATCGCCTTGGCGACGGCGCCTTCGTGCTCGAACGGGGCGAAGGCTCGGTGAAAGTCGGGGGGCTGGGCCGTGCACCGCGGGCACCGGCGGTCGGCGAACGCCCCGGGTTCGGCGCACACGGTGCACCGCACCGACGCGGTCGGCGTGACGGTGGCCAGGCAGGCCTCGCAAAACACCGCGGGCGAAGGCAGCACCTCGGCGCACCCGACGCACGCGGGCGGGTAGAACAGGTCGACGAGCCCTTCGAGGCTCGAGCGCGGCTTCATTCGCCCTCCGGCTCGAGGGTTTCGACGAGGTTGCGCACGTTGGCGTCGCCGTACTTCGCGGCCAGGGCGTCGAGGCCTTTCTTTTCTTCGGCGGTCTTGGCCCAACCCCACAGCTCGACGTGGCCGTTGCGCACGCACGCCGTCTGCTGCTTCGACTTGAGTTCGGCTTGCACTTTTTGGCGCAGCTTCACCATGCCCGCGGGGCGGTTGGAGGCGTCTTCGCCGCACGCGAGCACGTGAATGGCCTTGAGGTCGGCGCGCCAGACCGTGGCCGTTCGCACCCCGCCGCAGGTCGCGCGCAGCCAGAACGTCTCGGGCTCTTCGAGGTCGAGCCCTTCTTCGATGCAGGTGCCCGAATTGCCGCCCACGCGCTCGAGCCCAGGCACCCGAAAGCTCTTGCGTTGGCCTGGTTCGAGCGTGACGGCGCGAAATTCAATGCCTTGCAGCACCTCGTTGGCGCCCAGGCCCACCATCACCATCGCCGCCGCAGCCAGTCGAAGCATGGCCTCACGAATACCGCATTTTCACTACGGGGGCACGCAGGCCCCGCTGCGGCAGGTCAAGTTGCTGGCGCACACGTTGCCGCACTTGCCGCAGTTGTTGCGGTCGAACGCGGTGTTGACGCAGGTGCCGTTGCACGACGTGAGGCCCGTCTGGCACACGCACTGGCCACCCACGCAGCCGGTGGTCAGCGGCGTGCCGCCGCACGAAAAGCCGCACATGCCGCAGTTGTTTCGGCTGGTCTGGAGGTCGACGCAGGTGCCGTTGCAGTTGGTTTGGCCGACGGGGCACTGGCATTGGCCGGCCACGCAGCCCTGGTTGAAGGCGCACTGGGTGCCGCACTTGCCACAGTTGTTTCGGTCTGACTGGAGGTCGCGGCACACGCCGTTGCACACCCCGAAGCCACCCGAACAGTAGCAAATGCCGCCGATGCACTGCTCGTTGGTGGCGCACGCCCGGCCGCACACGCCACAGTTGCGAGGGTCGTCTTGCAAGTCGACGCACGAGAGGTTGCAGGCGGTCTCGCCGTTCGAGCACATCGACACGCAGGTGCCGTTGTCGCAGAACTCGCCCGAGCCGCAGGCTTTGCCACACATGCCGCAGTTCGACGCGTCGCTGTCGAGCCGCACGCAGCGGTTGTTGCACGGGGTGGTGCCGCTGCCGCAGCGACACGACCCGTTGAGGCAGCCGGTGTTGCCCGGGCCGCAGGCGTTGCCACAGCCGCCGCAGTTGTTGGGGTCGATGGCGGTGCTCGTGCACGTGCCGTTGCAGTTGGTCAAGAACGGCGCGCACATGGTCGTGCAGGTGCCGAACTGGCAGGCCTGGCCACTGCCGCAGGCTTTGCCGCAGCTGCCGCAGTTGTTGGGGTCGGTCTGGGTGTTGACACAGCTGTTGCTGCACAGCTGCTCTCCGCGGCCGGTGCATTGGCATTTGCCCCCAACGCAGCGGCTGTTGGCCCCGCATGACTGGCCGCAGCCGCCGCAGTTGCCGGGGCTGGTGTCGGTGTTGGTGCACACGCCGTTGCAGGTGACGTACCCCGTGGGGCAGCCCGTTTGGCACTGGCCGCTGACGCAGTTCTGGCCGCCGGTGCAGGTGACGCCGCAGCCGCCGCAGTTCTTCGGGTCGTTGTCGGTGGCGATGCACTGGCCGTTGCAGAACGTTTGGCCGGGGCCGCACGCGCACGACGAATTCGTGCAGCTTTGGCCTCCGGTGCAGGCCTTGCCGCACTGACCGCAGTTGTTGGGGTCAGACGCGGTGGGCACGCAGGTGCCGTTGCACAGCGACTGACCGGTGGGGCACTGGCACGTGCCCGCTTGGCACACTTGCCCGCCGCCGCAGACGTTGCCGCACTTGCCGCAGTTCTTGGGGTCGGTGTCGGTGGCCGCGCAGGTGTTGCCGCACGCGGTGGTGCCCGACGGGCAAACGCACAGCCCGTTCGTGCAGCTGGTGCCGTTGGTGCATTGCACGCCGCAGCCGCCGCAGTTGCTCGAGTCAGAGGCCGTGACGACGCACTTGCCGTTGCACACCACGCTGCCGGCGGGGCACGCGCACGTCTTGTTGGTGCAGACCTGGCCGCCCGAGCAGGCGACGCCACAGCCGCCGCAGTTGTTGGGGTCGGTCGTCGGGTTCACGCACGCGCCGCTGCACGAAATTTCGTCGAGCGCGCAGGTCGTGGTGCACATGCCCATGAGGCAGCGCTCGGTGGCGTCGCACCGCTTGCCGCACGTGCCGCAGTTGTTGCGGTCGCCGGTGACGTCGACGCAGCTGGTGCCGCACTGCTGGGTGCCCTGGGGGCAGGCCGTCGTGCACGAGCCTTTGGCGCACAACAACCCGTTCGGGCAGACCTTGCCGCAGCCGCCGCAGTTGTTGCCGTCGCTGTTCGTGTCGGTGCATTGGCCGTTGCAGCTCGTTTCGGGCGAAGGGCACGCGCACTGGCCGGCTTGGCAGGTCTGGCCCGCTTTGGTCGCACACGCGTTGCTGCACTTGCCGCAGTTCGCGGGGTCGACCTGGGTGTTCACGCACTTGCCGGAGCACACTTCGAGGGGGCGGCCGCAGGTGGTGCTGCACTGGCCGGCGCTGCAGAAGCCCGCGGGCCCGCAGTCGACGCCGCAACCTCCGCAGTTCGCGCCGTCGGTGAGCGGGTCGACGCAGGCGCCTTTGCAGTTGCTGAGCCCAATGGGGCAGCTCGGCGTGCATTGGCCCCCGAAGCAGGTGCCGCCGGGGCCGCACGAAACGCCGCAGCCCCCGCAGTTGCCCGGGTCGGTGTCGGTCGCCACGCAGTGCCCCGCGCAGCTGGTCTGGCCCATGGCGCAGGTCGACACGCATTGGCCTTTGCTGCAGGTCGAATTCGCGCCGCACACCGTGCCGCAGCCACCGCAATTGAACGGGTCTTGGGAGGGGTCGATGCAGCCGCCGTTGCAGAGGCTGCGGCCGCTTTCGCACGAAAGCACGCACTGGCCTTTTTGGCAGAACCCAGCGCCGCACGTCTTGCCGCAAGCTCCGCAGTTCTTGGCGTCGCTGTCGGTGTTGGCGCAGGTGCCATTGCAGCTCTTCAGCGGGTCTGGGCAAGCGCATGCGCTGTCGGTGCACACGCTGAGCGCGTCGCACGCGGCTTGGCACTTGCCACAGTGGGCGTGGTTGCCTTTGAGGTCGACGCAGGCCCCATTGCAGTTGGTCTGGCCGACGGGGCAAGCGGCACCGCACACCCCACCCGAACAGACGCCGTCGTTGGGGCACACCGTGCCGCAGCCGCCGCAGTTGTTGGAGTCGGTGGCCGTCGTGACGCAAATGCCCGCGCACTTGGTTTGCCCGGCCGGGCAGGCGCCGTTGAGCGGGTCGGGCACGCAGCGGTTTCGCTCACAGACGTACCCGTCGGGGCAGTCGGGGTCACCGGGCGAGCCGCAGAAGTAAATGGTCGTGCGCGAACAGCCCGCGAGCGCCAACGCCAGCGCAGCCGTGCTGGAAAAGAAGAGAAATGAGCGAGACGCCATGGGTCGGTTCTTTGGGCGAGCGGCCTGCGAAGGAGAAGCTTACGACGGGCCGAGTGTACGGTGATCTGCGAGCTGCGCGACATTGCGGCCTCACATTTGTCGAGCGCCCTTTCTTTGAATGCCGGCGAGTGCGGGGTACAACCACATCGTGGCTCGCCCTCCGCGTGAAGACATTGCCGTGGTTTCGCGCCGTTCGCCCGTGTCGCGGGTGATTCGAACCGCTGAAGAGCGGCGCGCGCAGGTGTCGTTGCACCTCAAAATTTTCTTCGGGTACGTGGCCTTGGGGGCCGCGCTCGTCGGGGTCATGTTTCTGGGCTCGGCTTGGGACTGGCCGCTCAAGATCATCGCCGCGGGTCTGGTCACCTTGGTGTTGGCGCTGCTGTTGCCGTACTTGGTGCTCCGCGTTTCTCGCGTGCGGGTGTTGTCGGCGACCGCGCTCGAAATTTCGCGCGGAGACTTGTCGCGCCGGGTGCAGCTCGAGGCCCCCTCGCTGCGCGACGACATCGACGAGTTGGCCGTCGCCATTGCCGACATGCAAGAAAACCTGCGCGAATTGGTCAGTTCGATTCAGCGCACCGCCGAGTCGGTCGCCGAATCGGCGTCGGCGCTCGAAGACAGCGCGCAAGGCGTCAACGCCCAGGCCAGCGAAGTCGGCGGGTCGATGAAGCGAATCGCCGCGGGGGCCGAAACGCAGAGCGCCCTCGTGACGCGCGCCTCGCGCGCCATCACCGACATGGCCCAAGCGCTCCAGCGCACCGCCACGAGCGCCGAAGAAACCACCCGGGCGGCCGCCAGCACCTCGTCGGCCGCAGTCGAAGGGTCTGAAGCCGCTCGGCTCGCCGGCGAAAAGGTGCGCAAGGTGTTCAGCCGCATCGAAAATGCCAGCCAAGAGGTCTTCAAGTTCGGCGAAAAGACTCAAGAAATTTCGAAAATCGTCGACGTGATCACCCAGGTCGCCCAGCAGACGAACTTGCTCGCGCTCAACGCCACCATCGAAGCGGCGCGCGCGGGCGAATACGGCCGGGGTTTTGCCGTGGTCGCCGACGAAGTGCGCAAGCTCGCCGAGTCGGCCGGTCGCAGCGCCGAACAAATTTCACGACTCGCCCGCGACATCAGCCAACAGTCGTCGTCGGTCGTCTCGGCCATGCGCGAAGGCATCGAAGAACTGTCTGAAGGCCGCGAAGACCTGACGACCATCGTTCGGTCAATGGGCAGCATTTCAGACAGCGCGCGCAATGGCGCCGAAAAGGTCGCGCTCATTTTCGAATACGCCCGCGAGCAGCAAAAGGGGTCTGAAGCCATGGTCGCCGCCATCACCGAAATTTCGTCGGTGGCACGCAACAACGCCGAGAGCACCGAGGGCGTGACCGCCGTCATCGAAGAGCAAACGCGGGCCGTGTCGCAAATGACGGCCGCCGCGCAAGAACTGTCGAACATTTCAGAAGAGCTGCAGACCATTGTTCGACGGTTTCGCCTCGAGTGACCTGGCCGTTCGTTCGGCCGTCAATGCCCCTCGAAAGAGCAGGTTGCCCACTTCGGCCCACACGTGACCGGCTTGCGCTTCGCGGCCGCTGCGCCAAAATGCCGAAAGCCCCTCGGGGCGACGAAAGGAGGTGGTGCCTTGCAAGAGATACACGAACAAGGAACCATCTCCGTGGTGACTCTCTGAGCTGAAGTCAATTGGCTCAGAGCCTCCACGGAGTGGCCCAAGAGAACGAAGAACTCGAAGCACTGTTTCGAGTGAAAACCGCCTCCAAGTCACCGGAGGCGGTTTTTTTTTGCCCGAGGTACACCGCGGGCGTGGCCACGGTTCTCGACGCGTTTCACCCGGCAGTGCGCGACTGGTTCTCGGCCACGTTCGCGTCTCCCACGTCGGCCCAAACGCTGGGCTGGCCCGCGCTGAGCCGCGGCGAGTCGACGTTGATTCTAGCGCCGACCGGCAGCGGCAAGACGCTCACCGCGTTTTTGCACGGCCTCTCGAAGTTGATGTTCGACCCCAGCAGGTCGACCGCGGCGCCCTCGGCGGGGGCGCGAGGGGGGCGGGGCCGGTGCCGCCTGGTGTACGTCTCACCGCTCAAGGCGCTCGCGGTCGACGTTGAGCGCAACTTGCGCGCGCCGCTCGAAGGCATTGCCGACTGGGCCCAGCGACGGGGCGACGCCTTCGCGCGACCCAGCGTGGCGGTGCGCACCGGAGACACGCCGCAGAAAGACCGAACCTTCTTTTTGCGCAACTCGGCCGACCTGCTCATCACCACGCCCGAGTCGCTGTACTTGTTGCTGACTTCGCAAGCGCGCGACTGGCTGAAAGACGTCGAGACCGTCATCGTCGACGAAATTCACGCGCTGGTGCCGACCAAGCGGGGGGCGCATTTGGCCCTGTCGCTCGAGCGGCTCGAGCACTTGGCGGGGCGGCGCTTGCAACGCGTCGGGCTGTCGGCCACGGCGCGGCCGCTCGACGAAGTGGCGCATTTTCTGGGAGGGGCGAGCGGTCACGGCGTCGACGGCGCGACCTGGCGCGACGTGACCGTGGTGAATGCCATGGGCCCCAAGACGTTCGACCTGCGGGTCGAGGTGCCCGTCGAAGACCTGGCGAACCTGAGGGCCCCGCCCCCCGCTCGGAGTCACTCCGGGCCGGCGCCCGCGGGGGCGACCCCGGAGGTACCGAACGCGGCCCACAGCGTGTGGGAGGCGATTTACCCGCGGCTCGTCGAACTCATTCGGGCGAAAACGTCGACGCTCGTGTTCGTCAACAACCGGCGCACCGCCGAGAAGTTGGCCGCCGCGCTCAACGCGTTGGCGGGTGAAGTGCTGGTCTACGCGCACCACGGTTCGCTCGCGAAAGACCAGCGGGCCCTCATCGAGACGCGGCTCAAAGAAGGGCGGCTCAAGGGCTTGGTGTGCACGAGCTCGCTCGAGTTGGGCATCGACATGGGCGCCATTGACTTGGTGGTGCAGGTCGAAGCGCCGCCGTCGGTCGCCAGCGCGTTGCAGCGGGTGGGGCGGGCCGGCCACCAGGTCGGCGCGTCGAGCGAGGCGGTGCTGTTTCCCAAGTTTCGGGGTGACTTGGTGGCGTGCGCGGCGCTCACCGAAGCGATGCACGCCCGCGCCGTCGAGGAGACGCGGTACCCCCGCAACCCGCTCGACGTGCTGGCGCAGCAAATCGTCGCGGCCGCGAGCCTCGAACCGTGGTCGACCGACGCCCTGTTCGACCTCGTGCGTCGTTCGGCGCCCTGTTCTGAGCTGTCGCGCTCGAGCTTCGAGGGGGTGCTCGACATGTTGTCGGGGCACTACCCGAGCGAGTCGTTCGCCGACTTGAAGCCGCGCCTCACTTACGACCGCGCGGGCAACACGGTTCGAGGGCGTGACGGGGCCAAACGCGTGGCCATTGTCAACGGCGGTACGATACCCGACCGAGGTTTGTACGGCGTCTTTCTGGTCGGGGCACCGAAAGGCCAAGCGCGGGTCGGCGAACTCGACGAAGAAATGGTCTTCGAGTCGCGCCGGGGCGACACGTTCGTGCTGGGCGCGTCGACCTGGCGCATCGAAGACATCACCTTCGACCAAGTGCTCGTGTCTCCCGCGCCGGGTGCGCCGGGGCGCATGCCGTTTTGGCGCGGCGACCAACAAGCGCGGCCGCTCGAGTTCGGCCGTCGCATCGGCGCGCTCGTTCGGCAATTGCAAGAGGTGCCGGCGGCCGACGCGCTCGCCCGTCTCACCACGCGACACGACCTCGACGAGGGGGCGGCGAAGAACCTCTTGCAGTACCTGGCCGACCAGCGCGCCGCGAGCGCGGTGCCCGACGACGTGACCGTCGTGGTCGAACGGGGCCGCGACGAGTTGGGCGACTGGAGGCTGTGCGTGATGTCGCCGTTGGGGGGCCAAGTGCTGGCTCCATGGTCAATGGCGGTGGCCTCGCGGCTCAAACACGAATTCGGCCTCGAAGACGTCGAGACGTTGTGGTCGAACGACGGCTTCGTCATTCGGTTGCCCGAAGCCGCGGGCCCGGTCGACCCGAGCGTACTCGTACCCAAACCCGAAGACGTCGAAGCGCTGGTGTGGCGCGAACTGTCGCAAACGCCGCTCTTCGCGGCCCGGTTTCGAGAAATCGCCAGCCGGGCGTTGCTGTTGCCCAAGAAGCGCCCCGGTCAGCGAACGCCGCTGTGGCAGCTGCGCAAAAAGTCGCAAGACCTGCTCGAGGTGGCGACGGCGTACCCCCAGTTTCCCATGGTGTTGGAGGCGTACCGTGAATGCCTGCGCGACGTGTTCGACATGCCGGCCCTCGAAGCGCTGCTCCGCGACGTCGAGCAAGGCCGCGTCAAGGTCGAAAGCCGGTCACCCGCGTCGCCGTCACCGTTCGCGTCGTCGCTGCTGTTCGGCTACGTGGCGAATTTCATTTACGAAGGCGACACGCCGGCCGCCGAGCGCCGCGCCCAAGCCCTGTCGATCGACGCCGACCAGTTGCGAGCGCTGCTGGGCGAGGCCGAACTGCGGCAGTTGCTCGACCAGGCCTCGTTCGATGAGGTCGAGGCGCAGGTTCAGTTGACCGACGAGCGGCTGCGGGCGCGAACCGCCGACGGCGTGCACGACCTGTTGTTGCGACTGGGCGACTTGAGCCGAGACGAGCTGGCCGCGCGCGTGGTGCCCACGCTCGACCTGGCCGGGGTGCTGCGCCAGCTCGAGCAACAGACGCGCGTCGTCGCGGTGGTGCTGGGCTCCGAGCGCCGCTTCATCGCGGTTGAGCACGCCGGCCGGTACCGCGACGTCTTGGGCGCGGCGCTGCCGCCCGAGGTGCCGGCGACCTTCTTGGCGTCGGTGGGTGGCTCGGTGAACGAATGGGTCTTGCGGTACGCCCGGTGCCACGTGCCGTTCTCGCTCGCCGACTTGGTGAGGCGCTACGGCGAGGCGCACCGGGCGACGTTCGGCCGAGCGTTGACGGCGTTGACGACGTCGGGGCGGCTGCTCGAAGGCGCGTTTTGCCCGTCGGGCACCGACCGTGAATGGGCCGACCCCGAGGTGCTCCGCTCGATTCGGCGCCGTGCGCTGACGCGTCTGCGGCAGCAAATCGAACCGGTCGACGAAGCCGCTTTCGCGCGCCTGTTGACGTCGTGGCAAGGCGTCACCCAGCGGCGGCGCGGTCTCGACGCGTTGCTCGACGTCATCGAAAAGCTGCAGGGGTTGCCGTTGCCCGCGTCGGTGCTCGAAAGCGAGCTGCTGTCGGCACGAATCGAAGCTTTTTCGTCTGGGCAGCTCGACGAGCTCATTGCCGCGGGAGAAGTCGTCTGGGTCGGTGTCGAAGCGCTCGGCGACCGCGACGGCCGAATCGCCCTGTATTTGACCGACGAGCTGCCGCGCCTCTACCGCGCGCCGCCGGTCGACGAACGCACGTGGAGCGACCGAGAACGCACCGCCTTTTCGTTTCTTGAAAAAGAAGGCGCGAGCTTCTTCAACGTCATTCACGATGCGAGCGGGGGCGGCTTTGCACAGCAAACGCTCGACGCGCTGTGGTCGTTGGTGTGGCGAGGTGTGGTGACGTGCGACCACTTCTACGGGCTGCGCGCGTTGACGAAGGTCGTCGACCCTCGAATCGCGAGGCGGGCGGTGGCCCGGGGGTTTCGGTCGCGGCGAACGCAGCCTCTGGCGGCCGAGGGTCGGTGGTCGACCGTGGCGTCGCGGTTCACTTCGGCGCCGGTGAGCCCGACGGCGTGGAGCGCGAACACCGCGCACCAGTTGCTGCGGCGCTATGGCGTGGTGACCCGCGAAGTGGCCTTGGCCGAGGGGTTGCCCGGGGGCTTTGCCGCGGTGAGCGAGGTCTTCGCGGCGCTCGAGGCCTCGGGTCGGGTTCGCCGCGGCTATTTCGTCAAAGGGGTCGGGGCCATGCAGTTTGCGTTGCCCGAAGTGCTCGACCACGTTCGCGGGTTGCGCTCGGCCTTGCCGGCCGACGGCAAGCCCAGCGAGGTGTTGGTGTTGGCAGCGGTCGACCCTGCCAACCCGTACGGGGCGCTGTTGCCCTGGCCGCCGGCCCCCGACCAGCCCGCTCCCCCGCGGCCGCGGCGAAACACACCCAGTCGTACATTGGGCGCCGTGGTGGTGATGGTCGACGGCCGGCCAGCGGCTTGGGTTTCACGTGGGGGCAAGCAGGCGGTGTTCTGGCTCGACCCCGCCGCGACCGACGCCGCCACTACGCAAAAAGTCAACGAGGTGGTGGCGCGGCTTGCGACTTTGGCGCAGCGCGCGGTCGAGTCGGGGCAGGGCTTTTTGCTTGCTGAAATCAACGGGGTTGACGCGGCGAACTCCCCCTGGGGCGAAGTGATGAAAAGGGCTGGCTTTTCAGCTTCGGCACAAGGGTTTCAGTACCGACGTTTTAGTGGCAGCGGGCGCCGGGGCGTGTGAGGCTCCGGGCGTTGGTGTTGGTGTCGAGGTGCGCGCCGCCGGCGCAGACTGTTGGGGGTTTTCGCACTGCCTATGACGCTCGCATCACCCCTCGCTCCCGATGTTCGCACGCCCCCGTGGCTCAAGCTCCAGCGCTTGTTGGGCGTGGGCGGCATGGGCAAGGTGTTCGAAGCGGTCGACCAGCGCTCGAGCGAAGTCATCGCCGTCAAGACGCTCACGAACTTCGCCGGTAAAGAGTTGCTGTGCTTGAAGAACGAATTTCGGTCGTTCGCCAATGTCGTGCACCCCAACCTGATCAGCCAGTACGAGCTCATCGAAAACGAGGGCCAGTGGTTCTGGTTGATGGAGCTGCTCGACGGGGTCGAGTTGCTCTACGCGGTGCGAGGCGAGACGCCGCCGCCGCGGTTGCACACCCCGCTGCAAGGGTCGGGCAGCGGCAGCGCCCCGAGCGGCACCTCGCAGGGGGGCGCGACGACCGAGCCGTCACCCGACCGCACCCGCACGGTGTCGACCTCGCTCGTCGAGCCGGCCCCCGTCTCGGAGGCGCCCAAGCCGTCAGGCCCGGCGGCGCCGCGGCGCACGTTGTCGCCCGAAGAGCGCGCTCGGGCCTTGCCGCTGTTGCGCCAGGTGGCCCTGAGCATCGACGCGATTCACCGGTCGGGGTTCTTGCACCGCGACATCAAGCCGTCGAACGTCATGGTGACGACCCAGGGGCGCGCCGTCTTGCTCGACTTCGGCATTGCCATCGCCAAGCAGGCCGCGAAAGCCGAGACGGGCGCGAGCGACGTGGTGGTGGGCACTCCGGCGTATCTGGCGCCCGAGCTGTTGCTCAGCCAGCCGGCGTCGGCGGCGTCTGACTGGTACAGCTTCGGCGTCATGCTCTACGAAACGCTGAGCGGTGGGCGACCGTTTGGCACGAAGGTGAGCTTGCGCACGCGCCTCGAGGCCGTGCCTCCACCGATTACCGACTTCGTGCCCGACGTCGGCGAACCT
>JBGAIY010000037.1:0-7517 GCA_044225205.1 Myxococcaceae bacterium | reverse complement strand
CTCCAAGACGTGTCGGCCGACTCGGGGTCGAACGACCGCATGGCTTTGGTGGGGCGGCACGAAGAGCGCAAACGGCTGTGGGCGGTGGCGATGAAGGCGCTCGAAGCGCCGACGTCGGTCTTCGTGCGCGGCCGGTCGGGCGTCGGCAAATCGGTGCTCTTGGCCGAATTTCTGGCCGAACTCGAAGCCGAAGGGCGGCTCGTGCTCAATGGGCGGTGCTACGAGCAAGAGCTGGTGCCGTACAAAACAGTCGACAAGTTGGTCGACTCGTTGACGAGCGAGCTCGAGCGGCGGCGCGAATGGCTGCCCGAGCTGGAGCCGAGCGACCTGGGCGCGTTGACCCGCGCTTTTCCGGTGTTGCGCGACGTGTTTTCGAAGTCGGCGGGGGCGGTGCAAACCGTGGCCGACGACCCGGCCGAACTGCAGCGGCGCGCGATTCGGGCGTTGACCGAGGTGTTTCAGCTGCTCGCGAAGAAGGCGCCGCTCGTGCTGTGCGTCGACGACTTGCAGTGGGGCGACGTGGCGGGGGCGCAGGTGCTCGCCCGCTTGGCCGCCCCGTCGAGCGAGCCCATTCTGGTCGTCGGTGGGTTTCGCGCCGAAGACTCCGCCAGCCCCATGTTGCAGGCGCTCGGCCAACTGTTCGAACGCGAAACGGGCCACGCGCCCGACGTGATGACGCTCGAACAACTCTCGGCGGCCGAGAGTGCCGAACTCGCCCAAGCCATGGCGGCCGAAGCCGGCGTGAAAGACCCACATGTGGTGCAGTGGGCCCTTCGCGAATCAGAAGGCCAAGCGTTCTTCTTGCACGAGTTGCTGTACGCGGCGGCGAACAACGCCGACCTCGTGCGGTCGGCGGGCAAGGGGCTCAAAGACGTGGTGGCGACCCGTGTCGGTCAACTGCCGGCCGACGTGCGACGCCTGCTCGAAGTGGTGTGCTTGGCGGGCGCGGTCTTGCCGCAAGAAGTGGCGACTTCGGCCGCGGGCCTTCAGTACGCGACCCGGTTGTACCACCAGCTGCGCGCCAGCCATTTGATTCGCACGACCCAGCGCGACCGGCGCGACTTCGTCGACACGTACCACGACAAGTTTCGCGAGGTGGTGAACGCCGGCCTCGAAGGCGAACGGGCGCAAGACATTCACGCGAACCTGGTGCAGGCCTACCTCAAGGCGCCGCCCGAACCCGGCCGGGCCTTCACCTTGGCGACCCACGCGCGACTCGCGGGGCCGAAGGTTTCGCCCGACGTCGTCTTCTCGGTGCACAAAGACGCCGCGCTCGAAGCGATGGCCGCTTTCGACGCGGTGCGCGCGCGAGAGTTCTTGCTCACCGCCCAAGACGTGCTGCGTGCACAGGGCCGCGACCTCGACCCCGAACTCGAGTTGTCGCTCGGGTCGATGCACATGGCGACCAACCACATTGACGAGGCCAAGGCGGCTTTCGAGTCGGTGTTGCGGCGCAGCCAAGATTCGTTCGTGCGCGGAGGCGCGCATTCGGGCTTGGCTCGGTTGTTCATGGGCAGCCTCGACACCCGCGCCGCGAGCGCCGAAGCGGGTCGGGCGTTGCGGGCCATTGGGTATTCTCCCGTCAAGTCGTCACTGTTCGACCTGGTTCTCGCCACCGTCGTCTTTGCGTTCACGCTCGCCCGAACCCGCTTCTTGGGCCGGGGCCGTCTGCGGCCGCGTGACGAGCTGGGCGCCGACCTGTACATGATGTCGGGGTACGCCGGGTACTTCTTGTTCGACCGCAAGCTTCTGCTGGGGGGCTTGGTGCGCGGCTTCACCGCCATCAGCCGGCTGTCACCCGGTCGGGCGAAGGCCGAAGCCTATGGGTTCACGTCGGTGGTCACGAGTGTGTTGGGGCTCAAGGGGCTGACCCAGAAGCTCATCGCCTCCGCTCATGCGGCGTCGGCGGCGGCGCACGACCCGGCCGCCGCGGCCTTCGTGGCCGGGTTCAGCGCCCTCGCCGTCGAAATGGGCGGCGAAATTCTGAAAGGTGAAAAGCTGGGCATCGAAGCGGTGGCCAATGGGTCGCGCCAAGACGTTTCGAGCTTTTTGACGGTGGTGAGCGGCGTCACCTGGAGCCTCGTGATGCGCGGCCAAACCGTGCGCGCCTTGTCGGTGGCCGACCACGGCCTTGGCCGCATTCGTTCGACGGGCGACAGCCTCATCGCCCGCGGTCACACGTTTCGCACCTACTTCGGCACGATCTACGCGCTGCAGGGAGACTTCGCCAAAGCGAAGCAGGCGCTCGACGAATACGAGCAGTTCTTGAAGCAGCATGCCGCCGACGACGTGTTTCGAGCGGCGCTCTTGTTGGGGCACCGGGCGCTGTACGCGCACCTTTCGGCCGCGCCCGACGGCGAACTCGAGGCCATGTTCAAGACGCACGACGCGTACGGGCTTTCGCCCAGCTCACACGTGCAGACCTTGCGGCACTACTACCTCGCCAAGTCGCTGCGCCGTGGCGACCAGGTGCTGCTGGCGCCAAACGACGCCGCGGTTCGCGCAGCGGCGGTCGCGACCGTCAAAGAGTTGAAGACGTTCAAGCGCTACCTGACGACCACGCTCTACCGGCGCCTGCTCGAGGCGAAGCTGGCGGTGGCCAAGAAGACCGACGTGGGCGCCGAGCTGACCGCCATCATTGCTGACGCGCGCAGCATTGAAGCGCCGTGGCTCGAGTTCGAAGCGATTTTGCTGCAGGCCTTCGTCGACCGGCAGGCGGGAGCGACCGAGGCGCTCGAAGCCAAGCGGCGGGCGCTCAAGGCGTTGGCCGAAGAGCACGCGTTGGCGGGTTTGTTGGTGCGCGCGCGCCCGCTGTTGGGTGAAGGGTGACGCCAGCCGCACATGTCGCCCGACTCGACGCATGATGCCCTGACGGGGTTGTGGCGGCCGAAGCCATTTGCAGAAGCGCTGAGCGAGCTCGAGCGGGTCGGCACGGCCTACTCGTTGATCGTCGCCGACGTCGACGACCTGCGTTCGACCAACCACTGGTTGGGGCACGGCGTGGGCGACGACGTGTTGCGAGGGGTGGCCCGCGTGCTCCGTGGGAGCGCACCGCCCGAGGCGATGGTTGGTCGGGTGGCGGGCAATGCGTTCGCCGTGGTGTTGGCGGGGGCCCACTGGCCGCTCGTGCGCGCCCTGGCATGGGCGAACGTGGTTCGCGCCGACGTGGCGACGCAATGGTCGCGCGACCAGTGGCCCGAGGTGCTGCGGCGAACGGTGACGGTGGCGGGGGCGCACTCGAATGAAGGCCCATGTCGACGCCTGGCCGATGAACGGCTCGAGGCCCGCAAACAGAAGCGGCGGGTGCGCGGCGGGGGGCGCGTCGGCGCGGTGGCCCGCCTGGCCCAGTGCTGGTTGTGGGTGACGCTTCGCCAGAACGACGTCGCCACGCGGGTGCCGGGCCCCCGGCTGTTGCCTTCGCGCGACGCGTGGCTGACCGAGCCCGCGCAACACCCCAGGCCCCGAAGTTTTGTGGAGCCGAGCGCCGTTTCGCTCGCGACACCGAATGACCCGAGCCAGTTCGGTCGCGAAACCGGTTCAGCGCAGCCGCACTTGGCTTCGGGTCGCACCGCCGCCGTGGTCGACGAGGCCCTGGCGCTCATCGATGCGCTCCATGAAGGCGCGGCCTTCACGACTGACGCCCAAGCGCGAGCCCGCTCGTTGTTGACGCGCGTGGGGGCCGCGCTCACCGAACTCGATTCAAGCGAGGCGAGCTGAGGCCCTGCCGTGGCGAATGACCGCTCCGCATGCCGCTTCGTTCGAGTGGCCGGGGCGCGACTGCAAGGCCGCCCCCGCGTCACCGGCGTGCGTCGGTCGCGTTCGGCGCAGAGACCGTCGTCGTCAGCGGCCATTGCACTTTGAAGACCCCGCCACCACCGGAGTCGGCGCCTTCGCACCACACCCGGCCGTGCAGGTTGGTCACGAGGCGAGAGACGATCCACAGGCCGAGGCCGATGGAGCGTTCGGCGCCGGTCGGCTTCGCCGAACCGGTTTGATATTTCTGAAAGATTCGCTCTCTCTGCTCGGGCGGTACACCGGGCCCTTGGTCGCGCACGGTCAGCTCAAGAGCCTCTCCGACCTTCTGCACCTCGAGGCGTACCGTCGTGCGCTCGGGGCTGTACTTCACGGCATTCGAAACCAGGTTGTCGACCACTTGGCGAAACGCGCTCTTGTCGGTGGTCAGCGGGGGCAAGCCGGGCGGGGCGTCGACCACGAGGTCGATGGTTTTGTACTTGGCGACTTCGGTCAGCCCTCCGACCGCCGCGAGCACTTCGTGCGAGGCGTCGAAGGTCGCCAAGGTCCACGTGCGTTGGCCCGCTTCGACGGCCTGCTGGTCGACGAGCAGCGCGACCAACGTTCGCATCACCTCGATGGAGTTGCGCATGTCGAGCAGGGTGGCTCGGTCGGCCGGGCCGTCGTCTCCGGCCAGAAAGTCGATGTTCATGAGCAAGGCGGTGAGGGGGTTGCGCAGGTCGTGTGCCACCATTCGCAACAAGTCGGTCTTCTCTTGGCTGATGCGGGCCAATTCAGCGAGGGTCTTCTCGAGCTCGCGTTCGGCCTGGTGTCGGCGCTTGAGCTCTTGCCGCAGCTTTCGCAGCACCGCCAGCAGCGCGAGCGCCCCGAACCCCAGCAGCGCAAGCACCACCGCCGCTTGGGTGAAGGCGCGCTGCCACCGCCGGTCAGACTCGTAGTCGAGTGGCATCCACCGGTTGGTGAGGGCGGTGCGCTCGGCGGCGGGCATCGCCGCCAAGGTCTTGTCGAGAATGGTGGCGAGCTCGGGCCAGTCGGGTCGTACGCCGAATTCGACTTCACCGGGTGCGCCGAAAATGCCCGCGACCCGCAGGTTCGAAAGGGCCTTTTCTTTGACGGTGAAGGCGGCCACCGACGCGTCGGTCACCGAAATGAACACGTCTCCGTGGGCGACCGCTAAAACCGCCGCTTCCATGGTGTCGTAGAAGACGAGCTCGGCCGCCGGCGCGCTGGTGGCCAAAGTGCGGGCGAGGTCGACGCTGGCCTTGGCGAGCCCCACCCGGCGCCGCCCGAGGTCTCTGACGTCGAAGACGAAGGGCCCGTCGGTTCGGCTGACAATGGCGTCGGGCGAATAGGCGTACGGCGCCGCGAAGCGCATGAACGCTTCGCGGTCGACCGTTCGGCCGATGCCCATGACCGCGTCGAACCGACCCGCGCGCAGCCCGTCAAAAGCCTCGTTCAAGTCGGGCACGAGCACGCTTTCGAAGCGAAGCCCACAGCGCTGCGAAAAGGCCGTCAGCGTGTCGAGACTCAAGCCTGAGAGTTGGCGCCGGTGGTCGAGAAACGCGAAAGGCCCATTGACCGCGTGCGCGACCCGCACGACCGGGTGGGCATTGACCCACCGTTGTTCACCTTCGCTCAGTTCAACGGTTTGGGCCACGGCGGGAGCGCACACCAGTGCCAGCACACCGACCGTCAGGCGAGTGAACCGCGTGGAGCGACCAACTCGAGGAGTCACCGACGCCCACGATGAACAAACCGTCGCTGCGATGCAACCGGGTTCTACGGTTCTTGGGGCGAGGCGCCCATGGGCCGGCTGCTCGCGGTCACCAGGGCGGTTTCGTTGACCTTGACGTTGGCTTTGGCGCGCAAGTTGGCAACGTATTCTCTCTGGCGTTCACCGCGGAGCCGCTCGACGAGCTTCTGTTCGACCTGGGCCCGCACCTCGGCCAGCTCGCGCTTGCGGGCCGGCTTCTTTTCAATCAGCTTGAACAGGTGAAAGCCGTAGTCGGTCGAAACGACTTCGCTCACTTGGTTGGGCGACATTTTGAAGACGACTTCGTCGAAGACGGGCGGCATTTCGCCGCGCTTGAAGAAGCCCAAGTCGCCTCCGACTTTCGCGTCGGGAGACAGCGAGTACCGCCGCGCCAGGTCGCCGAATTTTTTGCCCTGCCAGAGCAGTTGCTGCACCTTCTTCGCCTCGTCGAGCCCTTTGACGACGATTTGCTGGGCGTGCACCTGTTCGGGTTCGGCGTATTCGTCGGCGTGCTCGTCGAAATAGCGGCGAATTTGGTCTTCGGTGACCGCGACTCGCGCGAACACCTGTTCTTGAAACAACTTTTCAATGATCAGCTGTTCGCGGGTCTTGCGCATGAGCTCGCTGCGGCTGGTGTGGGTCTGCGCCAAGACGTCGTCAAAGGTGCCGGCGGGGTATTCGCTGGCCAGCGCCAGCATGCGGCGGTCGACTTCTTCGGGCGTGACGGTCACCTGGGCGGCGCGCGCGGTCTGCAGCAGCACGAGCCGTTCGATCATCGTCGCGAGCAGCGTTTGCTTGTAGGGCTCGATCTGCTCGCGGGTGTGCGAAGCGATGCCCTCCATGGCTTGTGATTCGCGGCCGAGCTCGAGCTCAAATTCGGCTTTCGGCACGACCTCGCCATTCACCGTCACGACGACGTTGGGGTCTTGCTTGGGCGTCTGCTGGGGTGAGCAGGCCACGGCGGCCAAGCACAGCAGCACAGAAATTCGGCGCGAGCACACGCCGCACGCGTACCAGAGGGGGCCCGTCAGGTCGAGCGCCGCCGTCAGTGGTCGTTTTCTTCGGGAGCGGCCGGGGTCACGGGCTGGCCGTCGACGGTCAAGCGGCCGTTTTCGGTGTGGAGCGGGTGGTGCGAATTCGGAGCATACCGAACAAATTCGGCTTCTTCGGTGGGCCGTAGGGTCAGGCTTTGGCCATCGCCGTAGTTCAGCCGCACCCGGTACTGCTCGTGGCGAACTTCACGTTCGTCTTCTCCTGGCGCCAGGCCGACTTTCAGGTTCGACGCGGGCCAGTGCACGGTGACGTCGGTGCCTTTCGCGCGAACCGTGCGAACGGTCGCCCATTCCCACTGGTACCAAGAAAAGGCTTCGGCGAACCGCGGCTCGCTGCGGTACTTCGGCACTTCGCGCGTTCTGAACTCGGTGCGGGTCTTGGGCACCTGCCGGGTACGTTGCTGCGAGCAGTACTTGGTCGTGCAGCGGCGGTCGCCGCCCGAGCATTCTTGGTGGCAGGTCGCAAAGCCGTTCTTGTTGCTCTTGCAGACCTCGTGGCAGGTGCGCGTGCTGGTGGTGCAGGTCTCGCCGCACGAGACCCGTTCGGAGTACGACTCGGTTCGGTACCCGTCGGGCACCTGAACCGAGTAGCGCTCGGTTTCATTGTGGTCGAAGACGTCTTCGCGGTGGTGCTCCCGTGGGCCGAGCGACTTCACGTCTTCGGCCGCGCTGGGCATGGCTTCTTTGAAGCCGTCGTGCGCTTGCCGGTGGTAGCGCTCGACGTCGACGACCCGGGCCCACTGCACTTCGCCCACGGTCGCGTCGTAATCGCGCGGGCGATTTTCGTACCACCGGTGCACCGCGCTGAAGGCCCAACAGCTCAGCAGCGAGCCCACGGCGATGCCGACGAGCCAGGTACCGAGGCCACGGCGGTGTGCGCGTGCTGGGGCGGGTGCGGGCGGAGGTGGGGCGGGCGAACGGGGTCGCGCCGGTGGGTCGGCGGCTTCGGTCTCGGCGGT
>JBGAIY010000617.1:0-3640 GCA_044225205.1 Myxococcaceae bacterium | reverse complement strand
GAGCTCGAGCATCTGCGCCTGTTTGAGCGGGCAGGGCGTCTCGAGCGCGTCGGCGAAACGCGGCAGCACCCGGCGAAACCGCCACCGGCTGAAAAAGCCTTCGGGGGGCAGCTCGGGTTTGGTCGCGAAGTACGCGTCGCTCGACGACGCGCTCGCGAGGTTGCGCTGCAGCATGGTCTCGAATTCTTCTGCCCGCGCGCCCAAGGCCCGTTTCAGCTCTTTGGCCCGCGCGTCGGCGTCGTTCGGCAACTCGAACCGGGCGTCGCCGGTGAGCACCTGCAGCGCGACCGGTTGCAGGAGCCGCTGCACCGTGGGCAGCATGCCCAATTCTCCCAACACGTCTTCGAACAGCGACAGGCTCTTGAGTGACGGCAACAAGAACGGCGCGTACGAGAACTTCCAGTCTCCGTGTTGGTAGGGGGTCGCGCCGACGTCGTGGTCGACGAAGAGCACCTGCAGGCCTCGGCGCGCGAGCAACGCGGCGGTGAGAATGCCCCCGAGTTGCCCGCCGATGACGATGGTGTCGTACACGTGCCTCGCGGGGCCGGCGTGGCGGCGGGCGAGGGCGGTTGGCGCGGTCATGAAATGGGCTCCGAAAGGCTGACACGGCGACCGTCGAGCCGAACGCGACCCTCGGCCAACGCTTTCACCACGAGAGGAAACAGGCGGTGCTCTTGCACCTGAATGCGGGCGCTGAGCGAAGCTTCGGTGTCGCCCGGCAGCACCGGCACCGCCGCTTGAGCGATGATCGGGCCCGTGTCGGTGCCTTCATCGACGAAGTGCACCGTGCACCCCGTCACCTTGACCCCTTGCTCGAGCGCTTGCCGTGCCCCATGGAGCCCGGGAAACGACGGCAACAGCGCCGGGTGCATGTTGATCACCTTGCCTGCGAAATGTCGCAAGAAGGCCGGAGTCACGAGGCGCATGTACCCCGCCAAGACCACGAGCTCGATGCGGTGCTTGAGCAACGCCGCCGCCACCGCCTCGTCGAAGTCGACGCGCGACGAAAAGGCGGTGTGGTCGACGACCTCGGTCGCGACGCCCAACGCCTTGGCCCGGGCCACCACCTTCGCGGTGGCGATGTTGCACACCAACACTTCGACGCGCGCGGGTGAAGTCGCCTGGCCGTTCAACTGCTCGACCAGCGCCTGAAAGTTCGACCCGCTCCCTGACGCCAACACCCCGACGCGCATCATGAGACGACCACGGCCTCGGCTTCGGCTCCCGGGGTACCCGCTTCGATGACGCCGACTTCCCACGCGCTGACGCCGCGGGCCTTGAGCACCTCGAGCGCCTTCGCCACGTCGCCCGGCGCCACCACCGCCGTCATGCCAAGGCCCATGTTGAACGCGTTGTACATTTCAGCGCGGTCGATCTGGCCCAAGCGCTGCAACACGTCGAAGATTTTGGGCCGGGGCCAGCTCGACTCACGCAGCACGGCCACAAGCCCGTCGGGCAGGCAGCGCGGCACGTTGCCGGGCAGCCCACTGCCGGTGATGTGCGCCAGGCCTTTGACCGGCACCTGCGCCAGCAACGCCAGCACGTCTTTGACGTAAATGACGGTGGGCGCGAGCAACGCCTCGCCCAAGGTCAACCCGTCGACCTGCCCCGACAGCGCGAGGCCCGCGTCGGTCAACACCTTGCGCGCGAGCGAATACCCGTTCGAATGTAGCCCGGCCGAGGCCAACCCCAAGACTTTGTCGCCCGGCACGATGGTTCGGCCCGAAATGATTTGCGATTTTTCGACGATGCCGACGCAGAAGCCCGCCAGCTCGTATTCACCGGGCGAATAGAAGCCGGGCACCTCGGCGGTTTCACCTCCGAGCAGGGTGCACCCCGCCAATTCACAGCCTTTGGCGATGCCGGCGATGACCTTTTCGGCCAGGGCCACCTCGAGCCGAGAAGTCGCAAAATAATCGAGAAAAAAGAGCGGTTCGGCGCCGCTGGTCAAAACATCGTTGACCGACATTGCAACCAGGTCCTGACCTACGGTCTCATGCTGACCCATGGCAAAAGCGAGCTTCAACTTGGTACCTACTCCGTCAGTGCCGCTCACCAACACCGGTTCTCGGTACTTCCCCGGAGGGATGGCAAACAGCCCCCCGAACCCGCCCACGCCCGACAGCACCTCGGGCCTCTTGGTGCGAGCGGCGTGCGGTTTGATGCGTTCAACCAATGCGTCTCCGGCTTCGACGTCGACTCCGGCTTGTTTGTACGTGGTGGCCACGGGCGACGCTTCTACCAGTCGCCGGGCGATGCGAAAGCCCGACGTTGGAGCGGTGGGCCGCCGCTGGGCCCGCCCCGCCGCCGCGGCGATGAGCCTGCTGCTCGTCGGCTGCGTGACCCTGCCCAAGACGGGGCGCCCTGACAGCCGCGAGCCACTCGAATTGCGGGCCGATTCGGGCAAGTACGACGAGCGGGTGAACATTGGCGGCGAGTCGTTCAAGACCGGCAAGAAGAAGAGCTACTACGTCTTTCTCGGCTATTACCAAGGCAACCAGAAGCTCGACGAGCAAGACTTCTTCACGATTGCCGGAGACATCGAGTCGGCCAACAAGGTGGCCGCGTGGCGCCAGCGAAACCAAATCATCGGCATCGCGTCGATGGTCGGCACCGCGGTCGCGCTGGGGGTGGCCGGCGTCGGTGGCTACCTCTACGCGACCAACCCCACGCCGCCGGCTCCGGCCGACGGGTCTGACCCGGTCACGCCAGAAGCCCAGGTGACCGGCTTGACGCTCATGGGGGTGGGCGCCACCGCGGCGATCTTGTTGAGCACGCTCTGGGGCTTGGCGTCGGCGGGGTTGTCGCCAGACCGTTACTTGTTCGAGGGCCGCGACCCCGCCTACGAAGACGCTCATCGGTACAACGCCGAGCTGTCGGGACAGCGGAGCGAAGCGCCGGCCGCGCCCTCGGCTGACGAAGAACGGGTGTTCACCACCGTGGTGCCCCTCGTCTCCGACGCGCCGGTGCGCATGACGTTGGCCCCGTTGTCGTTGCGGCTCGAGCAGCGCTGACCCAGGTGAACTGATCTCGAGACCGAATGAAATGCACGGGTTCGGTCGCGAAACCAGCTCAGTTCAACTGAACTTGGCGGTAGGCTCGGCGGCCGCATGCCCAATTCTGTTTCGCGGTGGCGGTACGAGCTGCTCGCTTTGGTCATTGCCTCGCTCGGAGCGTTCGTTCACTTTGCGACGAACGCACCGATCGTCGGCATCGACACGGCTGAAAGCGGGCTGTTGCACCGGTCGGTCGCCCAGCTCGAAGGTCGGGCGGTCGACCTGAAGTTTCGGTTGCGGGGTGTTCGGCCGTCGCACCCCGACGTGGTCGTCGTCGCCATCGACGAGGCGAGCGCGCAGGCGTACGGGCGTTGGCCGTGGTCGCGCGACAAGCTCGCGGCGGCGCTCACCCAGCTGGTCGACGCCCAGGTGAAGTCGGTCGGCCTCGACATCACCTTCTCTGACGCCACCAACGACGAGCACGAAACGTCGACCGCGCTGCTCGCGGCGTTGGGCCAGGTGAACCCGTTGCCCGAGGCGCTCGAGCCGTTGCGCGCCCGGCTGAGTGAAGAGCTGAGCCATTCACCCGACAACGAACTCGAACGCGCGTTTCGCCATGGCGGGCCGACCATCGTTCAAGGGGT
>JBGAIY010000616.1:0-3644 GCA_044225205.1 Myxococcaceae bacterium | reverse complement strand
ACCGCTCGAGCACCTTCGACGCGATGAAGGTGGTGCGGGGGTTGCCCGGCAAGCCGATGTCACCCGCCACGACGTTCACCGGCTGGCCCCACTGCCGACGCACCCGCAGCTGCTCCAGCAACTGCAGCATCGCCACGCTGCTCCGGCCGTCTTGCCATTCGCGGCCCCAGAATTTGCCCGACAGCAGCCGGGCCCGGGCCTCGGCATCACCCGATGACGCGAGGTACGCGTCGAGCCGGCGTTGCTCGGGGGCGTCAACCGACAACACCACGGTGACGCGAAGGCCCAACCCCAATGTCGCACACACCAGTCGCTCGAACGCTGCGGGCCCGGCCGTGTCTCCGGTGAGGTCGGGCAACATCACCACGTGGCCGTCGCGCAGAAAGGCCTTCACGTCGTCTGACCATTCAATGCCGCACGCGCTGGCCGTTTCGACCGAAAGCGGGTGAAAGTCGGCGGCCACCAGAGAGGAGTCAGGCAACTCGAGTTCGGTCACCGAGCCCTCGGCTCCGGTGTCGTCGGGCTGCGGCACCCGGCCCAGAATTTCAACCACCCGCGCAATGACGGGCTCGGCCACCTGACCGTTCATTTCGCCGTCAACGCCGAACGCGACCCGCGTCGCCGCGGGGGTGAGCTGCCGAATGTCGAACGCCGTGGCGGTGTCGGTCAGCGGCTCGAATTCAACCGCCCACCACGCCAGCTGGGTGTCGAGTTCTCCCGTCTTCGGGCCCACCCGCGTGCGGTAGACGTGGGGCGCGTCGGGGTCGGGCTCGAGGGCAGCGCCCAATTCTTTGAAGGCGGCGACCACGGCCTGAGCGGCCACGGGCTCCGTTGCGGCGAGCACCGAACGTTGACCACTGGTGCGGCTCAAATACAGCCGGTGAATCGGCAGGCAGGCGCTGGCACCCGTGAGCGCGCCAACCAAGACCGCCGTAGTGAGCCGACATCGCATCGAGACTCCCAAGGAGGAGACGCGCGCGGGCTGGCTGGTTTTGCGCAGGCCCAGCGCTCAGCGAACGGGGCGGCTCAGTTGCTGCCCCAAGTCTTGCAGTTGTCGACGGAGCGAACCGTCGAAGGTGCGCGAGCCGACCTGCGCCACCACCCCCCCCAACACGGTGGGGTCGACCTTCGCTTCGAGCACGACTTTTCGTTGAGTCATGGTCTCGAGCGACTGCTGAATGGCGCTCAACTGGGTGTCGGCCAGCTTGGTGGCGCTCGTGACCTTGCCGCGCACCCGGCCGACGCGCACGTCGACGAGGTCGCGAAATTGCCGAGCGAGCATCGGCAGCACCGAGAAGCGGTTGCGGTCGGTGAGCAGCTTGAACAGGTTGCCCAACGTGACGTGCACGCTGCCGACCGACTTCAAAATCGCCTCGATGGCCTTCAGCCGCTGCTCGCGGGTGATGGCGGGGCTCGACGTGGCGAACCACGCGTCGGGGTGCGTTTCGAAAAACTGAATCAACGCTTCGAGCTGACCCAAAATCGCGTCGGCGTCAGGGCCGGCGGCGTCAAGCAAGGCACGGGCGTAGCGGCGCGCAATAGACACGTTCTGCATGCGGCGCGCGTAGCACGGGCCCTGCCCCCGGGCCAAGCAGATCGGCAATGACCTGAACGCGGGCAACGCACCCTGCTTCACCGTCGTGTAAGGTGCACCGCACGATGGACCCCGTCATCGGCATTGACCTCGGTACCACCTACAGCGCGGTGGCCACGGTCGAGCAAGGCCGACCCCTCATCATACCGAGCCGAAGTGGCGCCCGCCTCACCCCGTCGGTCATTGGTTTCACGGCTTTGGGCGAACGGGTCGCGGGTGAAAAGGCCCAAGCCCTGGGAGACGAAGCCCCCGACCGGGTGGCTCCGGCCACCAAGCGCTTCATCGGCAAGCGGTGGAGCGCCGAATTGGCGGCCGCCGCCAAGGCCGTCGTGCCCTACCCGCTCATTCAGGGCCCGTCGGGCGAAGTACGCATCAAAGTCGCCGGCCGGGTCATGCCCTTGACCCAGGTGTCGGCCATGTTGCTCGGCGAGCTCAAGCTCGACGCCGAGGCGCACTTCGGCCGGAGCGTCAGCAAGTGCGTCATCACCGTGCCGGCCAACTTCAACGAAGGCCAGCGCGTCGCCACCCGTGAAGCCGCGCGCATCGCCGGGCTCGAGGTGCTGCGCATCGTCAATGAGCCCACGGCGGCCGCCATTGCCTACGGGCTCGTGAACAGCTTCACCGGCCGAGCGTTGGTGTTCGACTTGGGCGGCGGCACCTTCGACGTGTCGATTCTCGAAATGGACAACGGGGTCTACGAAGTCAAAGCCACCGGCGGCGACCCGGGCCTCGGCGGAGACGACTTCGACGCCCGCATCGTGCAGTGGCTGGTCGCCCAAGTACCTGATTTGTATAGAGAAGCCGTTCAGAAAGACCGCGTCTCGATGCAGCGGCTGCGGTACGCGGCCGAACGCGCGAAGCGCACCCTGTCAGACAAGACCGAGGCGTTCATTTCGGTGACCGAGTTGGGCAACCACGGCGAAGGGGCCGACCGTCATTTTTGCCAGCTCGACACCGCGCTCACCCGCGACTTTCTCGAGACGTTGTCTGAGCCGCTCTCGCGCCGGTGCATCGAGGTGTGTGAGCAGGTGCTCCAAGCGGCGAAGCTGAAGGCGGGCGACATCGAAGCGGTGATGTTGGTGGGAGGCATGACGCGCGTGCCGCTGGTGCGCAAACTCGTGCAGCAGTTTTTCGGCCGTCAGCCGGTCATGGGCATCAACCCCGACGAAGCGGTCGCGTTGGGCGCCGCGGTGCACGCCGCCGAGCTCGCGTCGAAGCAGGGCAACACCGTGCTCATCGACGTCGCGACCCATTCGTTGTCGGTCGGGGTGTTGGGCGGCACGGTGCGCAAGCTCATCGGCAAGAACACGGCGGTGCCCGCGGTGGCGCGCGACACGTTCTTGCCGAACCGCGCGGGCCAAACCGCGGCGCGCATACCGGTGTACCAAGGCGAGAGCGAGTGGGCCGACGAATGCACGCGCCTGGGCGAGCTCGTGTTGACCGACCTGACGGTGCAGAACCGCGGCGAAGTGCCCATTGACGTGAGCTTCGAGCTGTCGAACGAGGGCACGCTGGCGGTGCGCGCGGTCGACCTCACGACCGGCATGGCCGAGGCCATTCGCATCGACGCGCGCACGACCCTCGCTCCGCAAGAAGTCGACACGCTGTCGGCCGAAGAAGCGGCCTACGCCAAGTCGCAGAGTGAAAAAGACAAAGCCCAGGCGATCGCCACCTTTCCCCGGGTGCTCGACAAAGCCGAACGGCTCGTGCGGCTGCTCGAGAAGAGCGCCGAAGAGAACCCGAGTGCCGGAGCCGACGAAGCGGTCGGGCAGGTCAAGTCGCTGTTGGCCCAGGGCCGGGTGGCGGTGAAGCTCGGCGACACCGCGCAAATGGCCGAAGTGACGCGGTTGCTCGAGCGGCTCATCGCGCTCGCCTGACCTTGGCATTGCCTGTGCTTCGACCGCCGCGCTCAGGTCGTCATGTGATACCGTCTGGAACGGAACAGAGATAGAACTCCATTGCTTGCGGTAATTAACACCGGCTTTATAATCACCGCTGAAAATGCCCGTCAATGCAGGGTTGCGCATGGTAGCAGTTTCATAGAACTGCG
>JBGAIY010000615.1:0-3650 GCA_044225205.1 Myxococcaceae bacterium | reverse complement strand
AGCGCCGCCGCCACGGCCCCGAACCGCGAGTCGCGCAGCTCGCGACCCGCCCACCAGGTACCCACCAGGGCCAGCGCCCCGAACGCCAGCATCGGCAGCCGCGCCGCGAACGCACCGATGCCGAAGACCGCCATCGCCGCGGCCTGAAACCACATGGTCATGGGCGGCTTGTTGACGAAGGGGCCGTTCATGTCGCGCAGGTTGAGCCAGTCGCCCGACTCGTACATGCGCCGCGCGACGTCGGCGTACTGCGCCGGGTCGACGTCTTGAATGGCGTTGCCGAGGCCGAACGCCACCGGGGCAAGGCCGAGAAGCCACAAACACCAATGAATGCGGCGTATTCCGTCGGGGGGTGGGGGCGGGGGAGGCGTGTTCACGGCTGACTCTGTGCTATGGCGAAGGCGCCGTGTTTACCCGCTTTCAGCGCTTCTACAATTCGATCAAATTGGTGGCCGACCTTCTTGCGCTCACCGTGGCCTTCGGCCTGGCCTACTTTACGCGCTTTACCGTGTTGCCCTTCGAGTCGATACCCCCGGTCGGCGACACCCTCGTCACCTGGGCCATGGCGCTCGTGGTTTTTCCCGTCACGTTTCGCCAGTCGAGCTTGTACACGACCAACCGAGCCCGCACCCACATTGGCGAAGTGTTCGAGCTGTTCAAAGCGACCATTTTCGCGATGCTCATTTTGGTCGCGGTGTCGTTTTTCGTGCGTGAGCGCTACTCGCGTCTGACGATTGGCATTTTCACGGTCTACGCCTTCGTCTTGGTGTCGGCGGTGCGGCTCGCGTTTCGGGCGGTGTTCAACGAGATGCGCCGGCGGGGCTACAACGCGAAGACCATTTTGGTGGTCGGGGCCGGAGATCTCGGCCAGCGCGTCGTCGAGACCATTCAAGAGCACCGCGAGCTGGGCTTCGTCGTCGTCGGCTTGTTGACCCGCAAACCCGAGAAGGTCGGCCGCACCCTCAAAGGCGTGCCGGTGCTGGGGCGCATCAAGCAACTCGGTGAAGTGCTCGACCAACGGGCCATTGACCAGGTCATTCTGGCCCTGCCGCTCGAAGACCAGCCGTTGCTCAAAGACCTCATGGAGGAGCTCGCCCAACGCACCGTCGACGTCAAAATCGTGCCCGACCTGTTCAGCTACGTGACCTTGCGCGGCGGCCTCGAAGAATTCGGCGGGCTGCCGATCATCAGCCTCCAAGGCGCCCCCCTCGACGGGTGGAACCTCATCGCCAAGCGCGCGTTCGACGTGATCTGTGCGTCGGCGGCGCTGTTGCTGCTCTCGCCCGTCATGCTGGTGCTCGCGGTGCTCATCAAGCTCACGAGCCGCGGGCCCGTGTTCTACCGGCAAGAGCGCATGGGCATGGACGGCCGCGTTTTCACGATGCTCAAATTTCGCAGCATGAACGTCGACGCCGAAGCCGAAGGCGCCGCCTTCGCCGCGGTCAACGACCCCCGTCGAACCTGGTTCGGGTCGTTCTTGCGCAAGTACTCGCTCGACGAGCTGCCTCAGTTCTTGAACGTCTTCGTGGGAGACATGTCGCTCGTCGGCCCACGCCCCGAACGCCCGGTGTTCATTGAAGAATTCAAACGGCAAATACCCCGCTACCATTTGCGCCACATGGTCAAGGCCGGGCTGACCGGCTGGGCCCAAGTCAACGGGTTGCGCGGCAACACGTCGATCAAAGACCGCATCGACTACGACCTCTACTACATCGAAAACTGGTCGCTGTTGTTCGACGTCAAAATTCTGCTCCGCACCGCGTTCGGCGGGTTCTTGTCGAAGAACGCGTATTGAAAGCGCGCATGACCCTCGCTTGGCCCTTGTTGGCGTGGTTGGCGGCGCAGGCTCCGGTGCCCACGGCAGGGCTCGCCGACGCAGGCCCCGGCGAGCGCGTCATGCCGCCGTTCTCTGAGACCGCGAAGCTCTATTTTCTTGCCGGAGACCTCGCGAAGGCCGTCGAATGGGCCACCCGGGGCGTGCGCTCGAAGAAGCCTTCTGACGTGAAGTCGTGCCGACCGTTGCTCAAGGCGCTGGCCGAGTATGGCTTTCTCGCGCCGCACGCCGACGACTTCACCGTGCAACAGGCCCACGACTTCATTCAGTACGACCGGGCCATTTCTCCCGGCACTCCGGGCAAGTTGACGACCCCGATCATCGAACGGTTCGTCACCCGGCCCCTCACCCGGGCGGCCGAGCTCGCCCGCACGCCCAGCCGCTCGAGCGACGCGCGCCAGGTGCTCGAGAACGTGCTGGCCGTCGACCCGACCAATGAGGCGGCCGCCCAGCTGCGCGCGGCCCTCACCCCAAAGAACGAGCCCTGACGGGGCGCACCCAGGCTCCGGCCCATTCTCGGTCGATTTGCTTGCAGAGTTAGCATTTGCTAACTACTGAAGGGCATGGTGAAGCCAGCGCCCTTTCTGTGGGCCGACGACGACCCTCCGTCGAAGCGTGAAATGTTGACGAAGGCCTTGGCGCTCTTCGTCAAAGACGGGGTGCGCGAGACCAGCATTCGGGCCATTGCCGACGCGAGCGGGTACACGAACCCGGCGCTCTACAAGTTCTTCGAGTCGAAAGACGCGCTCGCCTTGGCGTTGTTCGAGCGCTGTTATGAATGGCTCTACGAGCGGCTGACCCGCGGGCCCTCGTCGCCGTCGACCCCGTTCGCAGCGCGCGTGGGGCAGCTCGTCGAGGCCTGGGTCGACCTGACCGAGTCGAACCTCGACGCCGTGCTCTACGTGAACGAATCGCTGCGCGAATGGTGGCCCCACGTGTCGAAAGGGCTTCGACGCAAGTCGTTGTTGGGGTGGCTCGAAGCCATGGTGACCGAAGGGCAACGGGAGGGCGCCGTGCCTGCGCAACTGCCGCCGTCGGTCGCGGTGGCGTTGGTGGTGGGCACGCTCGGCCAAGTCTCGCGCCAGGTCTACTTTCGCGCCCTGGGCCCCGGCGACGGCGCGCGGGCGCTCGTGCCGTGGTTGCAGTCAATGTTGCTCGCCGCGCTCACCGTGAGGCCTCATGAACCGTGTGTCTGAGTTGATGATGTTTGTCGTCGACGGCTCGACCCAGTACGCCTTGGTGAGGGGCTCGGCCGACGGGCCCGTCGTGCTGTTGGTGCAGTCGGGGCCGGGGTTTCCCATGATTCAAGAGGCCGACGCGCTCGAGGCGCGCCTGGGTCTCGAAGCCACCCACCGAGTCGTCTACTGGGACCAGCGGGGCACCGGCCGCTCGTTCGACCCCAGCGACTCGGGGCCTCTGTCGGTCGAGCGGCTCGCGGCCGACGTGGTGGCGATGACCGAACAACTCTGCCTTCGCCTCGGGGTCGCGGCCGTCGACGTCGCGGGCTTTTCGCTCGGGGGCACCACGGCGTTGTTGGCCTGCGCCACCGACGCGGGCCGCTCGAACATACGGCGGGTCGTCGCCGTCGGCCCCGACGTTGACCTCGCCGAAAGCGAAGCCTACGCGCTGCAGTTCGCCAAAGACGAGGCCGTGCGCCGAGGCCACCGGAGGGCCCTGCGCGAACTCGAACAGTTGGGCCCGGGGCCCTGCGACACGCCCGAGCGCTTCATGACCCGGGTGAAGTGGGTTTCGAACTTCGGCGGCATCGAGGGCGGCACGACGTTTCTCTCGCTCTTCTTCGCGCTGCTGGGGCGCC
>JBGAIY010000614.1:3018-3661 GCA_044225205.1 Myxococcaceae bacterium | reverse complement strand
CAGCAAGCTGCTCATGGTGTGGGAAGACGAGCGGTACGAAGCGGGCCGCCCGTCGGTCTTCGCGGCGTGGTTCGACAAAACCACCTTCGCCATCAACTCGCGCTTCTTGCTCGCGGCCGACGCCTCAGAGCCGCACGTCGCCACCGCCGGCACCAAGTTTCTCGTCACGTGGACGCAACACACCGCGGCCGATTCGAACATCAGGGCGGCGTGGGTCGACGGAGCGACCGGCGGAGTCGACTCGAAGTTCACCGTCAGTTCGTTGCCCACCTCAGAAGCTTCGCCTCGCGTCGCGTGCGACACCGGCGCCACGCCGACTTGCATCATCGTGTACTTGAGCGACCTGCCGGGGTCGGGGGTCGCCGCCATCAACGCGGCTCGGGTCACGCAAAGCTCGACGGCGCCCACCACGGGCGAAGTCGTCGCCAAGAACAACACCATTCAATACCCCGCCCTCGCGTGGAACGGCGCTCGCTTCGTGCTGGTGTGGCAAGACCTCCGCCAGGGGGCGGCCGACCTCTCGGGCATCAGCTTCACCGGGGCGAGCGTGCCCGCTTCGAGCGCGGGAGCGTTGCTCTTCGGCAGCACGCCGGCGGGCGGCCGCTACGCTTCGACGCTCATCGCCGGGCCGAGTGGCCAAGCG
>JBGAIY010000614.1:0-2960 GCA_044225205.1 Myxococcaceae bacterium | reverse complement strand
TGATGTGGCAGCAGTTCGGGCCGACGTACTACGCGGTGCGCCTCGCCGGCTCAGCAGGCTTGAGCCCCATCGACACCCCGTTTCAACCCTGGCCGGGAGCCGACGGCATCAATGAAGTGGGCAGCGGGTTCTACGACTCGAATGAGTACCTGGTGTTCGCGTATTCATCGACCAAGGGGTTGATCGAGCGGTTGCTCATGCCCAATGGCCCCACGGGCATCACCACCCTCGACTACACCGTGGCCGTGCCGGGGTACCGAAACTCGGTGACCGTGCTCGGGCGCAGCAACCTCTCGTCAATGTCGGCTGTTGCGAGCCTCGGCGTCGACAACGACGTGTTGTTGACCTACTTCGACGGTGTCGTGCCAGGCGCCGTGGTGCTCGAGCAGTCGAACCCGACGACCGAGCTGCCGGCCGTGGGGGCGAACCCCGCGACCGGAGAGGCCCTGCTCGCGTACCAAACCTTCGGCGACGGCGGGTACGACCTGGGCTTCACCGTGCTGACGAGCGACGCAGGGGTCGGCCCGTCGACCGTCTGGTCGCAGCCGGGTTTTCAGCTCGCGCCGGTGGTCGCTGGCCGCGCCGGCCAAAGTGTCGTGGCGTGGCTCACGTCAGGCGGAGGCCGCTGTGGCTACGCCGCCCGAGCGAACGTCGTCTCGCACGCCACCGCGTTGCCCGGAGCGACGCTGAGCCTCGTCAACACCGACGTGTGCGCCCCCGCCGCGCCGGTTTCGTTTTCAGACCGAACGCTGGTCTACGTGCCCGCGAGCGGAGGCCTTCGGGTGGCCTCGCTCGGCTTGAACGGCCAGTTCGACGGTGGCACCGCCGCCCTGTCGACTACCAACGTGACGGCGGTCGCCGCCGCGGCGGGGCCGGGCGATCACGCGCTGTTGGTGGTGGGCCAAAAGGGCTCTCCCGCAGGCTTGGTCGTTCAGCTCGGCGACGCTTCGGGCAGCGCGTCGGCCCCTTTGGCCGTGCCGGGCGCGCAGCTCACCTCGGCGCGGCCCGAAGAGCTGGCCGTCGATTCTGACGGCACTCAATACCTGGTCGCCTGGGTCGACCAAGGCAACCTCGCGACCACCGGCCACGACGTGCTGGCCGTACGGGTCACCGCCGCGGGCGCGGTCGTCGACGGTACGCCGGTCACGCTCGACCAGTCGGTGGCCGACACCACCGGCATTTCCTTGAGTTGGAACGGGCGTCACCACGTGCTCGCGATGCAAAACGAGAGCGCCGACGCTGGCCGTGTCATCGACCTGACCTGGTTCAACAGCGCGCTGCAACCGCTCTTCTCGCGGCGCGTCGGCGGTGGCGAGACCGTCAAAGAGCCGGCCGTCGCCACGGTGGGCGCGGGCACCTCCGTGCTGGCCTTCACCCGGTCGCTGGAGTCACCGACCGTGGCCGCTAACCGCGTCTTCACGACCCAGGTGCAAGTGGGTGACGGCGACGTCTGCAACGTCAACTCCGACTGCTTCAGTGGCCACTGCGTCAGCGGCCTGTGCTGCAACACCGACTGCGCCGGCGTGTGCCAAACGTGTCGCGCGGCGCAAGGCGCGAGCCGAGACGGCCTCTGCTCGCCCAAGCCGGTCACCGTCGAGTGTCGCGCCGCCAGCGGGGCGTGCGACCAAGCCGAGACCTGCGACGGCGTGAACCCGGGCTGCCCGAGCGACGCCATGGCGCCCGCCACCAAAGAATGCCGGCCCGCGGTCGACGGGTGCGACGCCGCCGAGCGCTGCACCGGCACCAGCAACACCTGCCCGGCCGACCTGCTGCAACCGGCCAACGCGGTCTGCAACAGCACCGCCGCGCCGTGTGCGCTGCCGGGCATTTGCGACGGCGCCCACACGACCTGCCCCGCGGTCGGAGTACGGCCCGCGAACTCGGTGTGCCGACCGGCCGCCGGCCCGTGCGACGTCGCCGAGTCGTGTGACGGCCTCTCGCAAGCGTGCCCGACCGACGGCTTCGTCGAGAACACCGCGATTTGCCGTGAAGCCGCGGGCACCTGCGACGTGGCCGAGCGGTGCACCGGGGCCAACGCCGACTGCCCGGTCGACCTCTTCAAGACCGACAACGAAGTCTGCCGCGCGGCGACCGGTGCCTGCGACGTCGACGAACGCTGCTCGGGCCAGAGCGCGGCGTGCCCGGCCAACGCGGTGCGCGCCAAAGACTTCGTGTGTCGCGGCAAAGCGGGCGTGTGTGACCTCGAAGAAAAGTGTGACGGCACGTCGAGCGAGTGCCCGACCGACGCCGTCGACCGCCAGTCGGTCTGCCGCGCGGCGAGCTCGTCGTGCGACGTCGCCGAGACATGCAACGGCGCCGCCAAAGACTGCCCGGGTGACGTGTTGGCGCTCGACGGGGTGGCGTGCGGGGCCGCCGGTGAATGCCAAGCCGGCGTGTGCCGCGAAGGGCAGGGCGAGCGCCCCCGTTCGCGTTACGGCTTCGGTTGCGGTGGGTGTGCCGGGGCCGAAGGCGGTGTCGAGTTGGTGGGTGCGGCGTTCGCATGGTGGCTGACGTCGCGGCGCCGCCGCCCCGGCGTCGGCGTTGGGTCGGCGCTCGGCCGGTGGCTGCTCGTGGCGATCGTACTGGGGTCGACGGTGTCGCTTGCCGCCGAACGGCAACGGGCCGCCTTCGTCGGCATCAGCCGGGGGGCTGGCGTCAGTGCCGAGACCACCAAGAGCGTCACCGAATACGTGCAGACCCAGCTCAACGCCGCGGGGCTGTACGAGGTCACGGGGCCCAGCGACATCGCCACGCTCTTGGGGCTCGACCGCCAACGGCAGCTGCTGGGCTGTTCTGACGGGGCGACGGAGTGCAGCGCCGAGTTGGCCGGTGCGCTCAACGCCGCGCGCGTCGTGAGCGGCGACCTCTCTCGCATCGACGACACGTTCTTGCTCAACCTGTCGCTGCAAGACGGCCGCACGGGGCGGGTGCTGGGCCGTGGCGTGCGCAAGGTCGACGGC
>JBGAIY010000613.1:0-3668 GCA_044225205.1 Myxococcaceae bacterium | reverse complement strand
CGGCGCGGCCTGGCGCTCTTCGAAGGCAAAGCGGCGTGCGCGTCGTGCCACCCCGGCCCCCACTTCACGATGGACCAAGACCCCGCGACCCGCGGTCAATTCATCGACGTCGGCACGCCGCACCTCATGCCGCTGCGCGAAAAAGACCAGAACCCCCTGTTTCAGGGCTTCGGCACCCCCGCCCTCGTCGGCTCATGGGACGTGTTCCCCATGCTCACCACGGGCTTGGCGGGGCTCGAAGTGAAGCCCGACGAGAGCGTCGTGGTGAAGACCCGCTTCCCCCTGCGGGTGGCGGTCGAACAGTGGGCCCCGAAACACGGGCGCGCCGACCAGCTGAGCGAACAAGAACGCAACGACTTGTTGGCTTACGTGATGTCGCTCTAACGCGACGCGGTGTCAGTCGATCAAGAACGTGTACGTGTAGATGAACGACGTCGACACCGCTTCGCCGTTCTTCATGGCCGGCTTGAAACGAAACCGCTTCATGGCCGCCGCCGCCGCTTCGTTGAGCCCGTAGCCAGGCCCCGACACGACGACCACGTCACTCACGTGGCCTTCGAAGTCGACGGTGATTTTGAGCCGAACTTTGCCTTCGACGTCGGCGCGCTTGGCTTCTTCGGGGTAACTGATCTTCACGTCGCCAATGACTTCGGGGTCGGTGTCGGCTCCGCCCGGAGGCACGTACCTCGGCGCACGGTACGCCCCCACCGCGTTCGGGTCGGTCGCGACCTTTGCCACGGCTCCGTAGGCCGTGTTGCCCACCGGCGCGGCGAATGAACCCTGCATGCTCGTGTTCGACAGCGAAATGCCGACGACCGGTATGTTCTGCTTGGGCGTCGGCGCCTCTTCGGTCGGCGGCGGCGGGGCGGGCTCGGGAGGCGGCTTCACTTCGGCCACCTTCACCGGCGGCGGCTTGATTTTCGGCTTCGGCGGCTCGGGTTCGACCGGCTTGGGCGGCTCGGGCTCGGGCGGCTTCGGCGGCTCGATGAACTTCATTTCGACGTCGAGCGGCTTGTTCGCCAGCCGGTCGGGCGGCCGGCTCGGCAGCTCGATGAGCGTCACCACGTGCACCAGGGCCGACAGCACCAAGGTGCCCAACAGAAACACCGAGCTGCGCGAGTCGCGCTCGGGCGTTCGGGGCTGGTCGCTCACAGCATTCATACGTGCGTTACACAAAAAACCGACGTTTCGACGGGCGGTTCTGTTCCTCCATTCACTTCAGGGGGCCGGCGTCGCCGCCGCTTCTTTCTGAATGTTCAGCGCAAACTTCGCAATGCCTTGTACTTGCACGAGGTCGATGAGCCGCATCACCTTGCCGTAGCTCAGCGACTGGTCGGCGGTGATGATCGCGCGGGGCTCTTTTTCTTTCTTCACCGCGTCGATGATCTTGCTCTTGAGCTCGTCTTCGCTCACCTCGGCGCCGTCGAAGAAGAGCTTGCCGTCTTTGTCGAGCACCACATTGACGATGCCCTGAACCGTTTCACCGCTCTTCGCGGCTTTCGGCAGGTCGACCTCCTTGGTCTCCCGCACGATGAAGTTGGCCGTCACCATGAAGATGATCAGCAACACCAAGACGATGTCGACCAACGGAGTGACGTTGATGCCCGTGATTTCGTCGTCGCTGTCGTTCTGTTGCGCCGCCATGTCACTTCTCCACGGCGCGCAAGTGACCGACCAGCGCGTGACCCAGCGCCGTCGAACGCGCCGTGACGTTTTTCACCTGCCGCATCAGAATGTTGTAACCGATGACCGCCGGTATCGCGACGCCGAGGCCGACCGCCGTCGCCACCAGCGCTTCTGAAATGCCCGCCATGACCGTCTGTTGCACTTCGGCGCCCTTGGCCCCAGACGAACCCAAGTCGTGAAACGCCTTGATGATGCCGAGCACCGTGCCGAACAGACCAATGAACGGCGTGTTCGAACCCAGGGTGCCCAAGATCGACAAGAAGCGCTCGTAGCGGGGCCGCTCGCGCGCCATGGTGGCGCTGATCAATTCGTCGACCGCGTCGGCCCCTTTGGGCGACCACTCGATGCCCTCGCGCAGCACCGAGGCCTCCATGCCCTGCTTGTTGGCGATGCTCTTCTTCACCGCCTCGAGCTCACCCTTGGCCAGGTGCAAGAGCACGTCGTCTGAGTTCGTCAACCGGTGGGTCGCGAAATAGACCGCCCGCTCGAGCATCACCGCGATCGACAGAATCGACAGCAGCGCGAGCAACCACAGCACCCATTCGGCACTCGAGGTGAGGGTCGCGAGCAATTTGGCCGTCAGCCAGCCTTGCTGTTCAGGGGTCGTCGTTTGCGCCAGAGCGAGAAGCGAATTCATGGGAGTCAAAGGGGTGCAGCAAGGGTGAAAGGCGGAGCCGATCAATCGTTGGCGCGTTGCGCAAAGTCAATGAAATCAGCCAAAGACATGACAATCGCCACTCAACCCGTCAATCGCCCGCTTATTCCCCCAAAGTTGTACGAAAATTGGGCAGTTGCGGGCGCGGGTCGCGGCCACCTCGTTGCGCGGCGCGAAACGCATCTCCTACGCTCCGTTTTCGTGAGCGTCGAACGCATTCGTCAAAAAGTAGTCGAGGGTGAGCGGCTGAGTGACGACGAATTGGCGAAGTTGCGCCAGGCCGCCCAAAACGAAGGCGGGCCGGGGTTGCGAACGGCGGTCGCCCAAGCCCTCATCAACGCCGACGCCGTGCACCAGGCGATACCGTTGCTCGAGTCGGTGCGACGCGACTTTCCCCGCGACGTGCAGGTCAACTTGGCCTTGGGGCGCGCGCTGATCAGCCTCGAGAAGTGGGCCGAGGCCGAGGCCCCTTTGTCGCGTGCGCTCGAACTCAACCCGGCCGACCCCGAGGCCACCAAGGCGCTCGCGGTGTTGGCGATGCGCCGGGCCGAATGGGCGAGGGCCCGGGCTTTGGTTGAACAGGTGCTCAACGTCGACCCGTTCGACGGCGAGGCGCAGCAACTGTCGACCGAGCTTGACCACTTGGCCCCCGGCGACGTGCGCTCGACGCCCACGCTGCCCGAATTCATTCGCGCCCTGGTGGGAGAACTGAAGGCCCGGTCGACCCCGCATTTGGTGCAGAAGCAGCAAGTCATGGTGCGGGTGGGCAAGGGCGGCATCGTTCGGCTCGACCTCGAGGCGCTCTACGAAGACTTCGTCGCCTCGGCCCGCAGCCTGTCGTCGGCCGTCGAGGCCATTGCCAAAGAACTCGCCGAGCGAACGCTGGGGCTGCCCGAGGGCCGCTTGCAGTTGCTCACCCGCGTGTTGCCCGTGCTGCGCGACGCTTCGTTTCTCGAACGCGGGGTCGGAGCCGCCCGCCGTGAAGGCCCTGCCGGCCTGTGGTTCTTCTACGCCATCGACGACCCCGAATTGGTTCGCTACGTGCCCGAAGGCGCCCTCGAAGCCTGGCACATTTCGGTCGAAGAACTCGACGACGCCGCGTGGAAAAACCTGGAAGCCCGTTCGACCGAAGTGCGCGCCCTCGAACTCGAACAAGGGGCCTTGCGCCTCTCGTCGACGCCGACCGGCCTGTGGGCCCTGGCGCACGGCGACGGCCACGACGCCGCCCGCTTGTTGACGCCGTCGCACCAAGCCGCCCTCGAACGCGTCGCCGGCCCCGGCCCGTACCGCGTGTACCTGGGCCTGCGTGAATTGGTGCTCATTTGCC
>JBGAIY010000036.1:0-30590 GCA_044225205.1 Myxococcaceae bacterium | reverse complement strand
CGCCCGCGGGGCACGCCGCCCACGCCGAGCGCAATGTCGAGCGAGATGGAGCCCGTCGAAATCGCCGCGATGTCTTTGGTCAACGGCTCGTCGTTGCCGAGCCGCATGATCGAGCCTTTGCCGAACTGGCGTTCAACGGCCCAGAGCCCGTCGCTCAGTCAGCAGCCGCACCGCTCGCTTCGTCGAGCGCGTTGGGCTCGGCGGGCACTTCGCGCGGCGCCGAGGGCAGCCCGTCGACGTACGAAATGATCTGCCCCATGACCGCGGGTACGCGCGGGCCCGGAGTGACGATGCCGGTCAAATTCAGAGGGTCGGCGGCTGAAATGTCGACGACCTCGCCGGTCTTTTCGAGTCGCCGAGTCGAGCGCGCCAAGTCGACCGCCTCGGGCAAGGCGAATTGCTCGCCGGCAAAGCCCGACAAGAAGCGGCCGCCGCGAATTTCGCCGCGCGCTTCGAGCTGACGGTACACGAAGAGCAAGTCTCGCCAGGGCGGCGAAATGGGCTCGCGCACGACCAAGTCTCGAAAGACGATGCCGTAGCGTTGCAGCAGCAGCCACGCGCGCTTCTCGTCGAGTTCGGTCGGCTCGAACCGCTCGAGCGGCTGCAACAGCGACCAGCGGCCCGGGCCTCCGCGCTGCAAGGCGCGCTGACGTTTTCTCAACTTTGGAGACTGGAGCACCCTCAAGTTCTGAACCGCGTCGGCGGTGACGAGGCCGTGGGCGAGCAGCTCCCACAGCGCGTCTTCGACTTCGGTGGGCAGCCGGCGCGAACCGCTCTGCAATTCAGCGAAGAACGAAGCCCCGCGTCGCTCGAGCACCTGCAGCACTTCGCGCGCGTTCGTACTGAGTGTCTCGGGCCACGGGCGCGGGCCGTCGGCCAGCAAGGGCTCGGGGCGGGCGGCCTGCAGCAGCCAGTCGAGGTCGGCTCGCTTCGCGAAGGTGAGCGACGCGTTGCGGGTGACGGTCAACGCCCTGGGGGCCGGAGGCACCGACCGGTCGAAGCCCACGCCGTCGACGTTGGGCGTTACGTCGACACCGCGCCGCGGCCCGGCCACGGGCTTGGGGTCGCGCAGGGTGAGCCGCCCCCAGGCGACTTCGCCCGAAAAGCACGCGTGCTCGAGCCATTCACCGACGTACTGCTTCATGCGCGCCGGCAAAATGGCCTGTTCCCACGCGGCGGCGGGGGCTTCGTAGCCTTGCAGTTGCGCGATGACCTTGGCGACGCCGCCGGGGCCGCGCAGCTCTCGCGCCGAGCCCATGCGCTGCCAGCGAAAGAGAAAGCGCATGAAGTCTTGGGCCGACAGCGGCTCGATTTCACGTCGCAAGCGGCCCACGGTGAGGCGGTGAATGCGCTGCAGCAGTCGGCGGTCGCACCACTCGACCTCGGCGGCCGAACCGTCGGCGGGAGCCAGGCCCCGTGGCCGAAACTGGCCGCGCAACACCTGACCGACCGACTCGAGTTTGTACAACGCGCTCTCGACGTCGAAGCGGCCGAGCCCCAAGAACGCCATCAACTCGGGCACGGTGGTGGGGCCCATGGTTTCGACCCAACCGCGCACGACGTTGCGCGCGGCACTCTCGCGGTCGACCGGCAAGTCTCCGGGCAGCGGTTCGAGCGTCTGTGCTTCGGCTTCGGCGAAGAGCGCGCGCACGACCGGCACGCGTTCGGCGGCGTACGCCCACGTCATGGGGCCGACCTGGAGCGTCGACGCTCGGCGCTTCTCACGCAACGACTCGAGCCACGACGCTTCGGCGAGTGGCGTGGGCCACGGGCACAAGCCGACCTGCAGCAAGAAGTCGTGCAGTTCTTCGACGTCGCGAATGACGGGCTTCGCGTCGCTCACCACCTGGGCAATGGCGTCGACGTCGAGCGCGCCCAAGTCGGTCGCGTCGCTCGGAGGCAACGTGCGCCGCACGTTGACCGCGCGGGCTCGGCGCTCTTCGAGCGGCGCGTCGTCGAGAAACGTGTACGGCGCCGAGTTCAACATGGCGTGCGCGAACACCGATGGCTCGGGCAAGTCGACCGCGACTTTTCGAACCGCGCCGCTCTTGAGCCCCTTGAGCACGGCGATGAGACCGTCAATGTCCATCAGGTCGCGGGTGCAGTCTTTCATCGTCTCGGTGACGAGGGGGTGATCGGGCGGCTCGAGTTCACGGCCACCGTGGTTGTCTTGGCAGCCAATTTGTTCAGGAAAAACGGCGCCGATGAGGTCTTCGGCCCGCGCGCGTTGAATGGGCGGCGGCACCCGCTTGCCATTCTGCAACCGCGACAGCACCAGCGAACGCCCGGCCTCCCACCGAAACCGGGTACCGAACATGGGCGCTTGCAGCACGGCCTGCTCGAGCACGTGCTCGGCTTTGTTCGGCGAGACGAAGTCGAAAATGTCAATGAGGGGAAAGCTGTGCTGTTCACTGAGCGACAGCAAAATGCCGTCGTCGCTCGCCGCGGCCTGCAGTTCGAAGTCGAAGGCGCGGCAGAACGACTTGCGCAGCGCGAGCCCCCACGCCCGGTTGATGCGCGCGCCGAGCGGAGAGTGAATGATGAGCTGCATGCCTCCGGCTTCGTCGAAGAAGCGCTCGGCGACCAAGGTCGTGGTGGTGGGCACGGCCGTCAGCGCGGCCTGCCCCGCGCGCACGTAGCGCACGACCATGTCGGCGGCGAATGGGGTGAGCTTGAGGTCGTGCTCGAGCCACTGCGCCGGCGCGTCGTGGGTGATGACGTCTTCGCGCAGCTTGGCCACCGCCAGCGACAATTCGTCGGTGCGCGCGGGGGCCTCGCCGTTCCAGAAGGGTACGCTGGGGGGTTGCCCGGCGGCGCTCTCGACCCGCAGGTCTCCGTCGAAAATGCGGCGAATTCGCCAAGCGGTGCTGCCCAGAACGAATACCTGCCCCGGCATGGAGTCGATGGCGAAGTCTTCGTCGACCGTGCCGACCTGCTTTTCTTCGGGCTCGGCGATGACGCGGTAGCTGAAGATTTCGGCGATGGCGCCGCCGTTTTGCAGGGCCATGAGCCGAGCGCCCTTGCGCGGCCGCAGCCACCCGTTCACCCGGTCTCGGTGCACGTGCACGCGCGAGCGGCCGCGGGTCGTGCTGACGCCTTCAGACACGAGGTTCAACACCTTCTCGAATTCGTCGAAGGTCAGGTGCTGGTACGGCGTGGCCCGCCGAAAGGTGTGAAAGAGGTCTTCTTCTTCCCATTCTTGGGCGGCGACTTCGGCGACGATTTGCTGGGCCAGCACGTCGAGCGGCTTTTCGGGCAAGCGAACCGCGTCGAGCTGTTTGTCGTGAATGGCGCGAATGAGCGCCGTGCATTCGACCAATTCGTCGCGGGTGAGGGCGATGACAATGCCCTTCGAGACGAGCGACTTGTGGTGACCCGAGCGGCCGAGCCGCTGCAACATGACGGCGATCGACCGGGGGCTGCCGAGCTGCACCATGAGGTCGATCGACCCGATGTCGATGCCGAGCTCGAGCGACGCGGTGGCCACCATGACCTTGAGCGCGCCCGACTTGAGGCGCTCTTCGGCGCTCAGCCGAAGCTCGCGCGACATGCTGCCGTGGTGGGCCGCCACCCATTCGTGGCCGATGCGCTCACCGAGGTCGCGAGCGACGCGCTCGGCGAGGCGCCGCGTATTCGTGAAAATGAGCACCGTGCGGTGCTGGGTGACCAACTGGCACAGCCGGTCGTACACCTGCCCCCACATTTCGTGCGTCGCGACGGCGGTGAGTTCTTCGTCGGGGGTCTCGAGGGTCAGTTCCCACGGGCGGAGGTGGCCGATTTGCACGACTTCGCACGGTGGGCGCGTCGGCGCACCTTCTCGAGGCAAGCCGGTCAAATACTTGGCCAATTCGTCGAGCGGCTTGGTCGTGGCCGACAGCCCAATGCATTGCGGGGCTTGGCCGGTGAGCGCCTTGAGCCGCTCCATGGTGAGGGCGAAGTGCGAGCCGCGCTTGTCTCGCGCGAGCGCGTGAATTTCGTCGACAATGACCAGCCGCACCCGCTTGAGCGTGGCGCGCGACTTGTCGGCGGTGAGGTACAGGTAGAGCGACTCGGGCGTGGTGATGAGAATGTGGGGCGGCTTCTTCACCATGGCGGCGCGTTCAGACGCCGAGGTGTCTCCGGTGCGCACCATGACCCGAATGTCGGGCAATTCGAGCCCCGAGCTTCGGGCCCGTTCACGCAACTGGTCGAGCGGCGTGAGCAGGTTCTTCTGCACGTCGTTGCTGAGCGCTTTGAGCGGCGAAACGTAGACGACTTGCGTCTCGTCGGGCAGGGCGCCGTCGGCGGCTTGGCGAAACAAGTCGTCGAGGCAGGCCAGAAACGCGGTCAGGGTCTTGCCCGAACCGGTGGGCGCGGCGATGAGCGCGTCGCGGCCTTCGCGAATGAGGGGCCAACCGCGAATTTGCGGCTCGGTGGGCTCGCCGAGCGTCTCGTGAAACCACGCGCGCACCACGGGGTGAAACGGAGCCAACGCGTCGTGCACGGGCACGCTCGCGTCGGCTGAAAAGTCGAGACCCAGCTGTGGGCGGCCGGCGGCGGTCATGCGCCATGCTGAACAGAAGTTCACTCAATGATCAAGGGGCACACAGCGCCCTGCAACACTTCGAACCTCGGTAATGTCGAGCTGGAGTGAAGACCCGAATCAACCTGTTCGTCGTCGCGGTCGCCCTGGTTTCACTGTGTTCGTGCCTCGAAGTCGCGCCGCCGCTCGGCTCGACGCTCGACGCCAGCCGGCCCAGCGACGGGGGTGCCGCCGATGGTGGCACGGCCACCGACGCCAGCGTCGAGCCTGATGCGGGCACCACCTTCGATGCGGGAGGCCCGGTCGACGCGGGGGCGCGGCCCGACGCCGGTACCGTGCTCGACGCGGGCTCCCCGTTCGACGGGGGCTCGCCCTTCGACGCTGGTACCCCACCCGACGGCGGTACCAAAGTCGACGCCGGGGGCGTCACCGACGCGGGGCGGGTCGACGGGGGGGTCACCCGGCCCGACGCCGGCATGGGCTCGGCCGACTCGGGCGCGAACCCCACCTTGGCGACGCTCGGCGACAACACCGCGCTCGACCTGGGCCTCTTCACCTGCACCGACCCCGACACGGGCACGGCCTGTCGGCAGGTGACCGATTACAGCGGCTTCGTCTACGACTCGAAAAACCACCAGATGTTGATGTTCGGTGGTGGGCACGCCACCACCATGACCGACGTGCTGTTCGCGTTCGACCTCGACTCGACCCTGTCGTGGAAAGAGCTCTACGCCCCGACGCCGTGCAACATGATGACGGCGTCGAACCTCGAACCGACCCTCGGCGCTTGGAAGGCCGGGGCCAGCGGCCCCTACCCTCGCCCCCTGTCGGTGCACAGCTATGACCTGACGGTCTTCGCGCCGGGGCAGAACGAGTTCGTGCTGATCAGCCGGCTGTTCACCGGGGGCTACTGCAACCAAACCGGCAACGACGTCGGCGGGCCGGTCGCCCATTACAACCTGGGTGCGAAGAGTTGGCTGTTCAGCAACGTGAACAACGCCACGTCGGGGGCGACCATCGACGCCGCCGAATTCGACCCGGTGTCTGGCAAAATCGTCATCTACGGCGGCTTGGGCCTTGGGCTCTACGACCCGGAGTCGTTGAGCTACACCAACGTGTCGAGCGGCTTGAGCGACTCGCAAGGCAACGACCCGAACGTGCCCGCGCCGGGCTACGCCAACCACCTCACCTACTTTCCTCCAAACGACACGTTCTACTTGTTCGTTCGCTCGAGCCCAGCCACCACGTTTGCGCTCAAGCTCAACCGTGCGACGCCGAAGAACTCGACGCTCGACCGTCTGAACACAAAGGGCCCGGCGCCAATGCACGGCGAGCCCGGCTACGCGTACGACTCGCACAACCAGGTGCTGGGCGGCGCGGTCGACGCGAACGTGTTCTACGCGCTCGACCCCGTGACCGGAGAGTGGACCGCGAGCACGATTCAAGGCGGCACGCCCGGCCGCCAGGCCTTTCACGCGCTCAACTACGACCCGGTGAACAACGTGTTCATCTTCGTGACCGAGGCCCGCCATACCTGGGCGTACCGTTTCAAGAATTGAGCGCGGCCCGGCACTGCGTGGCTCGAATCATGCTTCTGCACGGGGCAGCCGCCCATTGGCGGGCCGACCCACCGTCAGGAGATCACGATGACTTCAGGTACAAAAGACAAGGTGAAGGGCGCAGTTCATCAGGCCAAGGGCAAGTTGAAGGAAGTGGTGGGTAAAGCGACCGACAACCCCAAGCTCGAGGCGAGTGGCGTCGCCGAGCAGCTCCAGGGCAAGGTGCAAGAAAAGGTGGGGCAGGTCAAAAAGGTGTTCGAAAAGTGATTGAACCGGCTCGGCCGCGCAAGAACTGGCGGCCAAACAGCCCCATGTGACACAAGTGCGTACGACGCTGGCCGTTCGCCTGAAACGCCGTGGCGTGTTCGGTGCAACGGGTCGACGCACCGCCTTCTCACCCTTCACAGGAGCCTCACATGACCAAGCCCACCTCCGCTTCGTTGACCCGACGTCACCTGCTCACCACGGGCGCCTCGCTGCCGGTCGTCTTGGGCGCGAGCAGCTGTGGGTACCTGCTGTACCCGGGGCGGCGGGGCACGACGAGCGGCCCCATTGACCTGTTGGTGTTGATCGTCGACTTGCTCTGGTTCTTGCCCGGCATCATTCCCGGAGCGATTTGTCTCATCGTCGACTTCACGACGGGCTGCATTTACGGAGGGAGCCGGGCCGAGCGCGAGCCAACCGGCGGTTCGCAAGACAACCAGGCCATCGCCCTGGTCGAGCTCGACGGGCTCATCGTGGGGCCTGACGGGCAGTTGATGCTGAATTCCACCAGCCCGGTCGACGCCGAAGCGGTCAAGCAGCGCGGCCGCCTCGTGATTCAGCACCGCACCGGAGCACGGGCCGAAGCGTTCTTTCGCGACTTCGCCTGAACGGTCGGCCCGCGATTCAGAGGTACCGCATCAACCACACCAACGTGCCGAGCGCAGTCGCACTGCCAAAGAGGCACCCGACCCACGACACCACCTTTTCTCGGCGGTGCCGTGAAGCGGCGCTCGGGTCTTCGCGCAGCTCAGCGGCGTACCTTCGCGCGCGAATTCGCGGCAACCAAATCGCGTAGAGCGGTGTCAGCGCGCCAATGAAGACAAAGCCGCCGACCAGCACGACGGCGATTTCGTCAAGCACGCTGGCGACGAAGACGGTGACCCCAAACGTGACCGTGAACGCGAGCGACACATTGCGCAGCCGAATCAATTGCGTGCGCTCTTCGTCGTCGTGCGCACGCGCCATTTCTTTGCGGTGACCCCAGAGCACGGCCAGCACGCCCGTGACGGGGCCGCCGACGGCACCGCCGAGCGAGGCGAGCACTTTGAGGGCGCCCGAGGTGAGCGCGGCCGAGCCGAGACCGGCGACTCCCGCTCCGGCCAACGGGGCCCCGACGGGCAAGGCCGCGATGACCGCCGAACAAAACGCGTCACCGGGGGCCGAACGTTCGAGCCAGTGCCCCACGTCGTCGTCGCTGAGCACCCGCTCACGCAAGACCGCGCGGGCCCGCGACAAGCGCTTCTTCACCGCCACTTCGCTCAGTTCGAGCAACCTGGCCACTTGGGCGACCGACTGCCCTTCTCGGTAAAACAGCGTCAGCACCTCGCGCGTTTCGTCGGGCAGCGCGTCAATGGCCTCGGCCAGGCGCTGCTGTTCTTCTCGAGCCAGCAGCTGGGTCGGGGCGTCGGCTCGAGGGTCGACGACTTCTCGAATGGCATCGTCACCGACGAGCCGAGCGCGGCGGTACCGTTCGCGCAGAAATTCGTTGGCGCGGTTTCGTGTCAGCTGACGGAGCCACGGCAAGAAACTGTCGAATGAGCGCAACTGGCGCAGGCCCGCCCACGCGTGCAAGTACACTTCTTGAGCGATGTCTTGGCTCGCGCTAACGTCATTCACGGTCGACAGCGCGACCGAGCTGACCAAGTGGCGCGTCTGGTGAACGAGCCGGCCGTAGGCCTCCCGGTCACCACCACGCGAAAGTTCCAAGTCGACCTGAGAAAGACCCACGGTGGCACTCATACAAACCAGGTCGCCCGCCAGCCGAAAAGGTGACCGGTCGTGATGAGTGGTTAATCAATTCAATGCGTTACGTATGTGCCTCGGGTCATTTGCGAGACCTGATCGCCACTCCAGGCGTCTGAGGGCGTCACCTCGGAGGCCTTCATGCCACGTGCTTTCATTGCCGCTCTTCTTCTCGCTGCTGGGGTCGGTGTGCTGGGCGCATGTGGGGCACCTGGTCCAGCCACTGGCGGTGACAACGCGGGCGGCGGCAACGCGGGCACTGGTGGAGGCAACGCAGGCACGGGCGGCGGCAACGCAGGCACGGGCGGCGGCAACGCAGGCACGGGCGGCGGCAACGCAGGCACGGGCGGCGGCAACGCAGGCACGGGCGGCGGCAACGCAGGCACGGGCGGCGGCAACGCGGGCACGGGCGGCGGCAACGCGGGCACGGGCGGCGGCAACGCAAGCACGGGCGGCGGCGTTCTCATCTACATGAACCTCTTGGAGATTCACGCTGTAAGCATCGACACCGAGTCGAGCGTGAGCGACCTCAAGCTGCCGGCCACGTACCTCGGCTTTTTGGGCTTCAACAACGGCCTCATCACCGCGGTCGACCAGCAGACGCACACGGGTTCGCCCGACGACTACACCGTCAACCTGTTTCGTCTGACTCCGAATGGTTTGATGAACGTCGGTCACCTCGCGACGTTCACTCCGGCCCATGGTTACGTGTCGGGTACGGTGCAGCCGTCACCCGACGGCAAGCAGTTCATGGTGCCAAGTCGAGAATCGGCCAGCGCGACCGACCCGTACATTTCGTACGTCAATGTGATGGACGAGACCTTCACCCACCAGTTCGCTCGCTACGGTCATGGCAACGACGCCATTTGGCTGTCGGCGACGACGCTGTTGGCGGTCGCCGACGACGGCCTCTACCAAGCGCCGGTCACCCCCGACGGCAAGCCGGTTCGCGTCGGCCCACCGATGGACAAGCCCGGCGTGCCGGCGCTGTCGCGCGACGGCAAGTCGATGACGTTCGTTCAAGACCACGTGGTGTGGGTGATGGGTGTCGACGGCACGGGCCTGCGGGCGCTCACGGCTCGAACCGCGGTCGACATTGGCAGCCCGACGTTCAGCCCCGACGGCGCGTACGTGGCGCTCATCTACGGCAACTGCACGCCCATCAGCACCCGGCCTCCGGTCATCTTCATTTCGGCGACGGCGAGCAACCAAGACCTGAGCAAAGCGCCCAAGCTTACCCTGCCCGACAAGACCCAGGTGCGCAGCTGCGGGCCACTCTATTGGGTGGCCGAGTAACCGGCCCCCCTTCAGGCCGGCGCTCTTGGGCGACCGGGTCGTCGACCCAGCGAATGGTGACGGTCACGTGCGAAGCATGGCCCAGGTCGTCAACCGCGCGCAGCTCGTATTGCCCCGACGGGGCACTCCATTCGAGAGACTGCCCCGGGGCCACGGTGCCAATCATTTCTTTGCCGGCGAACCAAGTGAGCGCGTGCGAGGAGCCGTCGGTGTGTGCGAGCAACGGCAATTGTGACTGCGAGGGCAGGTCACGGCGCAGGTGGTAGGTCACCGCGGCCTGCGGAGACAAAATGCGAGGGGCGCGGGTGGCGGTGGCGAGCGAGCCGTCATCGCCGTCAGCGTCACAGGGCTCGGCCGGAGCCGGCACCGGCTTTCGACTCAAGCCGGCGAGCCCGAACAACTGGGCGATGTCGCTGGGCCACACTTCGTACACCTCGTCGGTGGTGACGCCGTCAATGGCGTGGCAGTGGCGCAAGCCCGTCACGCGGTCGACGTGAACGACTCGGTGCACGTCGCACGCGTCGATGGGCGAGCGACCCGGTATCACCTTGGTCTTGACCACGTGGCGACAATGGGGGCCCGGGCGCTTGCCCGACACCGCGCACACCTCGGCTTCGACGAGGTCGACCTTGGGAGCGTGGCGCTGGCCTTCGGGAGAATGCACGCGACCGCGCAACGCCCCGACGACTTCGAAGAACAGCGGCGCCGCCGCCGCCCGCCCGACGAATGACGGGTTGGGCGTGCCGTCGAAATTGCCGACCCACACGGCCAGCGCGTAGCGGCCCACGACCCCCACGGTCCACGCGTCGCGAAAGGCGTGCGAGGTGCCCGTCTTCCACGAAACGGTGACGGCGTCGCGCGCGGTGGCCCACTGCTCGAACCCCGAGTCGTCGCTCGCGAGCATGGCCAAGGTCAACTCGGCCGCTTCGGGAGAGACCAACGGCGTCAACTCGCGAGGGGCCGAACGCTCATTCGGCAACACCCGCTGCAGCGGCGACCAGCGGCCCCCGTGCGCCAAAGCGACGTAGAGCTGAATGAGTTCCTCCATCGACACTTCGACGGCGCCGAGCACGATGCCGGCCCCATAGTGTTCGGCGGGCTCGAGGCCCTTGAGGTGCACGTCGCTGAGCACGCCGTGCAGGCCGTGCTGCAACCGCACGTTGAGTTCGACCGCGGGCACGTTGCGGCTGCGCACGAGCGCCTCGGTCGCCGACATGGGGCCGAGGTACTGGGTGTCGAAGTTCTCGGGGTTGTAGCTGCCGAACCGCATGGGCACGTCTTTGAGCAGGGTGCGCGGGTGAATGAGCCCTTCGTCGAGCGCGCGGGCGTAGACGAGCGGCTTGAGCGCCGAGCCCGGAGAACGGGGCGCGGTCGCCGCGTCGACCTGGCCGTGAATGGCGGCGTTGAAGAAGTCGGCCGACCCGACGTGCGCGAGCACTTCAGACGTCTCGACGTCGACGACCATGAGCGCGGCGTTGTGAATGCCGGCTCCGTCGCGCCGGGCGACGTACTGCGCCACCAAGCGCTCGAGCTGGGCTTGGAGCGGCTCGTCAATGGTCAGCGCCATCGACGGCTCGGGCTGCGTGGTGAGCGCGCGTTCGACCGCGTGGGGCGCCATGAAGGGCAAGTCGCGGGTGGTGAACAACGTGAGCGGCGTTTCGAGCGCGAGCGTCTCCGGCTTGAGCGTCGGGTGCTCGGCGAGCGAAATCGCCGCGAGCTTGAGCCGCGCCGCTTTGAGCGCCGGCGGTTCGACGGTCGACCCCGGGGTGCGCCGCGTGGGGCTCTGGGGCATGACGGCCAGGGCCATGGCTTCGGGCAGGGCGAGCGCGTTCGGCTGCCGGTGAAAGTACACGAGACTCGCCGCGCCGACGCCTTCGACGTTGCCGCCGTAAGGGGCCACGTTCAAATACGCCTCGAGAATGTCGTGCTTCGAATAGAGCAGCTCGAGTTCGACGGCACGGGCGATTTGCTTCAGCTTGCCGCCGACCGTTCGCGAGTCGATGCCCCACTTCACCCGGGCCAACTGCATGGTGATGGTCGAGCCGCCGCGCCGACCGGTGTGGCTCACGTAGGTGAACGCGAACGCCTTGACGAGCGCGACGGGGTTGACGCCGAAGTGCCGGTAGAAGTGCTTGTCTTCGTAGTCGAGCGTCGCGGTGACGAACGCGGGCGACATGTCTTCGAGGCGGGTGAAGACCCGGTACGTTTGCGCGTTCGACAAGGTCAGGCGCAGCAACGTGCCGTGCCGGTCGTACACGGCGCGGCTGAACTGATCAGCCGAGAGCAGCGGCGCCCGCGTCGCCCGCGCGAGCCCCCAGGCGACGACCGCCGCCGCGAGCACGGCCCCCCAGCGGCGCCACTGTCGGCCCACGCGCGGCATCGGCTGGGCCTCACTCGACCACGAACGAACCGCCGGTCGACCGCGCGCGCACCTCGGGCGAATACATGCCCGTCACCTGCGCGGGGGGCACCACGAAGCGCCCCTTCGCGACCGCCTTGATGCGGTACTTGAATTCTTCAATGTTGGGCGCCGCCGAGCCGTAGAAAATGACCCGGTCTTCGCGAATGTCGACCTGTTCGGGCCGCCAGGTGGCCCCCGCGGCGACCAGCCGGTCCATGCCTTGGGCTTCGGTGCCCGGCGTCAACACGACTTCGAACCCCGAAGGCAGCAGGTCGACCAGCGCCAAGTCGCGCAAGCTGGTGTCTTTCTTGAGCGAACGCATGCGCACGTGCACATTCACTTCGTCGCCGAGCCCCGCGCGGGTGACCTCTCGGCCCTGGTCGTCTTCGAAGGTGTGCAACACTTCGACGCCGTCGTGAATGGTGGCGCTGGGCAGCTCACGGTCGAAGCCACCCTCGGCGAGCGAATAGAAGACGAGCGCGCCGTCGGTCGAAGTGATGGTGAAGCCCGTGGTGGCGGCGGTGAAGGCGACCTTCGCGGTCAACGCCTTGCCGTTGACCAAGTCGTGGGTGGTCACCACGCCTTTGGCGTCTTTCGATGCGACCGTCACGTGCGACAACACGTTGAGTGAACCCGCCGACGTCTCGAGCGTGGTCGAATACGCGTCGAGCCCGAGCAGGCTCCACGAGGCGCTGAGGCTGTGGTACCCGGCGTTCGCGGCGGTCGCCTTCGCGAGCGAGCTCAAGACCTGAGGCCCGATTTTTTCGAGCTTCGCTGGAAAGTGCCGTGACACGAGGTACAGCACCTGCCCGCGGTACACCGCGGAGTCGTAGAACTTGGCCGCGTCGGGTTCGACTTCGTCGGCCAACACGAACTTGGCCAGCGTCTCTTCGGCGCGGGCTTTGTTGTTGGTCAACGCGTAGGTCGCGGCCAAGTAGAGGTACGCGACGTCGTTGAACGCCGCGCCCTTTTCTCGCCCCAAGAATTCGGCGAGCTGGGCCGTGGGCGCCGGAGCGACGACGGCGTTGCGCGCCAGCACATACAGCGTCTGGGCGCGAATGCGCGCGTCGGGCAAGTTCGCCACGGGGGAGGTCGAACCCTTCAAATTCTCGAGCGCTTTGAGCCGCACGTCATTCGGCACCGAGACGCCGCGGTCTTTGGCTTCGGTCAGCATCAGCGTGATGAACACGTCGAGCGGGTCGTAGTTGAAGCTGTTCGCCGCCCAATAGCCGAACTGGCCCTTCTCATTCTGCCGCGAGCGCAACACGTTGAAGGCGCGGTCGAACGCCGTCTTCGTTTTCGCGGCGTCGTAGCCCCATTCGGGCCGCTTCATGAGCACCAGCGCGGGCACGGCGCGGCTCGTCAGTTGCTCTGAACAAAGGTGGGGGTAGTTGTCGAGGTAGTCGACCGCGCTGGCCGCCATGCCGAGCGGCAACAACGACACCGTCAATTGCCGGTTCGCCAGTTGGTCGAACATGGTGCGCTTGGTCTTCAAGTCGACCGAAGCGTCTCTGACGCTGCCGGCTTGGGTCGTCGACCAGTAGGCCGTACTCGGGCGCACGCTCACGTGCGCGGTGCGGGTCGCTTCTTGTTTCATGCCCGACACCTGAAATTGCAGCTCGCCGTCACCCAGCACGTCGGTCGCCTGCACGTCGAACGACACCAGCCCTTCGCGGCGTTCGGCAATCTTGAGCGTCTGGGTGGTCTGCACGCCGGCCGCAAGCGTGAACGCCGCGCTCGGCTTCATGGTGACCGTGACTTCGGCTTGGTCGCCCGAGCCCTCGACGTTGTTGGCAATGGCCGCGGTGACGACGAAGGTGTCTTTCGGGCTGACGAAGAGCGGCGTGTTCGGGCTGATCACGAACGGCCCGCGCACGGTCGCGCTGGTTCTGGCCGCCGCCAGCGCCTCGGGTGACGCGGCCACCGCCATGACCCGCAGCTGGCCGTTGAACGACTCGGGCACGACGAAGCTCACGGTCTTTTCGTCAGGGCCCACGTCGACCACGCCCGACCAGAACACCGCCGGCGCGTCGGCCTTGCGCTTGAACGGGTTCAGGTTGCGCGCCACGTCGCCGTCGCTGTCGCCGCCTTCTTTACCGCCGCCGTGCACCAGCCGAAATTCGGGCAGCAGCAGGTCGACTATTTGGCGGGTCTGCACTTCGAGGGCGCGCTTTTCCAAGAAGAAGCCGAGCGGGTCGGGCGTGGTGTAGTTGGCGACCTGCAAAATGCCCTCGTCGACCGCGAAGACGACGGCTTTCGCCGGCCGGTCGGCCTTGACCTTCATGGCCAGGGGGCGGCCCGGCTTGGTCAGCTCGGGAGCGGTGAGCGTCAGCTGCAGGTGCTGCGACTTTCGAAGCACTTTGAAGGGCACGACGCCGTACGACAAGGGGCTCACGTACAGCTCGGGCGAGTCGACCGACCGCACGAACGCGACGCTGACGTACCCGTTCACTTCGAGCCCCGCCGGCACGTCGATGGTCTGCACCGTGGTCGACGTCGTCGTCTTGAAGGGCTTGTGCACGAGCACCTTGTCGCGCTCGATGGTGACGACGCCCGCGCCCGCGTACGGAGCGGTGATGTGCACCGAAATCGTCTCTCCGGGCTCATATTCGGCTTTGTCGAGCGAGACCTTGAGCTCGGCGTTCTTCTCGAGCTCTTTGGCGACGTTCGCCTCGCCGGCAATGGTGAACGGCACCCGCAGCAATTCGGTGTCGTCTTTGTCGCGCACCGACCAATAGAACGTGCCGACGTCGGCGCTGGGCACTTTGAGCGTCGTGCCCTTGGCGTCGACCGAGAACGGCTCGCTCTTCTTGGTGACGTCTTTGAGCACCGACTGGTACCGGTACGAGCCGTTCGATTCTCGAGTGAGTACCGACACATAGCGTTGCTCGACGAGAGCGACGGTGAGGCCCTTCACCGCCGTCTGCGCAAGCTTCGGGTCAACCGCGATGACTTCGACCTTGCGTTCGGCGTTGCGCTTCACGAAGCCCATTTCGCCGTCGGGTTTGAAGCCCAACATGAACGCCCGGGGCGACACCACGATGGTCGCCGACGAAGAGACCCCGCGCCCGCCTCCCAGTTCGAACCCTTCGGCGTAGAAACTGATGAGCCAGGTCGAAGGCGCCCACGCCGACAAGTCGACTTCGAATTCGGCGCGGCCCTCGCCGTCGGTCTGGGTCTCGTTGAGCGCCACGGTCTCGCTGCGCTTGGCGCGCGCGGGGTCGAAGAACTGAAAGTCGGGGTACTTCGAGAAGTGCGGTGTGTACGGCGAGAGCAGCACGTTCGCCGTGACGCGGTGGTCGGCCGCCGGGGTGCCGAACAGGTTCTTCAAGTCGGCCAGCGCCTTGACCTTCGACCCCGTCACCCAGCCTTGCGCGGGCGCGTCGAAGTGCGTCGTCAGCCGCATGCGGTCGGGCAGAAATTCTTCGACCCGAAACGTCGTCGACCCGAGCCCCACCGCGCCGCCCTTGCCGTCGGGCACCGCGACCTCGAAGGTGTACGTGCCGGTGGGCGCGTTTTCTTCGGGGCGAAAGTCGAGGCTTGCGAGCGCGGCCGCGTCGAGCACCTGGTCGCGCAAGGCCACCGTCAACCCGCGCGGGTCGGTCACCCGCAACTGCAACGGCGTGCCCTTCATGCTGCGCGCCCAGTCGACCGCGCGAACGATGGCGCCCAAGTGGGCCGTCTCTCCGGGGCGGTAGAGGCCGCGGTCGGTGAAGGTGAAGGCCGAGAGCGCCGCCGACCGCCCGCGGGTGTGCACGCCTCCGACGTCGAAGCGCGACAGGTCGAGCGAGCGGTCGTACCGGTTCAAGGGCAAGAACGACACGTCGCCGTCATGGCGGGCCACCAACGCCACGGGCGCCTTCTCGGCGGTGAAGTCGGTGAAGGGCGAGAGCGTCAAGGCGCCGTTCGCGTCGGTCGTCTGCCGAGCGACAACGGAGCCGTTCTTGGCCAACACCTCGACCACGGTGCCCCCGACGGGCGCTCCGGTGCGAAACGACTGCACGTAGACCCAGTGGTTTTTCTCGACGTCGACTTTTTCGACCACGCCCAAGTCGGTCAGCAAAATGAAGCGCTGATCAGCCAGTTGGCCGTACGCCGACTGGCCGCCGTACTCTTCGGGCTCGACCTCTTGGTTGCCGTAGTCTTCACCGTGCTCGACTTCACCCTCGCCTTCTGACTCGCCGTGGTCGACCGCTTCGACCGGCTCGTCACTCGGAGCCGGCGGCGGCGCTTCTTCGTCGCTGCGTGAATACGCCGTCATGGGCGCCTTGGTGACCGGGTTCCACGCTTCGACGCGCACGAAGTACATGCCGCGCTGTTGGCCTTCGTCTTTGAGGTACTTGCTGAAATCGACGGCGGCGTACTGAGCGACCCGCGGGTTCGACGCGTCGAGTTCGTGAATCTCGGTGAACACTTCTGAAATGTTTTCTTCGTTGAACGAACCGCCCCGCATCGAGAAGTGGGCGAAGTCTCCGGCCGACTGGGTGATGAGGTGGTTCAAGTCTTTCGGTTGAATGCGGTACAGGTGCACCCGAAACGCCGGCACCCCGCGCGCGGTGATGGTGAGTTTCTTGTCTCCGCTCACGCTCAACACCGACCCCTCGTGGGCGATTTTGATTTCACGGGGGTATTCGGGCACGGTGAGGGTGGTCTCGAACGGCTTGAGCAAGGTGTACCCGCCGTACGCTTCGATGCCCGCTTCGACCCGCACGAACAACGTCGCCCCGGGCTTGGCTTCGAACTTGAAACTCTCGACCGAGCCGACTTCTTGTTCGCCGGGTATCGCCGCGACTTTGAGGCGCGTCGCGAGCTTCAAAATGTCGGGCCCCACTTCGGTCGCGGCCCACGGGTAATTCGGTCGCGCCGCATCGCCGTTCATGGCCGGCTTGTCTTTCGGCAGCACCCACACCTTCACCGCCGGGGCGAAGACCTTTTCGTTGACCTGGGAGCTGCAGTCGAAAATCAACACCTGGTCGGGGTCTCCCTCGGCGTTGCGCGCCAGGTTCACCTGCACGTTCGACACGCGAAACTTGTTGCCCTTGCCCGGTATGGTGGTCGTGGTCGAGGTCGGCTTGTCGAAGGTCGCGCTCGAGGCGTCGGCTTTGGTGCCGGGCTCGAGCGCCAGCGTCGCGGTGTGGTCTTCAATGGGCAACGGCAGCACTTCAGAACGCACGTACGCCTCGAAGCGCAGGTCGTCGTAGGTCACCGTAAATTTGTGGGTCGCGGCCTGCGACGGGTTGCTCAACGGGGCCGAGCGCAACGACAGCCGCCTTTCGAAGCTCGCCACGTCGACGGGGTAGTTGAAGCGAAACGTACCGACGACCTGCTTGATGCTCGGGTCGACCGGGTCTTGGTAGAATTCGAACGAGCGCAGCTCGGCGGCGAACGCGTCGGTCGCGAACGTCAGGTCGTGAGTTACCAAGTCGACGTTGGGTCGGTCGACCAGCGCCTGCGACAACGACACCGTGTAGCTGACCCCAATGGGCCAAGCGGCTTTGGGCGTGAAGGCCAAGGTGCGTTCGTTGAACCACCTCCACTCGCCCTCGATGGCCGGGCGGAGCGTGACGCCTTTCGTCACCGGCTTGCCGACGAGCTCGAGCGGGGCGGCCGAGCCGTCGAAGGTGACGTAGGCTGGCACCGGCGGCGGCACCGCGTCTGACTTGAGGCGACGGGGCGGCGCGCTCGGCTGGCGAACCGTCGCCTCCAGCTGCACGTGATCGGGCGGAGGCGGCCGCGTCACCTTCCACGTGTAGACGCCGGCCCCGGCGGCGCCGAGCACGAAGACCACCAGCAGCGGCCGACGGTTCGCGCTCAGCAACCGACCGATGACCCCCAACCACCGAGGCGCCTCCCACGTGACGCGGCCAAACAACGTCGCCAACAGCGCAGCCAAACGGGTCTTCAGAGCCATTGCGCTCGAGTTTGCAAGTCGTGAACCGCCCTGTCACGGCGCATCTTCGACGCTTTGAACAATTGGTGCGCGGCCGCCGGGCCATGTCGCGCGGCCCAAGACCCACATCTGACTCCACCGCGCTCCTGTCAACGAACGCCGGACGGGCGGGGCCGGCCGTGCTGATCATCATCGGCCTGACGCTCAAGCTGAACGGCGCGACCCTGTCGTGACGATGGTCACCGAAAGACGGCCTTGCGAGCTTGGGCGAGGCCAGCCACCGAAGCACGTCGCAACAGGGGTGTGGTGAAACGAATTCGCGGCAAGCCCGCGAAGTTGCGCGCGTTTTCGTCGAACGGCGTCGAGTCACTCGGTGGCCACAATTGAGCTGACAGAATTCGTGCGAGTGCGATCATTGCGCGCCGTTTCGAAGAACTCGTCTTTCGCCGCGAGGTCACCATGGCGCCGTCACCGTCGCAAGTCGTCATCTTTGGAGCGTCTGGCGACCTCGCCCTGCGCAAGTTGATGCCCGCACTCGCGAGCCTCGCCGGCAAAGGCCAACCCGCCGGAGGCCTGCAAGTCATCGGCGTCTCGCGTACCCCGAAAGACGACGCGAGCTACCGGGCCGAGGTGCGCGACGCACTGCCGAAAGACTTGCTCGGGGGCTGGGCCGAGCTCGAACGCCACGTTTCCTACTTCCCCGGAGACGTGTCGAAAGCCGAAGACGTCAAGGCGCTCGGCGCGAAGCTCGACGCGTTGCCCGGCGGCAAGACCGCGGGGCGGCTCTACTACTTGTCACTCAAGCCCGACTTGTTCTCGAGCGCGGTGAGCGAGCTGTCGAGGGCCGGCATGCTGGCGGTGCGCGAAGGCGACCACGAGCGGTGGCGCCGCATCGTCGTCGAAAAGCCGTTCGGCCACGACTTGAAGAGCGCGCTGGCGCTCAACCAGCACCTGCACACCCACCTGAAAGAGTTTCAGGTCTACCGAATCGACCACTACCTCGGCAAAGAGACGGTGCAGAACATCATCGGGTTGCGCTTTCACAACGCGATTTTCGAACCTTTGTGGAACCGGCAACACGTCGAGCTGATTCAAATCACCGTCGCCGAAGAGCTGGGCATGGAACGCGGCCGCGCGGCCTACTACGACGAGACCGGCGCGCTGTCAGACATGCTGCAGAACCACATGCTGCAGGTGCTCTCCCTCGTGACGATGGAGCCGCCCACTTCGCTTGAGCAAAAGTCGATTCGCGCGCAAAAGGTCGCGGTGCTCGAGGCGCTGCGGCCGCCGTCGGGCCCCGACATGGCCCGCGACTGCATTCGCGCGCAGTACACCGAAGGGCTCATTCGCGGCGAGCGCGTGCCGGGGTACTTGCACGAAGAAGGCGTCGACCCCGATTCGCACACCGAGACCTTCGTCGCGGTGCGGTGCGAAATCGACACTTGGCGGTGGGCAGGCGTGCCCATCGTGCTGCGGCACGGCAAGCGGTTGCCCAAACGGTTCACCGAAGTGCAGGTGCAATTTCGCACGCCGCCGGTGCAGCTGTTCAACCGCCCCGAAGGTCTGACCGACGACGAATTTCGCCAAAAGGTGCGCGCCGGCGACCTGTGCCAAATTCGGCCGAACATTCTCACCCTGTCGATTCAGCCCAAAGAGCACATTCGGCTCAGCTTCGGCGTGAAACGGCCCGGCCCGTCGATGGTGATGGCGCCCGCGCAGCTGCACTTCGACTACGAAGAGGTGTTCAAAACGGCCACCGCGCCCGCCTACGAGCGCCTGTTGCTCGACGCGCTGCTCGGCGACGCGACGTTGTTTTTGCGCGGCGACGAAATCGAAGCGAGTTGGCGCTTCGCCGACGCCTTGCACGCCGCTTGGCGCGAACGCGCCGCCGACATGCCGCTGCACGAGTACGCCGCCGGTACCTGGGGCCCCGACGCGGCCGCCGACCTGTTTCACGGGTGCGAAGGGGGCTGGTCGCGTGGCTGACGTCACGCTGCTCAGCACCCCCCGGGTCGTCGAAACGGTGGCCCAGCTCGTGAGCCAGGCCCTGCGAAGCGGCGAAAGGCGGTTCGGCGTCGCCGGCGGCTCGGTGACGGCCGCGGTGGGCGCCATTCGCGCGGCGCTGGGCCCGAATGACTGGCGGTGGGTGAAGCTCACCTGGGTCGACGAGCGCGTCGTGCCGTTCGCCGACCCCGCGTCGAACCGCGGGCACGCCTACCGCACCCACGCCCTGAGTGACACCGACCGGGCGGCGGTCGAATTGCCGCTCGTGCTCGACGAAGAGACCGGCGACCCGGCCGCGTCGGTGGCTCGGGTCTCGGCCCAATTCGAGCGCGACTTTGGCGGTGAGCTCGACGTGGTGTTGCTGGGCATCGGAGAAGACGGGCACGTGGCGTCGCTCTTTCCCCGGCATGGGTTGCTCGGGCTCGACGGGCCAAGCGCCCCCGCGGTCGCTTCGCTCGACGACGCGCCCAAGCCACCGCCCAAGCGGGTGACCTTGACGAAGCGGGTGTTGGCGCGGCCGGCCCTGCAGCGCGTCGTCATGGCGCTCGGCGGCTCGAAGCGCGAAGCCCTCCGCCAATTGCTGGCTGGTACCCGTGAGCTGCCCGCGTCACAGTTGGGCTCGCTCACGGTCGTGACTGATCAATTCTTTTCGCCCACAGGTGCTCCATGAGTTCGAACTTGAACGACGTCGCGGTCATTGGTCTTGGTGTCATGGGCGCGAACGTCGCTCGCAACTTCGCCAGCCGAGGGCTGCGGGTCGGTGCGTACACCCGCCGCTTCGAAGAGGCGAAGAAGCTGGCCGCCCAACACCCCGAAGCGAAGCTCGACGCCGTCGCCACCTTGCCTGAACTGGTGCAGCGGCTCGAACGGCCTCGCCGCATCGTCGTGCTCGTGAACGCGGGCCCTCCGGTCGACGCGGTGCTCGACGCGCTCGACCCATTGCTCGAAGAAGGCGACATCGTCGTCGACGCGGGCAACAGCCTCTACACCGACACGAACCGCCGCGCCGAACGCGCCGAAAAGCGGCCGTGGCGCTTCGTGGGCATGGGCGTTTCTGGAGGGTCTGAAGGCGCGCTCAAGGGCCCGTCGATCATGCCGGGCGGCCCCGTCGACTCGTGGGAAAGGCTCAAGCCCATTCTCGAAGCCATTGCCGCGCGGTCTGATTCGGGGGTCTGCGTCACCCACTGCGGTAAGGGCTCGGCGGGGCATTTCGTCAAAATGGTGCACAACGGCATCGAGTACGGCGACATGCAGCTGATTTCAGAGACCGCCTTGCTGCTGAGGCAGGGGCTCGGGCTCGAAGCCAGCGCGGTCGCCGACACCTTCTCGAAGTGGAACCGGGGCGACCTCGCGTCGTACCTCGTCGAGATCACCGCCGACGTGTTTCGCATGAAAGACGAAAAGGGCGGCGGGCTCTTGGTCGACGCGATTCTCGACAAGGCCGGCCAAAAAGGCACCGGCAAGTGGACGGTGATGGCCGCTTCTGAGCTCGGCATACCGATACCGACCATCGCCACCGCGGTCGACGCGCGGTTGATGTCGGCCGCCAAAGACACCCGCGTGCGGGCCGAGGCCGCGCACCGCCCCACCCGCGCGAAACTCGAGGGCGTCACCGTCGACGACTTGGCCGACGCGCTCTACGCGGCGAAAATTGCCAGCTACACCCAGGGCTTCGCCATGCTCAAAGCCGCGAGCGACGCGTTCGGCTACGGCACCAACCTCAGCGAAGTCGCCCGCATTTGGACTGCGGGGTGCATCATTCGCGCGGTGTTTCTCGACCGCGTTCGCTCGGCCTTCACCAAAGACCCCGAGCTGCTCGCCCTGGCGCCTGAGTTCGTCACCGACTTGGCCAAGCGCCTGCCAGCGTGGCGACGCGTCGTGTCGGCGGCGAACCGCGCCGGCCTCGCCGCGCCCGGGCTGTCGGTGTCGCTCGGCTGGTACGACACGCTCACCACCGCCCGCGGCTCGGCGGCCGTCATTCAAGCCCAGCGCGACTACTTCGGCAGCCACACCTACGAGCGCATCGACCAACCGGGCGTCGCCGTACACACCGAATGGAAGCGTTTCGGCTGAGCCGGCGCGTGAACGGTTCGGAACGGGGCGTTCAGTGAAGAAGCCATCATGGTTCCCGTCGAGAGACTCGAGCCGTTGACCGCCACTGCCCGAGCGTGAGTCGCCGCGGAGTTGCCCGCTGCTTCGATGGAGCCCGGAGGGCTCGGCGACATGCTCGCGTGGGCGCTTCTCTTCGAATGCTGGCCGCAGCTGCTGCCGGGGCCAGCGCTCGATGGCGCGGCAGCCTTCTCCAACCGGTGCTTCTGGCTGCGTCGCTTCGCGACCCTCAAGCAGCGGCGTGACGGGTACGACGCCGGCCTCGAGCAACACGTTTGTCAGGCGCTCGAGCAGGTCGACTTCGAGCCCGATTGGGAGCTCGCGGCGACCGCGGCGTGACGTGTTGTGTTTCGCGAAACCAGCTGAACTTTGGGGTGAGTGGCAATGCCATCGACTGGGCCCGGAGCGTCTCCCTTCGGCTCAGGGCACTTGATACGCGGTGGTGACGTTGACCGTCGCCACGCCCGCATCACCCACGAGCAGGTCTTGGTCGACCGCGACGCGGTCGCCCGAACTCGGCGCCAAGAGGCTGCCGAAATTTCGGTCACGGTCGAGCACCACGCTGACTTTGTACGCCCCCGCGTGCACCGACGGCAGCGACAGCGCGGCTTGGCCCACACCCCCATCGACGCCCACCATCACCGACCGGCTGGCGTGACACGAAAAAGAAGGAAAGCAGGCAGTCGTCGTCAACAAGAGCCACACGTCGGCGGGGCCGGCGGTCGTCGCGCCGAACGTCGCGTTCACCTGAACCGTCGCCAGGGTTGGCCAGGGCGCCGAGCCGTCTCCGCGCGAGCGCGCATCAGAAGGAAACTCGGGGCCCACCGGTCGGGTCTCGACGCGTTGCGCGTTCCACACCAGGTGCTGGGCACCTCGAACTTTGGTGTTGAGCACCAGCGAGTCGCCGTTCACCGTCCACCGGGCGTCGAGGTAACTGCAGCCCGCGTCGAGCACCGAACAAAAGCGCCAGGTGCCACCGTCGGCTTCGACCAGCTGGGTGCGTGAGTCGCGCAGAACACCCTGAAAGTAGCCGCCGTTGCGGTAGGCGAGCACGTCGCGGCCACCGTACGTTTCGACCGAAAAACCAAAGCGCAGCGTGTCGGCCGCGTCGAGCTCGGTTTGACCAAAGACGAACTGCGAGTCGACCGGGCGCAAGTCGAACGTCATGAGGGGAAACGTGCCCAACGGCGTCATCGTCGCCGGGCCGCTCCAGAGCCCAGCCAACTTCGCCAGCAGCTCGAGCGAAGGCCCGGCGTCGGGAGCGCCCGTACCGCCTCCAGCACCACCCCCTCCGGTACCACCGCCGACGCTGGCGTCGAAGCCGGCATCGGTCACCGAAGGTGAAACGCACGCGTGCAGACCAGCGACGACCACCGCGGCCATCAAGAACGTTCGCATCGCGACGGGCCTCCTTCGCCTACTCGTACACCAACGCAGCGCTCAGCAAGTCAGCGACGCCCTTCCAGCTCCCCACAGGGGGCTGGGGTTCACCCCGGTTGGCGTAGTAGCCGTCGGCGTCTTCGGCCCACGCCGCGACGGCCTCGAGAAGTGCGGCACCGTGTTGTTCGTGCAGCGACTGGGGTCGTTGCCGACTTCGCGCGCCAGCCCCTGCACGTAGGCCACGAAGGTCGCCAGGTCGGTGACGCCCTCGGTGCTCATTTCGCCTCGGCCCGGTACACGTCGATGCCGTCGACCACGGTCACTTGAACCTTGGCGTCGAGCAACCGTTTGGGCTCTCCTTCGACCGGGTCGACCGGCAGCACGACCAGGTCGGCGTCGAAGCCGGCCTTCAGTTGACCCCGCCGCTCTTCAGCGAACGCCGCGTACGCCGCCCCGGTGGTGAAGCCGGCGAGGGCCTCGTCGCCGGTGACTTTCTGTTCGGGGTGCCACCCTCCGACCGGCAGGCCCTGGTGGTCTTGGCGGGTGCGCGCCGCGTACAAACCCCACAGCGGGTTCGGGTCTTCGACGGGGAAATCGCTGCCGAACGCCACGTGGCCTTTCGCGTCGAGCACCGAACGCCAGGCGTACGCCCATTTCACGCGCTCCGGCCCGACACGCTGCTCGGCCCACGGCATGTCACTCGTGGCGTGCGTCGGTTGAAAGCTGGCGATGAGCCCGAACTTCGCGAACTTGTCGAGGTCGCCCGCAGCCAAGATTTGCGCATGCTCGACCCGGTGGCGCCCGCCAGGGCCCAGCTTCGACAAGGTCGAAATGGCCAGTGAATTCGCGCGGTCACCAATGGCGTGTATGGCGACTTGAAAGCCGCGCTCGGCGAAGGCCTTGGCTTTGGCTTCGAGCACTTCGGGGGTGACGAGCAACAGCCCGGTTTGATCAGCCGCGTCGCTGTAGGGTTCGAGCAGCGCCGCCCCCCGCGAACCCAACGCACCGTCGGCGAGCAGCTTCACCGCGCGCATTTCGAGCCGGCGCCCCGAGAACGGGCCGCGCTCGAGGTACTGCTCAGCCTCGTCTCCCTGCCCCGCCGCCATGGCGTACACGCGCACCGGCAACAGGCCCAGCGCGTCCCAGTTCTGCAGAATCGAGAAAGTCGCCAGGTCCATACCGGCGTCGTGCACTTGGGTGAGGCCCAACCGCGCGCACCATTCGACCGCGCGCTTGAGCCGCTTTTGTTTCACTTCGAGGCTGGGCTGCGGCAACAGCGCACCGACCAGGTCCATCGCGTTGTCGACGAGCACGCCGGTGGGCTCGCCCGAAGCGTCGCGTTCGATGCGGCCGCCCGCCGGGTCTTTGGTGGCTTTGGTGACCTTGGCGCGCCGCAACGCTTCGCTGTTGACCCAAGCGGCGTGCCCGTCGACCCGACTCAAGTAGACCGGTGCCGCCGGCGACACGGCGTCGAGCGAGGCCTTCGTCGGGTAGGCCTTCGTCGGCCAATCGTTTTGGTCCCACCCGTCTCCGACGAGCCAGTCGCCTTCATGCGCGGCGGGGTTCGTGGCCGCGGCCGCGACGAGCGCCACCGCGCCCGCTTCGGTCGTCGCGGTCAGCAAGTTCACGATCGACAGCGAGCGCCCGAGCGACGACAAATGCACGTGTGCGTCGACCAGCCCCGGCACGATGACCGACTCGGGAAACGACTCGAGCACCGCGTCGGGCCCGGCGGCCTCGAGGGCTTCGCGCTTCGAACCCACGAAGAGCACCTTGTCGCCCCGCACCACCACCGCTTCGGCCGTGGGCAATTCGGGGTTCATGGTGCGAATCAGCTTCGCGCTGAACACATAGGTGTGCACCCGGTGGTCAGACTCAGGCACGTGGGCGCACGACGTCACCACCACCGCCAAGGCCAAGTACCTCAAGGCAGCGTCGGTTCAGACGAGTAGGTCGACTCACCGGTGAGCGACTCGAGAAACGCCTTCACGTCGGCCTGGTCTTTCGCCGACCACTTCACGGGCTTGAGCGCGGGGTCGAGGTTCGGGTTCTTGGTGCCGCCGGCCGCCATCAACGCAATGGCCGCCTCGAGCGTCTTGCCGCTGCCGTCGTGAAAATACGGCCCGGTGAGCGCCACGTTGCGCAGTGAAGGCGTCATGAACTTGCCTTGGTCTTTGTCGTCTTTCGTCGCGTCTTTGCGGCCCGCGTCGTCGCCGAGGCCAATGTTGTGAAACGCGAAGTCGCTGAAGAACGGCGGCACGTGGCAGACCGCGCACGACGCCAGAAACAGCTTCTGACCGTGCTGCTGCGGCTTCGTGAGCGCCGCTTTGTCACCCGCGGTGAACTTGTCGAACGCCGAATTGCCCGAGTTGAGCGCCCGAAAGAACGACGCGAGCGCTTTCGGCACCGAGTCGGCCGAAGCGGGCTCGCCGAAGGCTCGAATGAACAGCGCTTTGTACATGGGCACTTGGTTCAGCTTCTTGGCGACCTCGGCCGGGTCGGCGCCGAGCTGGCCTTTCCACGCGGCGTTGCTGACGGCTTCGAGCGTGGGGGCGCGGCCGTCCCAGTAAAAGGACCCGTGCGGCGCCAAGTTCAGCACCATTTGCGCGTTGCGCTTGTTCATCGCTCCGCCGACTTTCGCGTCGAGCGCCTCGCCCGACGTGTACGCCTTGTCGATGTGGTGACACGCCGCACAGGCCATGGAGTCGTCTTTTGACAAGCGCTTGTCGAAAAACAGCTTCCACCCGAGGTCGGCTTTTTCGGCGGTGAGCGGGTTCTCGTCGGGCGCTTTGACTTCAGGCAGGCCGACCGGCAGCGCTGGCAGCGGAGGGGCTGGGCTCATTTCGACTTTCGGTTCGGGGGGCGGCGCCGGCGCTTTCTCGAGCGCAGGCTCGGTCTTCGTCGCGACGGGAGCGGGGGCCGGTGGAGGCGTCTCCGCCGTTTTGCAGCTCACCAGCAATGACAACGCAACGACGGCAACGACCCGAACTGACAGTTGAACCATAGAGCCTCCCGGCAAGAGCACCGGGCGTTTCCTTACCTCAATTCGCCACGCGGCCGAACGTCGGCGTTCGATTGATTTCAAAGTGATGGCCCATGAGACTCGACCCCTCACGGGAGCGTCTTCAGCACCATGCCGATTCGCAACCTGGTGGTCTTCACCGCCGCGCTGGCCTCGAGCTGCCTTCAAGTGGCTCCGAGCCAAGACGCGGGCTCGCCGGCGTTCGACGCAGGTGACGCCGACGCCGGTACCGCCGACAGTGGGCTGAGCCTTCACGACGGTGGCGCGGGTGATGCGGGCCCTGGCTCCGATGCTGGGCGCCGTGACGCGGGCAACCCCGTCAATGGCGACGGCGGGTGGCCAGCGTGGCGTCAGGCCATGCAGAACGCGACGACGCTCTACCCAGTGATGACCGACCCGTGGAACAGCCTCGCCGCTTCGTTGACGTGGCCCGGCGGTGTTTGGCCCGAGACGATGTACGGCGGCGCGTTCGACTTCATCGGGGCCATCAGAGACGTTCACTCGGGCTACGGCAGCGGCCTGTACCTCGACGACGTCGGCCCGTTCGGCACCCTCGTGTACACCGGCACCGGAGAAAACGTGTTCGGCGAGCAGATGACGGCGATCGCCATTTCGGCAGACGCGCCGGTGTGGGCGTGGTGGCAGCTGCCCGGCTTTCCACTCAGCGACGCCGAAGCGACGGCGACCGACAGCGACTGGTGGTACGACGTGAGTGGCACCACCTACGCCGCGATTCCCGCGAATCGCCGCATCGGCAATGACTTTGCCATGGCCCCCGGGTGGGACGGCCAGTTTCCCGTCGCCTACCAACCGAACTGGGTTCTGCGTCGCAAAGCCCGGTTGACGCTGCTCGGCGGCCGGCCGCACAAGGCCCGCTACCACATGCCCTGCTACGTGCCAGCGTCGATGACCGGCACCGGCACCGGCGCCATTCTCATCAACCAAGAGGGGTTCGCTGGCCCATACCAGGGCAAAGACGGCATGCCCCGGGGCGTCACCGCGTCGCAGTACCTCGCCGACGTCGACGAAAACGGGCAACAGAAGTTCTTCATTCACGCCATGAACGTCACGACCAAAGAATGGTCGCGGCTGCCGGCGTGGCACCTGACGGTGCAAGACAACACCTACGCGTGGGTCGACGACCCGTACCCGTTCGTCGACCGGGCGGCGAAGCGCGTGTATTACCACGCGCTCGGCAAGAGCTACTTCGTCGACCTGTCGGCGGGGCTCACCGCCGCCACGACGAGCCCCATCACCCAGCACACCCTGGTGGGGGCCGACTTTTCTCCCGACTTCTCGTTCGGCATGGTTTCGCTCGAAGCCGACCCCCACGGCCGCAGACTCCAGTACCTGAAGGTTTCGGGGTCGAACGAGGTCGTGCTGGTCGACCTGACGGGCCACACGTTGTTTCGGCTGCAGTTGAGCGGTTTGTCGATCAACGGTCGCGGCGGCATGAGCTACGACCCGGGCCGAGAACGCGTCTACGTCGTGTGGAACGACGCGGGCACCCCGCGTTTCGCTTGGTGGGCAGTGCCCCCAGGTCAGCCAGGAGAAGGCGGGGCGAACGACCCGACCGTTCAAAGCAACTACACGGTGACGACCGAGACCTTGCAGCTCGGCCCCGGCGTCACCGGCGTCGACAGCAACTATTTGTACGGCAAGCGCACCGTCTACGTGCCGACGCTCGACGTCGTGCTGTGGACCCAGAACGACCTGCCGTTGATGGCGTTTCGGCCGCCCTGACGCAACCCGCGGTTAGAAACCCAACTCGGAGATCTTGCGCTTGTTCACCCTCCCGGGGTTGTAGTTGTCGATGACTTTGCCCTCTCGAGTGACCGCGATCTGACCGCCCGAGTAGCGAAGCGGGTCGGTCAACAACACGGCGTTCGGGCGCACCTGAATTCGAACGCGGCTCGTCACGCGGTACTCACGAACCATTTTTCTCCAAGCCTCCAGCACCTTCGGAGCCATGGCTTTGGGGACTTTGCGCAAGTCGGGGCCAACGACCTTCGGTGCTGAAGTGAACGTCACCGGGCTCGGTGTGCCAGCCAGGCGAGGGTCGCCGGGAGTGAGCGTGAGCCCGTTGGAGCGGGTTGGGCTCTGTGCTTGCAGTTCGTCACTGTCGAGCTGAATCGCCTTGGTGAGAACGACCTTCCCTTTGGGCGGAGGAAACGAATCGGCGCGGTCGACCGGCAAGCGTGCAGGCGCGAACTCGACGGCAAACACTTGCTCGCCGTCGACCGTTCGCTCGGTGATGCCGACAATGGTTTGCGGAAATGGGTGGGTCTCGAACGGGCCTGTGCCCTGGAGCGTCACCCGGAAGGCCTTGTTGCCGGCGAGATCGCGAAGACGGAGAGCGGCATTGGCGCCAGCCGGCATGATGCCGGTGACAATGGGGTCGTCAAAGCTCAGCATCACTCCGGAGTTCGGGTTGCTTCTGAGCTGGAGCGGCTCACCCGGCGCCCCCAACAGCGTCTTCACTTCGGGCGGCGAACCGTCGAACGGCTTCATCCAGTCGCGAACCTTCATTTCGATTTGAGGGCCCGCTTTCGAGGGCCGAACCGCGACCGAGAGCAAGTCAGCGTCGACCGGTGCGAACAACAGCTCGCCCTTGGTGCCCTTCACCAGGGCCGAGCCAGGGGCCCAAACGAAGGGTTTCGACCAAACACCCCCGCCGTAGCCGTAGCCCTCCTGGTTGAACTCGCCCATAACGCGCTGCATCATCAAGAGGCGCTCGGCCATGGGCAGCTGGGCAGCGGTCGTGCCGAGCACCGAGGGGTTGCGAATGGGGTCGAGAGCGAATTTGAGTTTCATGCCAGGTGCCTCGAGAGAAGGGCGTACTGGCTTGGGTGTACGGCTCCACGAAGTCGCGCCCGACGACGCAACAAACGCGCACGGCCGCCAAAGTTCTCGCGCGGCGAGAGCAAACCGCCCACCGCGGTGGTCAAAAAATCACGTGAGGCGCGGTGAGGGTCGATTCGATTCGGCGGTCAGGCACGAGCCAAATGAGTGCGACGACGGCGTAGATGCCGACCGAGACGACCGGCTGGAACAAAGCGACGACGACGGCCGTCAGATAGCAGCCCAGGGAGACGAGGCCTTTGACGTCGCCTCCGACCGCGGCTTTGAGCCGTGATTCAGGGCCTTCGGCGGCGATGATGATCTGTTGCAACATGAAGTAGGCGACGCCGCAGAACAACAGCACGGCGCCATACAGGGCTGTAGGCCAGGGCGCCAAATGGGTCTCGCCCATCCACTCCGTGCTGAGGGGTACCAACGACAACCAAAACAACAGGTGCAAATTCGCCCACAAAATTCGGCCATTGATGCGCGTCGTCAACTGCAGCAGGTGGTGGTGGTTGTTCCAATAAATGCCGACGAACACGAAGCTGAGCACGTAGCTGCAGAGGGCGGGCAACAGCGGCTGGAGCGCGTCGAGCGAGTCACCGTGCGGCACTTTGAGCTCGAGCACCATGATGGTGATCAAAATGGCGATGACCCCGTCACTGAACGCCTCGAGCCGACCTTTGTGCATGCGGGCGCTTCTATACTCTGAAAAGAGCGGCCCGGCCGCTGGCACGCTATGTTCGCCGAAGCCGTGACGCAGCAGCCCGACTCAGAGCTCCCGTTTCGCAAGATCGGCGAGTACGAAATCACCGCCCGAATTGGCGTCGGTGGCATGGGTGTCGTGTACGAAGGGCGTCAGCCGGTCATCGGCAAGCGGGTCGCGGTCAAGGTGCTGATGCCGCAGGTGTCGAACGAGAAAGAGCTCGTCGACCGGTTCATCGCCGAAGCGCGCTCGGTGAACGAAATTCGGCACCGCGGCATCGTCGACATTTTCAGCTTCGGCCAACTGCCCGACGGGTCTCACTATTTCGTCATGGAGTACCTCGAGGGCGAACCCTTCGACCGGCTGATCAAACGCCGGGGGCCCATGCCGGTGGCTGAGGTGCTGAGCCTGGTCGAAGAAATTCTCGACGCGCTCGACGCCGCGCACGCAGCGGGGGTCATTCACCGCGACATCAAGCCTTCGAACCTGTTCTTGGTGAACCAAGGGCGAGGCCGGTCGTACGTGAAGCTGCTCGACTTCGGCATTGCCAAGCTGGGCGTCACGAACAACACCGATACGCCCCAGACCCGCGCGTCGGTGATTCTCGGTACGCCCGACTACATTTCGCCCGAGCAAGCGCGAGGCCGGCCCATCAGCGCGCGCACCGACCTGTACGCGGTTGGCGTGGTGATGTTCGAAATGCTCACCGGCGAGCGGCCCTTTCGCGGTGAAAACACCCTCGCCACCATGTGGATGCACGTCGAAGACGCGCCGCCCGTGGCGTCAGACGTGCGCCCCGAAATTCCTCCGCAGCTCGACGAGCTGATTCTCTGGGCGATGGAAAAAGACC
>JBGAIY010000035.1:0-32518 GCA_044225205.1 Myxococcaceae bacterium | reverse complement strand
GAGCGCTCGAGCTGCCTCAGCACCGAGAGCGCCAATTCGCTGACGCGCTCGTCACCCGACGACGTGTCTGTCGAGGGCAGCGGTACCCGCACGGCCCCCAGCCCCACGGCCTTGAGAACGTCGGCGGGCTCGAGGCACACCTGGGCGTGGCCCGACCGAACGAGGTCGTTGCACCCTGCGGCGGTCTCATTGAAGAAGTCACCCGGCATGGCCATGACCGGCCTCCCCTGGGCCGAGGCGTAGCGCGCGGTGTGCAGCGCCCCCGACCTGAGCCCCGCCCGCAACACGACGACCGCGTCAGCCGCACCCGAAATGAGCCGATTTCGACGGGGAAAGGTCGACCGGTCAGGTCGCGCGCCGGGAGGAAATTCGGAATAGAGGGTACCGTTCGCATCGCGAAATGGCTTCACCAGCACGCGTTGGGCCGGGTCGATTTGCTCAATCGCACAGCCCAAGAAGGCCCACGTTTCTTGCCCTACGCGCAGCGCGGCGCCATGACAGGCTTGGTCGATGCCCTCAGCCCCGCCCGAGACAATGCCGACGCCGGCCTGCGCCACTTCTTGAGCGAAGAAGCGGGCTTTCTCGACAAAGCCGACGTCGGGTCGGCGGGTGCCCACCATGGCCACGCGCCGGCGCGGAGCCGCCGCGGCGCCGGGCCCCGACACGAAAAGCACGGGCGGCGCGTCTTCGATTTCGACGAGCCGTTCGGGGTACTTGGGCTCACCGGCGAAGGCCAACTCGTAGCCACAGGTGCGGAGCGCCCGTTCGAGTCGTTCAGCGACCCGAGCGAGCGACGAGACTTCGGCCAGCGCTTGCTGGGCCTGAGCGGTGAAGCGCGCCGCCGCGGCGATGTTCGGCCCCGGCACGTCGAACCATTGTTCGAGCGGCCCCAGGCCCGCCAGCAATGACAACGTTTTTCGCCCGACCCCTGGCAGCGACCACAACGCCGCCACCACCCGCTGCTCGACCGACCAAGTCATTCACTCCGCTTACCAGCGGCCCCTGACATGCCTTACGGCACCGCGGTACCGGTGACCCAGGCTTTGCGAATGAGGCGGCCGCACGCAATGGAGTCGTTGCCGCTGCCCGGCAGCCCCTTGCGCGAGAGCACGCCGTACAACGTCTTGGTCGAGTCGACCCACGGGTAGAAACCGAACGCCCCCGCGCTGCTGAAAGCGCCGTCACCTTTCACCGGGTCGGTCTCGAGCCAATGGCCGACGGAGTACTGCCACTGCTCTCCCGTCGGCGACGGGCTGTTGAGGGCGAGCGGGCACGTGTCGGGGTCGGTGCAGACCGGGTGGGTGCCGAGCGCTTTCTTCATGACCAGCTCACCCGAAATGATCTTGCGCAGCAGCTTGGCGTATTCGGCCGCCGACATCGACATGCCGCCCGCCAGCTGCGGCGTTTCAAAAGTGAACGAAATGTCGTTGCCCAGCTGCGAGCGCAGTTCGTTCGCCAATTGCTCGTTGTTCATGTCGGCCAGGCCGTTGAGGGCGGCGTGTTTCTGCATGTGGCCCCCACCGTAAGAAAACTTGTTCTCGGTCGCCGGGTCGAACACCCCGTTGGTGCCTTTGGTCAGGCAGTCGCCCACGGTGGCCGAGCTGCCGCAGCCGGTGAACTTCGTGTAGCCGCTCCAAAAGTTGAGAAACTTCACGTCTTCAGAGCTCAACGCGCCCTTCGTTCGCTGCACCCAGTACGTGCTGTAAAACCACTTCGAAGCGGAGGCGATCGCGAGCACCGTGTCGGCTCGGTAGGTCGTGCCGCCGACCGAGCCGCTGCCCAGTGCCCCGTTCACATCGCCGATTTCCCAATAAAAAGGCCGAATGGCCACGCACAGCGCGTTGCCCTCGGCCGTGGCTGCGGCAGCGGCCGCCCGTACGGCAACGGTGACGCCACCGTCACTTTCGTTCGTACCCCCGTCGTTGGCATTCACGCCGCCGTCGTTGGCATTCACGCCGCCGTCGTTGGCATTCACGCCGCCGTCGTTCTCATTCGCGCCGCCGTCGCTGCTATGGGTGCCGCCGTCGCCTGAATCGCTCAGGCCGGCGTCGAGTGGGTCTGACCCCGCATCGGCCAAACCGCCATCAGCAGAAGAACCGGAACCGCCACAGCCGGCGAGCGCCACAAGAACACCGGCAACGCACACTCGTTTGACCCAGAGCAGCTGCATGGCCCTTCAAACCAGAAGCATGCAAAAAGTTGCGACGACACCTGATTTCAAAGGCTTCAGCCCCACAGCTCGCCCCATCGGGGGCGGCCCTTCTCCGCTCAACTCATGGCGTCGGCGCAGCGGTTTCAGACGTTGCTCGACGCGGGCACGCCAAACGCCGAGGCGGCGCGAGCGCTGGCGAATGCCCGCCAAGACGTGACGCTCCCACTGGTCGACGTTCGGTTTCGAACGTCGTTCGACGATTCGGCCAAACGGTGACGGCGTTGCTCAATGTGGTTGGCCAGGCGGGCCGCGCGCGCCGAAGAAATGAAGGCCTTCGCTCGGGGCGGTTTCGAGCTTGGCCCAGCGCCTCAACGACTTGCTCAGCCGACTCGACTCGGTACCCCAGGCCGGCCTTCAGTTCAGCAAGTACCTGGGTGCCGACGAAGAGCCGGTCGTTCGAGTCATGGCTCGAGACGTGTTGCGTGAACTCGAACAAGGCAACGAAATCACGTTGAGCCGACGCCACGTCATCAGCACCGGCTACTCATTCGCCGGGCGCCGACACCGCCCGAAGCCTGCTCCGCATGCGCGACGAGGAGTTCGCGCCCAGTGGCCTCAAAGGCCAGGAGTACGCACCCGCGGGCGCGCGCGGCGCGCTTACCGCTCTGACCGAGCGCCGCTGGTGGCCGAGCGCATTTCAACGTGATCGCCGCGAACGATTTCGCGCATGGTCGAAACGAGCAAGCAGGTGGTGGCCTTCGACTTCACCTCGAAGGCCATGCACGCGCCCACGTCTTCACGGGGAAATTCTTCTTCGCGGCGGGTGGGGTCGAGAAACGCGGCCTGCGAGAGCGCGTCGTGTTGCCGCCAAATGATGAAGGTGTTGCCGGGCTTGACGCCGTCGTCAGCGCCCTTGTCGATGACGACCAATTGGTGTTCGGCCATGACGGTCAAGTAGGTCTGAACGGCGGTCACGACGAAGGCGTCTTTGATGTCACGGTCGTTGGCCCGCAACGACACGGAGTGGGCCAAGGGCTCGCCGCTGGGGCCAATGAGGGCTCCGCGTTCAATCACGTCGAACGCTTGTTCGATGACGGCGGTGGCCATGCCTGACTTTTCGACGCGGGTCACTCGGCCCTGCCCGAGAATGCGGGTCTGGTAGCCGATGATGTTGCGGAGCGCCGGGTGGGTGATTTCACCCATGTTTCTGAAAATGACGAAGGTCTCGCCAATTTTCGGCGTTCGCTTGTTGCCGAACGACACGTAAATGGGTTGGCGGGTGGCCATCATTTCGCCTTCGAAAAACGAGCCGACCACGCGGCCCGACTCTTCGATTTCGCGAACGGTGACGAAGCTCGTACCGCTGAGCGTAATGGCCTTCTTCGGCACGAAGCCGATTTGGCCTTCGACCCGAACGCGGTCACCTTCGTCGACCATTTCACCCTCGTCGACGTCGGGCAATTCGGTGGGCGCGACCCCGACTTCGACGCGAGAAGGGCCCTCGCCTCCGCCGTAAAAGCGCACGCTGTTGCCTGGGTAGATCCAGTGGGGGTTGGCGATTTCAGGGTTGTACGACCACACCTTCGGCCAGTACCAGGGGCTGCCGAGGTAGCGCTGAGAGAGGTCCCACAGGGTGTCGCCCTTTTCGACGCGGTGTTCTGAACCGGGTGCTTCTTGCGCACCACCGCCGCGGCCGACCGGTACGGGAGACGATTCGGGCGTCGACGCCTCGGTGTCGTTCTCGGTCGAAGGGTCTTCGACGTCGCGGGAGCGATCGCGCAGTTGCTTGGCCGACGCGGCGCTTTGAGCGAACGAAGCCTGGGGCGCGAAAGCGACGAAGGTCAGTGCAGCTGCCAACAGAGTGGTACGCATAAATCACTCATTCCGGTGATGCAGGTTTCCCTGCGGGGAGAGACGCCAAACGTTGTTGTGCGGCCTGCGCCGCCGCCGTGCCAGGAAAGCCGGTCACGATTTTTTCCCACGTGGCTTTGGCTTCTTGGGGGCGGTTCAACTTGTAGCGGCATTCGGCCAACTTGAGCAGCGTGTCGAGCACCGCGTCGCCCGCCGGGTAGCGGGCCAACGCTTCTTGAAAGGTCTTCTCGGCGTTGTCGTATTCTTTGAGCGCCATTTGGCCGAACCCGGCGAAATACAGCGCGTTGTCGGCGCGCGGGTGCTTCGGCCAGTCTTGCGCGAAGGCGGTCAGGTTCTTCACCGCGCCTTCGACGTTGCCGGTCTTGAGCGCGGCGACGCCCTGCTCGTACTGCTCGTCGGCGATGCGCTGGTCGGTCTCGTCGAATTCTTTGTCTTTGGGTTCGGCGCCGGGCGACGCCGTCTTGAGTTCGGCGATCATGCCTTCGGGCGGCTCGACGACGGCGACGTCGGTGCTCAGCTTTGGCGGCGCTTCTTTCTTGGGCTTGAGCTTCACCACGGTGAGCGCCGGCAGCTCGGTCTTTTCGCTCTTTTCGGCCGGAGGGGTGACGCTGGCCCTCGAAGCGCTCGAAGCCGAGAGCGGCCGCGCCGAAGCGACCGCGACGTGTTGCTCGAGCCGCTCGAGGCGCGCTTCGAGCCGGCCATTTTCGGCGCGCATTGCCCGCAGCTGGGCATTGAGCTCAACGAGCTGCGCACGCGTCGTGGAGTCGGTTGCGCAGGCACACAGCGCAACGACCGAAATGGCAAGAACGGGTCGAATGGCGAGAAAAGTGTAGGAACCGAGGTCGCGGAGGGTCAAGAAATCGCCTCCCGCGTCAACACGACCACGCTGCTACAGGTCTGTGTGAGGCACACACCGTCACTTGGGCTGAGCCATTCACTGGGGCCCAGGGCTCGTGATGAATGAGAGGTGGCGGCCGGTGACGCCGCAGTCGCGCCGGTGCGAAAAGAACCGAGCATCGCAATGGGTGCAGTGGGGCAGCACGTCGATGTTGGCCGGCGCCACCCCTGCCTGTTCGAGCGACTGGCGCACCGCTTGGGCCAAATCGAGGTGGGGTTTGGCGAACCCCGACACCAACACGGCCCGGCCGAACGCCGCGACGAAGCGCTCAGGCAAGTCACCGTCGACCTCGAAGCAGCACTTTTGAATGGCGGGCCCCAGCGCGACCCGCAGCCGCCCAGGGTCGGCGCCCCGCTCGGCCAGCAGCCGAACCGTCTTGGGAGCGATGCCACCGATGACCCCGCGCCAGCCGGCGTGCACCGCCGCCACCCTGCCCGTCTTGGGGTCTTCGAGCAGCACGGGCAAGCAGTCGGCCGTGCGCACACCGACGGCGACGTGGGGGCGCGCCGTCATCACCGCGTCGGCGTTCACGAGGGCCTGGTCTTCGACCACTTCGACCCCGTGAACCTGAGAAACCGTAAGGAGTTCAATGGCTTGAGCGCGTTGAGTCAGCCGGCGAAGGTTCTCTTCGACGGCCGCGGCGTCGTCACCGACCGTACGCGAGGTGTTGAGCGACGAGAATGCGCCCTGCGACACGCCACCCTCGCGCGTCGAAAACCCGTGTACCGAGTGCAGCAGCTTCGAGCAGAGCAGTTCCACGCACGTGAGCATACATGAGGCGCGACCATGCAACTGAAATGGCCGCTCGGGTGTTGGTGTTGGTGACCTAGACGGCGGCACCGCGTTCAGCCCATGAGAACGGCACCCACGATGCGGCTGATCATTTGCACACTTCAGCGGGGCGCTGACGTAAAGGGTTCTCAGGTGGTGACCGTCGTGATGCCCATGCCGTCGGGGGGGGTTTCGTTCTGAATTCGGTTGGTCAGAAGCTGCTCGCGGCCATTGCGTTGCCGGCGCTGCTCGTCGTGCCGCTGGGCCTGGCTTGGGTTTGGCGGCAAACCGACGGTGCGGTGCGTGCGGCCACCCGGGCGCAGGCGGTCGGCCTCGCCGAATTCGTCGCGACCAGCTTCGGCACCGTCGAAGACCTGCCGCCCGGCACCCCGCCCCGCGTGGCCCACAAAGCGGTGACGACCGCCATTCGCAGCAATTGGGCCGCGCTCAAGCCGGTCGCGCAGCTGCGCATCGTCGACAACCGCGGCGTGGTTCGTTGGTCGAGGGCCATTGAAGAAGAAGACAAGCCGTTCGCCCAAGACGCCCGGCCGTTGCTGTCGGTGACGGCGGGCACCTCGAAGTTCGAGGCCCCGGCCTCGCTGTGGCCCTGGTCGCGAGGCGGCGGAGGAGAAGTCGTGTTGCCGTTGGGAGGGGTGGCCTGCGCGGGCTGCCACACCGGCGAATCGACCATGCACACCGGGGCGCTGCAGCTGACGGTCGACGAGCCGTCGTTGCGCGCCGAAGTGTCAGAAGTCTACGTGCGCGCGCTGGGGTCGGTGCTGGCGTTCATCGTGCTGCTCGGGGCGATCATGTGGGTCGCGGTGCGGGTCGTGCTGACCAAGAAGCTGGGCCGGCTGGCGCAGGCCATGCGCCGCGCCGAAGAAGGCGACCTCGTCGTGCGGGCGCCCGACTTGGGCAACGACGAGGTGGGCCAATTGGCCAAGGCGTTCAACCGCATGCTCGCGCGGCTCACCTCGTTCGCCGCCAGTGAAATCGACACCCAGCGCGACCTCGACCGGGCCCGGGTCGAACTCGAATACCAAGCCGAAATTCAAGAAGTGAACCTGCGCCTCGAGACGCGCGTGGGCGAGCTGCAAATTCTCTACGACCTGGCGCGAACCATTGCGTCGACCCTCGACTTGAACGAAGTGCTCGAGCGCATCAGCGAGCGGGTGCCGGCGACGCTGCACGTGCCGAAATTTTCGATCATGTTGCTGACCCAAGACGGGGTGCTCGAGGTGCGCAAAGCCTACCCGGCCAACGTCGGCAGCGAAGGCATGACCTTCGAGGTGGGCGAAGGCATCTGTGGCCGAGCGGCGCAGTCGCGCAAGACCGTGTACGAGCCCGACCTCGAGACCAGCGCGCTGTTCAAGGTGCGCAACCAAGCGCAGACCCGCGACAAGGGGTCGATGCTCGCGGTGCCCATGGTGGGCGGCAACGAATTGCTCGGCGTGTTGAATTTCGAGCGGCCCGAGCGGGCGAACTTCGGGCCCGAAGAAATGGAGTTCTTCACCGCCGTCGCCGACCAGGTGGCGCTGGCCGTGCAAAACGCCCGCCTGCACGAGCAGACCGTCGCGCTGTCGATGACCGACCCGCTCACCGGAGTGCCGAACCGGCGCTTCTTGTTCACCCAGCTCGAGGCCGAGCTGCACCGCGCCGACCGGTACCACCAACCGCTGTCGATGCTGATGATCGACATCGACCATTTCAAGCTGCTCAACGACACCGCCGGCCACCAGGCGGGCGACGTGATCTTGCGGTTGGTTTCGCAGCTGCTCAAGACCCACGTGCGCAAGGTCGACACGCTCGCCCGCTACGGCGGTGAAGAGTTCGTGGTGTTGCTGCCCAAAGTGAACGGCGCCGAAGCGGTCGACATTGCCGAAAAGCTGCGCAAGGTCGTCGCCGACATCGACTCTCCGCACGGGCGGGCCCAGCCGAATGGGCACATCAGCATTTCGATCGGCGTGGCCACCTTGCCCGACGACGCGGTCGAAGCGAGCCGGCTCGTCGACTGCGCCGACGCCGCGCTCTACGCCTCGAAGCGGGGCGGCCGAGACCGGGTCACCGCGTTTCGGGCCGGCATGGAGCTGCACCCAGGCCGCGAGCGCGGCCCAAACGTGCAGCGCAAAAAGACCGGCGAAACGCCCATTGCCCGCGGGTAGCGCCGGCCGGGTCGTTCAGGTGGTCAAAATGATTCGTAGGCCTTGCACCGCCTGCCGAAGCACCGCCAGCGCGGGTCTGCTCGCCGCCTCGGCCTCGGTCGTCGCCGCACGCACACGTCTTTGCCGCTCTCGACGACCTTCTTGAAGTCGGCGAGCAGCGTGAGGGCGGCTTCGAGCATTTGCTTGGCCTCGGCTTCGCCTGCACCGGCACGGCCCCGGTCTTGGCGCGAACGTGCTCTCCGAACCGCTTGATGGCGTTCGTCTTGTTGGGGTCGAACTGCTTGAGCGGCTCGGCGACGGCTTCGGTGCCGACTTTGATGAGCCGCATGCTCGAGAGTGTTTGAAACCCCGGGTCGGGCAGCGCGAGCGTGGCGGCGGGAAAAGCGCCGAGCAGCCCTTCTTCGTCGGGCGCTTTGAACTGGTGGGGCACGGTGTCGAGAAACAAGAACAAGGGGTCGACGCCCTGCTGGGCCACCTTCAGCTCGTCTTCGTCGAGCGGAGGAAACGTGGCGGGCGCGCCGATGAACAACAGCGGCAGGGCCACGTCCATCCAAAATTCTTCGGGAGCGGAACCGGTGGCGTGGGTGGCGCCGAACAACAGGCCCATCAGTTCGACGATGCGCGGCGCCCGAGGGGCCTGCGCCATGATCGACTGGGCGGGGTCCATTCGGTTGAGGGCGGTGAGCAGCTGCTGCTCGAGCTGTTGGCGCACTTCGGGAGGCAGCTTGTTCGCGCGGCCGAGGCCTTCGCGCACGTCGACGCTCAGGCGCGGCGGGTTGGTGGCCCAGGTCTGCTTCGCTTTCGAGCCGTCGAGCGCGACCAGCTGCACGAAGCCGGCGTCGAACAAGCGCATGTAGTCTTCGGGGCCGAGCCGCTGGGCCGCGCCCCCGGCACCGCTGAACTTGACCTGCGCGAGCGAATTGCGAATTTCTTTGGCCACGTCGTCGAGCCGGGCGAGCTTGGCGGCCGACAGCGCGTCGACGACCGCGCCGAAGGGCGACAACTTCATCAGCGCTTCACCGAAGCCCAGTTCGGCGCCTTCGGGAGACTCCCGCGAAGGAAACCAGAACACGGGGTGCGCTTCGGCCAGCCGTTCGGCGAGGGCCGCCGCGAGCCCGAGCGCCACGATCTGGTGCTCGGGTTTTTGAATCGAAAAGCCGCCGCCGAGCACTTTGACGACCGTACGCTCGAGGTCGGGCCAGGGCGTTTTCGCGAGGTCGACGGGCTTGCCTTCGACTTTCTCAAGGCTCGCGGCGAGCTGAGCGCGGGCGGCTTCGAGCTGTGGGGGCGTGGGCATGCTTGGCATGCGGGCGCTCGTAGCACGCTCGCTTCAGATGCGCGATGGTTCGCCCCCATGTCGCTGCGCCGCTCGGTTTCGTGCTCTCTTGGCCTGTTTTTCTTCGCGTCGTGCGCCACCACGAGCCCCCGTTTCGAGCAGGCGGTCGCCACCAGTTTCGCCCAAGACGACATGCGGCACTTGGTGACGGCCGACGTCGACGTGTACTACCCCGCGCAGTACTGGCAGGCCGCCGAACGGGTGGCCGCGCGCGCCACAGAATGCGTGCGCGCCCTTCGGGCCCTGCAAGTCACCCCGGGCCACCGCGGGCCGGCGCTGCTCTTCTTGACGTCGGCCAACTACAACAACGCTTACGTCGGTGGCCAGCAGTTCGGCGAACCGTTGCAGGCGCTCAACCCCTTGTTCGTCACCGACGAGTTGTTTCACTGGTACGGCTACGCGGCCACCGAACCGGGCGACGTGTCGTGCCACGAAATGTTTCATTTCGCCCACTACGAGCAGGTCGAAAACTTCTGGTGGTTCGTCAACGCCGCGCTCGGGCCCAGCATGCCGTCGCAGGCCTTTTTGGAGCGTTGGTTCACCGAGGGCGTCGCTCAATATTACGAGGGGCGAATTCGCAAGAACGTCGGGCGCCCCCACAGCCCGCTGTACCGCGCGGCGTTCGAGTCGTTCGTCGCCAAGCAGCACGGGCGCATCGGCCCGGGTGACCTCTCGCTCTACCAACGCGAACTGACCCCGTTCACCGGCGCGTACCTCACGTCGCTCTACTTCATCGAATGGCTGGCGGCGACGTACGGCGAAGCCAAGCTCTGGGACCTGATGGACCTGCAAGGCCGCAGCTTCTTCACCCCCTTCGGAGCGACCTTGCGCTTCAAAGCCGTGTACGGGCTGTCGGTCGGCGCGCTGCTCGACGCGTGGTCGGCCACGCTGCAACAGCGTGCGGTGGTGCGAAGCCGCCCGCCCGACCAACGCGTCGTGCGCGAGGCGCTCGGGCAAATGGCACGCCTGGCCAGCGACCCGGCGACCGGCGCGCTCGCGCTCGTCACCCAGGGCAATGAAGAAGTGCCCATGCTGCGCATTCTCGCCGTCGGGGGCGGTGCAGGTCGAGCAGCGGTTGATTCGGCTGGGCACCGACCGCGAGTGGGTGCTCGCCGGCCCGTCGACCATGAGCGGGCTGTCGTTCTCGAGCGACGGGCGGTGGCTGTACGTCTTCAACGACGACTTGACCGACCGCGGCGACGACGAGCAGCTCTGGCGCATCGACGCCCGCACCAGGGCCGTCGACCACGTGGCGACCTCGGCACCGGCATGGGCGGCGCGTTGCACCCCGGGACGGAGATCGCGCACACCTACGCTCACCCCCGGCCGGGCCACCGTGACCGACTTCGACCTGGTGAGCGGGCAGCGGCGTCAAGTGCTCGTCTTGCCCGAGCACGTGACGGTCGCCGCGTTGGCCTGGTCGCCCGACGGCCAACGCCTGGTGTGTTCTCGAGCCGACCCCACGGGGTGGAACCTGACCGTGCGCGAGCCGAGCGGCCAACTGCGCTCATTGACCGACGACGGCGCGTTCAACTACGGCGCGAAGTTCAGCGACCCGACGCACGTGGTGTTTGCCCGCGAGGTCGACGGGCGGTTGCAAGTGCACCGCCTCGACGTCGACACCTTGGCGCTCGAGCAGCTGAGCGAGGCGCCGTTCGGCGTGGTCGACCCCGCCCCCACCCACGGCGACGTCGCCTTCATCAACCGCGACGGCACCCAGTGGTCGCTCGACGTGACACCGAGCCAGCCCCGGCGGGTCATTCGCGAAGCGGCCGAGAAGCCGACCGGCGAGGCGTTGGTGCTGGCAGCCCAGCCGGCGCCCCCCGAAGCCCCGCCGGTGACCGAGGCCCCGGCCTCGGCGCTCGACCAGCTCTTCGTGCCGCAGCTGCGCAGCCCGACCGTCAGCGTCATTGGAGGCGGCTTTTCAGCGGCGTCGTTCATCGTCGGGGCGACGTTGATGGGCCGAGACCGGCTGGGCAAACACTCGTGGCTGCTCGACGCGGCCGTGCAGCCGGTGCCCTTCGCCGAGGGCGTCGACCGGTACGTGCGCGCGTCGGCCGAGTACCGCAACCTCACCCTCGCCCCGTGGGACCTGGCCTTTTCAATCGGCGCGGTGCGCGTGCCGGGGCAGGTCTTCGGTTCAGCCGAAGCCGCGGTGCACCGCACGGTCTTCACGACCGACGTGGCGTTTGGCCTGCGGGGGGTCGTGTTGCAGTCAGACTTGTTTCGTCGCTTCTTGGGCCCGTCGTTCTCGGTCGGCTACGGCGCGGGAGACTCGACGGCCTACGGAGGCTCTCAGCATTTTCTCGGCCTCGACTTCGCCCTCGCGGCGTACCCGAAAGGCCTTGGCAGCAGCCTCGACATGCTCGACGTGTCGGCCGGCGTGTCGCTGGCGACGGGCTTGCCGTTCTCGAAAAGGCACAACCTGGTGCTCGCCTTGCGCGGCCGGGTGTTGCCGGGGGCTCCTTCTGGGGCGCTGACCGTGGGGGGCGTCACCCGCGGCTTCGGGTATTCGGCGGGCTCGGGTTCGCCCGTCGGCGAGCCCACCCAAGGCTACTTGCCGGGCAGCTTGGGCGAGCGCCTGCGCGGCTACGAGACCTCACCCGTGCAAGCGACGGCCGCGGCGACCGGTGAACTGCGCTACCGCTACAACCTCATCATCGACCGGGGGTTCGCTTCGACCTTCTACGTGTTGCCGTCGGTCTTCTTTCGCCAGGTCAACCTCGAGGCGTTCGGTTCGGCGGCGGTGACCGACAACCCGCAGGCGGGGCTGTTGCGCGCGGCGGGCGTGCTGGCCGAACTCAAGACGCTGTTCGGCGGCATCGTGCCGGTGAGCGCGTACGGCCAAGTCGCCTACCGGTTCGACGCGGGGCCGGGCGTCGTCTACTCGGTTGGGCTGAGCTTCGACTGAAGCGGCGCACGTGAATTGCCCGGGTTACATCAGCCGCAACTTCGTGAAATGACTTCGAGAATTGGCTACGATGGGCCGCATGCGTTTGCGTTGGTGCGTCTTGGTCTTGGTGCTGGGAGTCGCCGGCACCGCGTCTGCTCAGCGCAAGCGCATCGCCGAGTACCAAGACGTGGTCGACCAACCCGACTCGACTGAGGCGAGCTCGGGGCCGAAGCGACGCAGCCGGCTGTACCAATTCGCACCCGACGACGAGCCGCCTCCGCCGCCGTTTCCGTGGCGGGCGGTCGCGCTGGCGGGGCTCGCCTTCGTCTTGGCGGCGCCGTTCGCCTACTCGTCGTGGAAAAACACGTCAGACCAGTTGACGAGCATGCAAAAGGGGTTGGCGGCGATCGGCCGGCGGGTGCGCAAGGCGATGCCGGCGGCGGTGAACGACCAGGGCGAACTCGCGAGCGTCGCCCGCCCGGCGCGGCCCGTTGCGCCGAGCGCTCCCGACGGCCCCAACGAACCCGAGTCGGGTCTTCGCAGCAGCGGTTCGGGGGTGCGCGCGGCCAGCAAGTCGGTGCCGGCCGTGAAAGCGGTGGGCACGCCCAAGCCCCCGCGTTCGAGCTGAACCGGTCGACCGCCTCCATTCACCCATGGCGCTCGCGATCTTCATCATCACCTATGCGTTGTTGACAGGCGTGAAGCTGCCCGGCGTCAAGCTCGACCGGCCGGGCGCGGCCTTCGTCGGTGCCGTCGCCATGGTCGTCACCCGGGTCGTGGCGCCCGGTGACGTGGCGCATGCCATTGACATCGACACGTTGGCGCTCCTGCTCGGCATGATGGTGCTGGCGGCGGCGCTCACCCAAGCGTCGTTCTTTCGGGCCTGTGCCTCGTTGACCTTGAGGTGGGCCAAGACCCCGCGCGGGTTGTTGGCCGGGCTCATTTTCACGAGCGCCGCCCTCAGCGCGTTTCTGGTGAACGACACCGTGTGCCTGATGTTGACGCCGTTGGTGCTGGCGGTGACCGAGGCCGCCGAATTGCCGGCCGAGCCGTACTTGCTGGGGTTGTGCATGTCGTCGAACGCCGGGTCGGTGGCGACCTTCACGGGCAACCCCCAGAACATGATCATCGGCGTCGCGTCGCACCTCTCGTTCGGCCGCTTCGCCGCGTTCATGGTGCTGCCGGCCCTGGTGGCGACGGTGACGGTGTGGGCGGTGTTGGCGTGGGTGTACCGGGGCGAGGTGACGCGGCGCCCGCTCGCGGCGCACGCCGCGCCCCCACCGGTCGACCGGCCCTTGCTCGCGTTGTGCGTGGCGGTGTTGCTCGCCGTGACCACCGCGTTCTTCTTGGGCGCGTCAATGGCCTGGAGCGCCATGGGCGGCGCGGCCGCGGTGTTGGTCTTGTCGCGCCGCGAGTCGCGGTTGTTCTTGAAGCAAGTCGACCACGAGTTGCTCTTGCTCTTCGCGAGCCTGTTCTTGCTGGTCTTCGGCGTGAACCAAGAGGGCTGGGCTGAACGCATGCGCCTCGAATTCGCGCCCATCATGCAGGGTACCCTCGCCCGAGAGACGTTCGGTTTCACCGCGCTCAGCGTGGTGGCGTCGAACGTCTTCAGCAACGTGCCGTACGTCATGCTGGCCAAGGCCTGGGTGCCGAGCATGCAGCGGCCCGCGCTCGGCTGGGAGGTGCTGGCGTTGTCGTCGACCCTCGCCGGCAACTTGACCTTGCTGGGCTCGGTCGCGAACGTCATCGTCTTCGAACAAGCCCGAGACCGAGCGCCCATGGGCTTCGTGCGGTACCTGCGCGTCGGGGTGCCGGTGACGCTCGTGAGCCTCATTCTCGGGCTGTTGGTGCTGCTCGCCGAACACGAGGTCTTCGACCGTTTTCTCAACGGGTGAGAGCAACTCGCGAGCCGGTGGCTCGAAAACTGGGGCATGAACCCCATTGCACTCTCAGCGGCACGGCAAGCGGCGATTGACATTCAGCGCGCGGCACGGCGGGCCGACCTCGATCGCAACCAGGCGCTCACCACCGCCGAGATCAACCGGGCTCGGCGGGTGGGCCGCATTGGTGAGCGCGAAGCTCGGGCGCTGTTCGCTTACCACGCCCAGCACCGGGCGTCGGTCGCTCGAGACCCCGAAATACCCGACCGCGACCGCCCGACCGCCATTCGTTTCATGGACGTTGAAGAGGTTCGCTACGCGACGAACGAAGCCGTCACTCAACTGGGCCGCATCGACCGGTACGTCGGCACCCGCACTCGGCCGCCGAACACCCTCGACGGCGTGGTCACCCCTGGTGAAGTGGCCAACTACCACCCGAGCCGCGGCCGGCTGCAGCGCGAAGCCGGGCCACTGGTCGAATTCGTCGACTGGTAAGGGCTGACTCCAGCGGCGAAGCTGCGACTCATGAACGTCGACGGGTTGCTTGAATTGTGGCGCAGCACCCACGCGCCCGAAGTCTCCGAAGTGCTCGACCGGGTGTCTCCGCGGCTGCCGAAACCGCTGTACCCCAAGTCGGCTTCGAACGAGGTTCGCCAGTCACGCTGGCTCGCGGCGGCCAAGAACGTGGGGCCCGACACCCTGGCCACGCTGCTCGACACGCTGCACGACGCGTTCTCGACCGACGTGCGGGCGCGGCTCAAGCTGCTGGCGACGTGGGGAGACGACCCTCGGGTGTCGTCGGCACTCACCCGCCTGTGGGAACAGCCGGCCCACCTCAACGTGAGCACCCTCTTTCTGTGGGAAGCGCTGGCCGACCTGCTCGAGGAGCGGGTCGACCAAAGGTCGGTCGAGCGACTCAAGGCCGTCGAAGCGCTGGGGGCGGGCTGGGTCGCGCTCTTTCGCCCCCACATGAGGCCCGTCATACCCGCGGTACTCGCGAAGACCCGAGAGCGCCTCGAGAAGGCCTTGGCCCACGCGAAAGCGACCCGCCCCTCGGCGTTTCGCGCGCTGACGGCCGACGAGCGAACCCAGCTGAAAGCCGCCGTGCCCGCCGAAGCGCGGCTCGACGACGTGCTGGCCGACATTTGGGCCCACCCCGACGACGTCGACCGCCGGCTGGTCTACGCCGACCTGTTGCAGCAGCTGGGTGACCCCCGGGGCGAGTTCATCGCCCTGCAGTGCCTTTCGCGGCCCACTCCGGCCCAGCAACGGCTCGCGACCAAACTGCTCAAGCAACACGGCGCGAACTGGGCGGGGCCGCTCAAGCCCGTGTGCACGGTGACCGCGTACGAGCGCGGGTTTGCCTCAGAAGTGGTGATGGGGGTCAAGAATTCGCGGGTGCTGAGCCCGTTGTTGGGCCACCCAGCGTGGGCCACCGTGCACACCGTCGACCTCGCCATGGCCGACGCGCTCGAACTGGTGGTTCACCCGAAAATGACTCGGCTCTTTCGAATCGTCGGGCTGTATTCGACCCAAGTTCGCACGCTGGCGCGGCGCCAGCAGCCACTGCCGGTGCGGTCGCTCGTGTGCCGGTCGAGCGAAGTCTTGGCGGCGGCGACGCAGCTGGCGTCACCGGTGTTCGCCGCGCTGACCGAGCTGCAGGTCGAGCGCAAGCCGACGAGCACCAACGAACTGGCCCAGCTCGACAAATTGCGGGCGCTCAAGCCGGGCCTGACGGTGCGCTTTGGCAAGAAGCGCGCCCCCCTGCCCGGGCCGCCGCCCCCTCAGGGCACGGGGCCGAATTGAGGCTGGCGGCGCACCATGGCCTCGAGCTCAGGGGTCAGGCTTCACCGGGGTGAGGGGCGCGCGGTCGAGCGCTGCCAGCGGGCGAGCCACCAGTTCGCCCAGCGGCTGTTCGAGCAGGTCGAGCTTGGTCGCCGCCACGGTCGCCTGACACGAGTGCCCGCTGAAACGCCCTGCCCCACGAAGAAGCCGGCCAACAGCAAGGACACGCGGGCGTGGCGGCGCTGTAGGTCATGAGCGTCGCACCCTGGTTCTTGGCTTTGACCCGCACCGCGCGCAAAAAGTCGACCGACCAGAGCGTGGGGTTCGACTCAGGAGAAAACGGGTCGAAGTAAATGAGGTCGACCACGCCGTCGACCTCGTTGATGGTCTCGCGGGCGTCTCCGGGTATGAGCCGCCACGACAAGCCGGGCGCGCTCCACGACCCTTCGTTCAGCAACGTCTCGCAGGCTTCGCGCCACGGCCCCAAGAAGGGAAAGCCGTTGGGGTCACCCAGCGCCAACTTGAGCGGCGTCGTGTCGTGCTCGAGGCTGATGATGTCGAGCGAGCGCTTGAGCCGTGGCCCCATGTCGCGGGCACAGGTCAGCGCCGCCAGCGCGTTGGTGCCCGCCCCCAGGCCCACGTCGAGAATGCGCAGCGGCTCTTCGCTGGGCACCGAGAGCAGCTTTTCGAGTTTGGCCTGGGCAACGTAGAGGGTGTTGGCCTCCTCCCATGGGCCGACCGGGTGCATGATTTCGCCGTTGCCCACGTGCCGAATCGACCGGGTGCCGTTCTTCAAGGTCACGACTTCGAAGTCGCCTTCTCGGTGCCCTTCGACCGGGCGAATGTGCAGCTTCGGAGGCGAGAGCAACTGCCGCAGCGTCTCGTATTCGGCGGCCCAGCGGTTCTCGAGAATCGCCGTGCGCATGCGCTGCATGAGCGCCTGGTAGTGCCAGAGGTTGTGAATGGTCAAAAGACGGGCCGACAGGTGGTGCGGCCCCTGCGCCAAATGCCGCAAATAGCTGCGCGAATAGGTGCGGCACACCGGGCACAGGCAGCTCGCGTCGAGCGGCTCGTCGGCGAAGCGGTATTCGGTGCGCGAGACCCGCAGCTGGCCTTCGAAGGTGTACGCGTAACCTTGCTGCGCCATCTTGTTCGGTATGATGCAGTCGAACATGTCGACGCCGCTGTTCACCGACTCGACGAGGTCGATGGGCGTGCCCACGCCCATGAGGTACCGGGGCTTGTCGTTGGGCAGCAGCTTCGCCGTGTGCTGCGTCATCGAATAGAGCAGGTCGCGCGATTCACCGACCGCGAGGCCGCCAATGGCGAAACCGTCGAAGTCGTGTTGCGACAAGAAGCCGGCACTCTCGGTGCGCATCTGAGGAAAGACGCCCCCCTGAACGATGCCGAAGAGCGCTTGGCCGGTGGCCTTGGCGTTCTTGGCGGCGAGCGAGCGCACGGCCCAGCGGTGGGTTCGCAGCATCGCGTCGTGGGTCACGGCTTCGTTCGACGTCGACGGCACGCACACGTCGAGCACCATCATGATGTCAGAGCCGATCGACTGCTGGGTGCCGATGCTGGTCTCGGGCGACAGCATTCGCTGGTGGTTGTCGTACGCGCTGCGAAACTTGGCGCCGTCTTCGGTGATTTCACGGTCGCCCGGCAGGCTGAAAATCTGAAAGCCGCCGGAGTCGGTCAAGACGCCGCCGTTCCACTGCATGAAGCGGTGAATGCCGTCGAACCGTTCGAAGACTTCGGGGCCTGGGCGAAGCAACAGGTGGTACGTGTTCGCCAGGCAAATCGACGCGCCCGACTGAGCCACTTCGCTCATTTCGAGCGAGCGCACGTGGGCGTGGGTGGCCACCGGCATGAACGTGGGGGTCGGCGTCACGCCGCGGCGGGTGTGCAACAAACCGGCACGCGCGCCTGAAGGAGCGCGGGCCAAGACATCGAATTTCAGTGGGCGAGACACAGGGCGGCTCTATACCGAATTGCCCCTTCGCGTCGCGCCGAAGTCTGGGTTCACCGACCGTCTGGGTTCACCGACCGTTGTGTTTGTCGCGGGCGATTTCTCGGCTCAGGCGGTCTTGCTGCCGGTCGATTCGCGCGCGTTCGGCGGCGTTGAGCCCGGCGCCGTCGGCGCGGCTGCGAACGACTTCGCGGTGGAGCCGGGCCTCTTGCCGCTCGATGCGCGCCGCTTCGTTCGCGTTGAGCGAGCCCGACTCAACCCCTTGCGCCACCCGCTCTTGTTGCCGCACTTGCCGCTGAGCGATGTCGCGAGCCATGGCGGGGGCGGCGAAGAGCACGACGGCGAAGGTGAGTTTCAACAAGCGCATCGAGAGGGTGCTGGGCTTCATGGCGAGGTTCCTTGGTGGGTGCGGCGAGTTCTGCATTCTCCAACTCCCGAGCGCGAGAATGGTTGCTCCCACCTGGGCACACGTCGGCCAACCGCGCGAGATGACAGCGCGATTCGGCTACTCGGCGTTGGTGAGGGGCTCCCACGAATCGCCGTCGAAGACTTCGAGTTCGCGGGCGCCCACCGAGACCAGCCGCTCGGCCCCCGCGCGTAGCAGGTGGTAGGCCGACCCAGCATTGACGGGCTTCAAGACCTCGTCTTCGAGGCGAAACACCAGTGAGAGCGACGACAGGTAGAGCGCCCCCCGAAACCACGCGGCGCCCCAAAAGTCGTGCTCGGGCGCAGCGACGCGGCGCCACGAATCACCTCGCCCCACCAGCACGGTGCCGCTGCGGCCGACCGCAAACACCCGCTCGTCGGCACACACGAGCGACGTCAAAATCGCTTCGGTGCCCGAGACCAGGCGTGACCAGCGCGAGCCATTGAACCGCCACAGTTCACCGCCCCACCCCGCCGCGTAGAGTTCGGCCTCGCTGAAGCCGGCAATGTCACAAAAGCCGGTGACCGAGCCCGGTTCATTCGGAGGCAGGCCGGCGTTCAACGGGTGCCAAAGGCCGGCCGACGAGCGACGAAAGACCGCCCGGCCCATGCCAACCGCGAAATGAGCTCCTGCAACGAAGCGCACCCGGTCGATGGCACTCGCCTGGCCGCCGAAGCGCTCGGCATGTGAGACCTGCCCCTCGTCGGTGATCACCAGCACTTCGGCATCGGCCCCCACAGCGAGCCAGCCGCCTTGGTCGGCCAGCCGGCAAATCGACTCGATGCTCCAGCTGGTCTGGGCGATGCACGCGAGCGGCGGGGCACGGCCTGGTCGGCCAACCACCGCACCAGGGCACTCTTGCCGCCGCGGGTCGTGCCCTTCTTCAGAAACAAGGCCCGCTCGCCTGTGGCGTTGAATTCGCCCGTAATGAGATGGAGCCCGTCGCCGGCTTGGGTCGCGAGGTTTCGACCAAGTCCTGGCTCGCCAACGTCTCGCTCTGACGCACGGTGGTCTCGGTAGCCAGACGCGCGCTTCGCGCCCGCGAGCTTCTTGGGCGCGCCGGCGAGCGGCGTCGGCCGACGCCAAGAACGAGGTCGTTTCGTGGTGGCCGTCGGTCACGGTCAGCTTCGCGTCGTCGACGACCGCGAGCCGGTCGCGTCGCGGGCGTACAATTCGATTCGGTCTTCGCCGGGGGCGGGGCGTGTCGGCGCGCACGTACCGGTCTGCTTCGAGCGCCTTCACGCTCCCAGTCCCGGGCAGCGCCCGCTTCGGTCGAATGAAAAACCGCGGTTTCGGCGCCGTTGACCTTGCAGCGAATGGCCTTGGCGCGAAGAGTCAGTTCGACTCGGTCGACGCCTCGCGTGAGAGTCATCGACTGCACCCGATGGTCTTCAGCCGCCATGCCTACCTCAGAAATTCGTGGTGCGTCATGCGCCAAGCGACCATTTCGCCAACGCTCAAGCCCGGCACATCGTTTGCTTTCGTGCGTGCCCCATGCGCGTACTCGTTCTGGTTCTGGCACTCACGTTGGCCGGCTGCAATACGACCATCACCTCGTCGCACTACGACCAGACGTGCACCGCGGCGAGCGACTGCGTCGCGGTCGGCACGGGCGACGTGTGCCGTTCGTGCCTGTGCCCAAACTCGGCCATCAACCAGAAAGACTTGGCGCGCTACGAAGCCGACGAGAAGCGGTTGCATTCGCTCTGCCCGGGCTCGGTCGCGCTGTGTGACTGCGTGCAAACCGCGCCGGTGACGTGCACGGGTGGCCGGTGCGCGCTGGGAGCGCTCTGAGTCGTCACGACGACTCGAGGGCACCGAGCTCGGCGCTGGCCGTTTCCCACCGGGTGAGCAGCTGTTCGAGTTCGGCCGCGGCGGTTCGGTGCGCCTCGAGCACGGGGCGGGCTTTCGCGAAGTCTTGGGCGAACGCCGGGTCGACCAGCTGGGCTTCGCGGGTCTTCTGTTCGGCTTCGAGCAGCGCAATGCGTGACTCCATGGCCGAAATTTCTTTCTTGAGCGGCCCCGTCTTCGCGCTCTTCAACTGGCGGGCTTCGGCTTCGAGTCGGCGCCGGTCTTTGTCGGTGAGTTTCTTGGCGGCGGCGCGGGCCCCGTCGACCGGCTCACCCATTTCGCGTTGCGAGGCCTCGAGCTCGAGGTGCTCCAAGTAGTCGTCGAGGTTGCCCGGGTACGGGGCGATGTTCTGGTCGCGCACGTCCCACACGTGGGTGGCGAGCGAGTTGAGAAAGCTGCGGTTGTGCGAAACGAAAATGAGCGTGCCGCCGTACCCTTCGAGCGCTTCGATGAGCGCTTCAGACGACTCGAGGTCTAAGTGGTTGGTGGGCTCGTCCATCACCAACAGGTTCGAGGGTTTGAGCAAGAGTTTGGCGAGGGCGACCCGCGCGCGCTCGCCGCCCGACAACACGCCAATGGGCTTTTCGACGTCGTCTCCGCTGAACAAGAACGAGCCCAACACGCTGCGCACGAAGGCTTGGGGTTTGTCGGGCACCAGCTCCATCATCTCTTCGAGAATGGTGTGGCGCTTGTCGAGCGTGTCGGCGTGGTGTTGGGCGTAGTAGCCGAGCGTGACGTTGTGGCCGAGGGAGATGGAGCCCGAGTCGGGTTCGATTTCGCCCGCCAGCAGCTTGAGCAGCGTGGTCTTGCCCGCGCCGTTGAGGCCGACCACGGCGACCCGTTGGCCGCGCAGGAGCTGGGCGTTCATGTGTGAATACACCGCGGTGGCGCCGTACGCCTTGCTCACGTCTTTGAACTGCACGACTTCACGGCCCGACGCCGCCACCTCGGGGAACCGAAAGCCCACGGTGTCGCGCTCTTTGTGAACTTCGATGACCTCCATTTTTTCGAGCTGCTTGAGCTTCGACTGGGCCTGGGCCGCCTTGCTGGCCTTGGCGCGAAACCGGTTGACGAAGGCCTGCAGCTGTTCGCGTTTGGCGGCTTGTTTTTCGCTGGCGGCGATGAGCCGCTCGAGTTCTTCGGCGCGCTGGCGACGGTAGTCTTCGAAGTCGCCGGCCCACGTGCGAACGCCCTCGGTTTCGAGCGACACCACCCGCCCGATTTGGCGGTTCAAGAAGTCACGGTCGTGGCTGATGAGCACGAGCGCTTTCTTCGAGCGGCGCAAGAAGCCCTCGAACCAAGCGAGGGTCGGCAAGTCGAGGTGGTTGGTGGGCTCGTCGAGCAACAGCAGGTCGGGGTCTTGCAGCAACAGCCCCGCCAGCGCGCCGCGCATGCGCCAGCCGCCCGAGAAGGCGGTCACGTCTTTGCTGAAGTCGCTCGTGGTGAACCCGAGCCCCAACAAAATGCGTTCGGCGCGGTGCTGGCCGTAGTGTTCGTCGAAGTGATCTCGTTCTTCATGCAGTTCGGCCAGGGTTTGGGCGAGCTCGAGCTGTTCGGCTTCGTCGGTGGTCTGCCCCAGCTGTGTTTCGGTGTGCGACAAGCGCGCATCGAGTTGTTCACGACCCGGTACGGCGCTCATCACCGAGTCGACGAGCGCTCCCTCGGGCAGCGCTTGGAGGTCTTGCGGCAGGTAGCCCACCCGCGCATCGCGCCGAAAGGTGAGCGTGCCTCCGTCGGGCACGATCTGCTTGGTGAGAATCTTGAGGAGCGTCGACTTGCCCGTGCCGTTGGCCCCAACCAAACCAATGCGGTCGTTCGGCCCGATGCTGAATGACGCATCGTCGAACAGCACCTTCTTGCCGTACGAAAGGGAGATTTTTGACGCGATGACCAGGCTCACAGCCGCGGCCGATAGCACGAAGGTGCCCAACGAGCGACATTGTCATTTCAATGGGTTAGCCCAGGCAGCCCGTTTGACCGAGCGGCCAAGCGAGGCAAAAAACAAAGCAAAATCATGCGCTTTTGTGAGGAACGTCAGGCCCCCTGTGCGTGTTGGTCTGGTCGGTTAATGTCCGCCGCACCCCTGGGGAGCCGTAATGACGACCGCGTTGGCCAGCCCTGTGTTTCGAGAGAAGGCACCCGAGCCGATTTTTGTCGGTCACGACGGCTTGCCTCCGGCAAGCGCGGCCTTGCTGCAAGCGCGCATCAAAGACCTCAAGTTGCACCTCAAGGGCACGCCGCTCGAGCGCTTCATTCTGCAGTTGTCAGAAGAACTCGAAGCGAAGGGCATTTCGCTGCGGCCCGAATGCTACCTGTCAGATCAGTGGGGCTGCCCGTCGGGGGTGCCGGTCATCGGCATACCCTTCTACTTGGCCGACCCGAACCTGTTGACCATTGAAGACACGCTGGGTGGCGGGGCCGAGAGCGAACGCGAAATCATGATGTACCTCCGCCACGAGGCGGGGCACGCGTTCTGTTACGCCTACAAGCTCTACGAAACCGAAGAGTGGAAGAAGCTGTTCGGCGACTATTCGAAGCCCTACCTCGAGACGTACAAGCCCCACCCGTTCAGCCGAAAGTACGTGGTGCACATTTCGGGCTGGTACGCCCAAAAGCACCCCGACGAAGACTTCGCCGAGACCTTCGCGGTGTGGCTGACGCCGGGTTCGAACTGGGCCGAGCGGTACCAGAACTGGGGCGCGGCCAAGAAGCTTCAATACGTCGACGCCATGGTGACGAAGCTCGGGCGGCAGCCGCCGGTCATCGACCTGGCTGAGCGCGACGTCGACGTCGGCCAAATGGAAGAGACCGTGCTCGACCACTACCGCCAGCGCATGCTCGAAGAGAAAATCGACCTGCACATCGGCGAGCACCTCGACCAAGACCTGTCGGTGCTCTTCGAGCCGCCCGACGTCGGCAGCACCCGCGCCGACACGTTGGTTCGCGCCGAGCGCCAGGCGCTCATTCACGCGGTCGCTCAATACTCGGGGGTCAGCCGCGCGGTCGTGAAGTCGGTGCTCGACCATTTGCTCGAGCGCACGACCGCGCTCAACTTGACCGTGCACCGCGACAAGGCGCGCGAGTACATGACCCGGTTGACCGCCCTGCAAACCGCGCTGGCGATGAACTACCTGTACACCGACCGATTTTTCGAAGTCGACTGAGCGGGTTGTCGAGTAACGTCACCGGTCGATGGCGCCGTCAACGGTTCCTCCACTCAAAATTGCGGTCATGCACTACCAACCGTCGGGAGACCCGATGGACCCGGTCGTGCAACACGTGTGCGACGCGCTCAGCGAACTGGGCCACACGCCGGTCACCGTCGGGGTGCACAATGGGGTGTTCGACCTGCTCAACGCGCTCGAGCAAGCCCGCGCCGACCTGGTCTTCAACGTCTGCGAGACCTTCGCCGACGACTACCGCCTCGAGGTGAACGTCGCCGCGGTGATGGAAATGGCCCGCGTGCGCTTCACCGGCTCGGGCACGGCGGGGCTCTTGTTGGCCCAAGACAAAATTCTCACCAAGCAGTTGCTCGAGTACCACGAGGTGCTCACCCCCAAGTTCTTGACCTTCGACGGCGACACGTTCGAAGCGTTTGGGCGCATGTCGTTTCCGCTCATTGTGAAGCCGGCGCGCACCGACGCGTCGCTGGGCATTGGGCGACACTCGGTCGTCAAAGACTGGGACGAACTCACCCGCCGGGTGCGCGACATTCGCAAGACGTTCAACGACGAGGCGCTGGCCGAAGAGTTCATCGAAGGTCGTGAAGTGTACGTGGGCGTCATTGGCACACCCACCAAGCCCGAAATACTGCCGGTCGTCGAACTCGACTGGGGCAATTGGAAAGCCGGCGAGCCGAAGGTGTCTGACCGCGAGGTGAAGTTCGGAGCCGAAACCGAGGGCAGCCCCCGCCTGGTCATGGCCAAAGACATCGACCGAGACTTGCAGCAGCGGCTCGAGCGCAGCGCCTTGTTGGCGTTTCGGGCGCTCAAAATTCGCGACTACGCGCGCGTCGACTTTCGCATTTCGACCAAGGGCGAGGCGTTCGTGCTCGAAGTGAACCCGAACCCGTACCTCGAGAAGCAGAGCGAGCTCGCCATGGGGGCCAAAGAACGCGGGTTGTCGTACACCCAGCTCATCGGCCGCATCGTCGAGTCGGCGGCGGCGCGCAATCAGTTGAAGGTGAAGCCCGAAAAGACGACGACCGGCGAGACCTTGGCGGCGTCGTCGACCTGAGTAAAGGTCGGGCGGAGACGCGACACGCCTGTAGCGCGCTGTAGGCGCGTTGAGAAAAGAACGCACAATCTTCGGGCGATTCTCTTGATCAGAAGGCCAAGCGGCTCACACAATCGCCCGTGACGGTTTCACGTTTTTGTTTCGAAGGAGAATTCATGCGCAGCCGGCTCATGCGTGTCGTTGCTCTCGGTGTTGTCACGTCACTCTTGTCGACGGGGTGCATGCTTTCGCGCGCGGTCGACCGCGCGTTCTTGGGCATCAGCACCCGACGCCCCACCTACGTTGACCGGCGCACGACGGGCGTCTTCTTGTTGCCCTTCACGTTCGCCATCGACGTCGCCACGTTCCCCATTCAGGCGCTGCTCGTGGTGATCTTGGGCGATCAGTTTCCGTTTCGTGAGAGCGACACGTTGACGCAGTACGCGCTCAACGACAACCCGCAGTTTCAGAAGCTGAACAAGTCGCAGCGCGCGACCGCCTTGGCCGAGCTCGAAAAGCTGCTGCAGTCGGGCACCGTCGACGCGAACACCGCGTTGGCCTTGCTCGAAGACGGCCACTGGGCGGTCGTACCGCTCACCGCTGACACGAGAGAGCAGCTCATCGCCCGTGCGCAGTCGTTGGAGTCGCACGACGAAGCCCTCGTCTGTCGCCGGTAGGGCCACGCCGCTCGCCGCTCGCCGGCTTGAACGAACCCCGTGCTCGACCTGTCGAGTGCGGGGTCGTTTCATTTCAACCGACTGCTCAATCGCTTCGCTGCGAAGTGAGCGAGAAGCAACTCACTGAAACTCGGGTGCGCGGTCGGGCACCACGCCAGGCAACCCCGTCGAAGGCGAGACCGCACCGATGTTCGTTTGACTGGGCGGCGGCTCTTCGGCCGACCCGACGACCTCTTCGACCTCTTCGGCCTGCGCTTCAGCCGCGGTGCCCTGCCCCGCCGAGGCGGTGACATCGGGCAAGGGCGGCCGGGGGCGACCGAACGAGGAGTCGATGATCGTCGGCGGCGGGGTTCGCCAGTCGGGAGCGGCCGGGTGTTCTTCGACCGCCAGCAACGTCGGTGAGGCGCCGACCTCGGGCACCCCGTCGGCGGGCAAGACCGACTGAACGGGCTCCGCTCGACGCGAGGGGCCCGCCCCTGCGGCCGGCAAGGCTGTGGGCACCCCTTGCACGGTGGGCTTGAGGGTCGGCCCGAGGTCGGTGAGCGGCCGCTCGGCCGCGCTCGGCCCCCGGCCCTGCTCTTCGTCGGCATCGACCTCGGTTGGCTCGAGCACCTGGGTCAACAGCAGCACGCCCGCCGCCAACGCGAGCGACACCATCGAGACGGCCCGTACGTTCAGCGGCATGACACCTGAACTCCGTTCTCGTAGTAGTAAAAGACCCCGGTGCAGGGCCCGGCGGCGAAGTTCGATTCCATAAACAGGCTCGCCAGGCTGCCCTGCACGAAACGAAACGCGAGACCGCTCAAGAACTCGAGCGAGACCAAGCCTCGAACGCCCCATTTGGCGCGCTCGGCGACGGCCCGCGCAGCCTGCCGGGCGGCCTCTCGTTCGGCCTTGGCGATTTCAGCGGCAGACTCATTGGCGACGCGTTGAAAGCCCTTGCGGCCGAGGTTGAACTCGCCGTCTTCAAGTTCAGCGGCATATTTCTTGGCCTCGTGGCCGACGCGCCGGGTGAACTTGTCGGCGGAGATCTCTTCTTCGAAGGCCCCCACGCGCTCGGTGCCACCGGTTTGACGCTCGAGGGCTTCGAACATTTGCTCGGGAGGCAGGTCGCCGGCGACCAAGATGCCGTCACTGGGGTAGACGGACGAGACCGGTTGAACCTCCTTCGCGACCTCATGGGCCGAATCGAGTGTGTCGTCGTTGACGCCGCGGCTGTCGATGAGGTTGTAAGCGACGTACGCCCAGCCAATGGCTTCTTTGACTCTGGGGTTGAGCGGGCTGAGCGGCGACGAAGCCGCCGCAATGATGCCCGCCATCGGCCCGTCGATGAAGCCGCCCAACACCATGCCGACCGACGACAAGAATTCGTTGTGGGTGGTGTACCCGGCCGCGGTGGCCGCGAGCGCGAAGAACGCCAGCGTCTCATACTCGGCCGCCACGGTGAGGGCGGTGTAGAGGGCGACGGCGACCGGTACGTGGCCCGACGGGTCGATGTTCGAAATGGGGTTGTTGAAGACGAATGAATAGCGATTGAGGCCCTGCGAGCCTTCTTTGCCAGGCACGACGCTGTCGGGCGAAATGAACCGGGCCAGGGTGGGGTCGTAGTAGCGCGCGTTCATGTACACGAGGCCGTCTTCGGGGTCGGTGAGGTGGCCTCCGAACCCGCGGTAGTTGGTGGCCGAAGCGGTGACGGTGGTGGCGGCGCCGAATGGCTGGTACCGGTAGCGGTTCAACACCGCGCCGGTCGACGACGTGATCAAGCGCACCGACCCCAGGTGGTCGCTGTGAAACCACGCCTTGGCCGCGCCGATCGACCGGGCGATGAGGCGAGGCCCGGCGAAGATGAAGTTGGTCGCCCCCGCTTCTGACCGTTCATACAGGCGGTCGAACGACAGCAAGGTTCGACTCGCGGTGCTGGTCGACACGCGTTGCCCTTGGTGGTCGTACACGTAGGTCGTCACGGTACCGCCGGCGGTGACTTTCTTCAGGCGCCGGAGCGCGTCCCACTCCAGGGTGCGGGTCGTGCCGGGCCCCTGGCGCAGATCGCCGTTGGCGTCGTAGGCGTAGCTCTTCGTGCCGACCAGGGTCGCGGCGTGCACGTGGGTGGGGTCGCCGTAGGTGTAGGCGCCCGCGGTCGAATTCGTGAGCATGTTGCCCAACGTGTCGTAGGTGAACGTTTGCGTCAGCGCGCCCGTGACCGACGTCAGCCGGCCCAGGTCGTCGTACCCGTAGTTCAGGTTCGAAGCGGCTTCTGAAGTCGAGGTGATCTTCTTCACCAGGCCGGTCAATTCGTAGGCGTACGTCGCGTCTGACAAGAGCGGGCCCGCGGCCCCGCTCACCGCCGGCCCGTTGACGGCCGAGGTCGTGAGCCACTGGCGGCTCGGGTCATAGGTGAAGGTCTCGCTCGTGCCGTTGGGGTAGCTCGCCGTCAGCAGTTGGTCGCGCGCGTTGTACGTCGCCGTGGTGAGGTAGCCCGACACCGAAGCAAGGCGCCCGGTCGCGGGTTCGTACGTGTAGGTCACGACTTCACCATTGGGGTACTTCACGGTCTTGAGCCGGCTCGCGCTGTCGTAGGTCTGAGCCAACGTGACGCACGTGGCGCCAATGCACTTCTTTTTCGACGTCACGCGCCCGGCGAGGTCGTACTGCAAGCTCTCAGAACCCGACGAGTCGACGACCGAGGTGAGCCGGCCGGCCCCGAACGTGTGGCCGCTTTCATCGTAGTTCATGGTGGTGGTGTCGCCGTCGTCGGCGGTCACGGTCTTGAGCCGGTTGACCTCGTCGTAGGTCATGACGGTCGTCTGCTTCTTGTTGTCGGTCTGGGTGAGCTTGAGGCCGACGCCGTCATAGGTGGCACTGCCGCAGCCCTGGTCGGGGTCACACCACGCGACCTTGTTGCCGAGCGAGTCGTAGGTGGCGGTGGTGGCGGTGGTGGCGTTGGAGGCCGAGTCGAGCACTTGGGTGAGCCGGCCCATGGTGTCGTAGGAGTAGAGCGTCACCGCTTGGTCGAGCCCGACGTTCTCTCGGGTCATCACGGTTCGGCCGAAACCGTCGAGCTGGGTCGTCTTGACGTGCCCCAGTTCGTCACGGCTTTCGACCTGGCCCACCGAATAGATGAGCGTCGCCTTGCTTTGGTCGGCGTGGGTGACCGACTGGCGCCGCCCCGCCCCGTCGTATTGAAAGGTCTCGTACTTGGGCGTCTCGGTCGAAGGCGCGTACCAAGCCGACTGGCGAAAGACCCGGGTCGAGGTCGAGTCGTAGTCGGTCAATTGCGTCTCGCCGTTTTCTCGCACCGACTTGTACACGCGACCGAGCCCGTCTTGGTAGGCGTCGACCCAGAGCCCGTTGGCCGAGCCGTCGGTGACGGCCTGCCGGGTGCGCTGGGTGGCGGTGCCCCAGTCGAGGTACGCGTAGGTCGTGCCGCTGCCGTCGTCGAGCAAGCGGCTCTTCACCCGCCCGAACACGTCGTAGGTGTAGGTGAGCGCCGAGCCATTGTTGACGTCGATTTGGCTGGCGAGCGCCTTCAACACGGGGTGCCAGGTGGTGCGCACGCAGTGGCCTAACTGGTCGCACGTGGTGTCGAGCTGGTCGGCGACGAACGTGTTGGTGGTGGTGTGCCCGTTCGCGTCGGTCGTGGTGAGCAGGTTGCCCTTCGGGTCGTACGTGAAGTTCGTGGCGAACCGGGTGCCGGTCTTGTTGTTCCACCGCAGCTTGGCGGTCTGGCGGCCCTTGGTCGGGGGCGTCGTGTAGCTCGTCGCGTTGTCATACAGCGCCAGCCACTGCTGAACGAGGGTGTTGGTGCTGTCGTAGACGTTCTCGAACCCGGGCCTGTTGACGACGTACGCCGCGGTGTTTGGGTAGAAGCCGTGCTTGATGGTGCGCTCGTCGCCCGTGACGTCGGGGTTGCCCGCTTCGACGGTCGACGTGGCGTTGCCGTAAACGTCGTACGAGAACTTCGTCAGAATTTTTTGGCACAGCCCCGGGTCGCTGCTGGTTTGAAGCTCGCAGCGGTAGTCCCACCGGTTTTTGAGCAGTGACGTGTAGGGAGGCGCGGCGTTTTCGCCGTAGTCGTACTGGGTGTAGCTGTAGATCGCGCCGCTCGCGTTGCGAAAGTACGTGTACTGTGGCTTGGCGATGCAGCCGTCGTGTTGGTGGTAAATCGTCTCGGTGTAGTTGCCCTTCGCGTCGACGACCGACTTCACCGACCGAAACCCCAAAAACCTTCGTTCGGCGGCCGACCACAGGCCACCGCTGTAGCCGTATCGAACCGAGCTGCTGGTGGGGGTGCCTTGGCTGACCGCCGTGGTGAGCGTGTCGACCACCGAGAAGACGACGCCGACGGGCAAGTAGGCGTTCGGGTAGGCGGTCGACGGTTTGTAGGTGACGGTCGTGGTGGCTCCGACGCCGTTGTCGATCACGGTGGCGCGTTCGTGGCCGACCGTCACTTTCGCGCACAGCAGGCCGGCCGACGAGCGGCCGCAGAGGTCGGCGACGCCGTCACCCGTGAAGTCTTGCGGCGCGATGGTCGAATACGATTCGGGGTCGTTCCACCCGGCAGCGTCGCTCCAGGCTGGCCCGCGCACGAGCTGCCCAAAGCTCGTGCCGTTCGAAGGCCAGCACCCCCACCCTTGCGAGTCGCGGGCGCACACGTCGGCGCGGCCGTCTTCGTTGAAGTCGACGAGCATGACCGTCGAAAAGTACGCGGGGTCGAGCCAGCCGGCGGCGTCGGTGAGCGGCAACACCCCGAACGACTCGACGAAGCCCACGCCGGTGTTCACCGCGCAGTGGTACCCGTCGGCCAAGCGGGTGCAGACGTCGGCGCGGCCGTCTCCGTTGATGTCGCCGTACCGCACGGTGCCGGTGTAGGCCTCACCCGAGTACATGAACCACTCGGGCCCAATGAGCTGGGTCGAAAAGCCCGCGCCGGTCGACACCCAGCACGAAATGCCCGCGGGCTGGCGGGCGCACGCGTCGGCCATGCCGTCGCCGTTCACGTCGACGAACTGGAGATCACGCTTGGTGGTCGAAGGCACGAGCGCGGGCCCCCGAAACGACGAGGTGAAGCCGCTGCCGTTCGAGAGGTAGCAAATGATGCTGGTCGCATCGCGACCGCACACGTCGGCCTTGCCGTCGCCATTGACGTCGGGAAATTGAATTGACGCGTAACGGAGCGGGTCAGACCAGCCCGCGGCGTCAGACCAGGCGGGGCCAGCGACGGTGGCACCAAAGCCCGAGCCGGTCGACAACCGACAGGTCAGGCCATTGGGGTCGCGCGCGCACAGGTCGGAGCGGCCGTCGCCGTTGATGTCGGGGTAAGCGATGGTGCTGTTGTAGCGGGCGTCGTCCCACCCGGCGGCCGACGAGTAGGCGGGGCCGACGATCGCGGTCGTCGAAAAGCCCGACCCCGTCGAGAGCCAGCATTGAATGCCGGTCGGCCCGCGCGCGCAGACGTCGGCCTTGCCGTCGCCGTTCAGGTCGGGGTACCGAATGGTCGAGGCGTAGCGGGCCTCGTTCCACCCGGCGGCGTCGGACAGGGCGACCGACGGGCCAGAGGGCACGACCCAGGTCGTACCGGCGTTTTGGTACTTCACGGTGAGCGCCGGCAACGAGCTGCCCGACGTCACGGCTCCAAAGCCGAGCCCGGTGTCGATGACCGCGTCAGACCCGAATTGCCGAACCGAGGTCAATTGCGAACGGCCGCTCGCTCCGAGCCCGTACAACAGCTCGTAGGCGCGCTGACGCACTCCGCCGACCTTGACGTCGACGCTGCGGAGTCGGTTCATCACCCAGCCCGAAAAGGGGCTGCCGGTGGCGAACGTGACGTAGTCGTTGCGCCATTCCCAATTGGTGGTGATGGAGACGTCGCCGTAGGTGATGCTCGAGGGGTAGCACGCCTGCACTGGAGTCACGTCGCCGCAACGCCACCCGTAGCGCACGGTGTTGCCGTTGACGTCGACGACGCTGTCGAGCCCCCATTGAAACGTGCCGAGCAGCGCTCCGACCGTGCCCCCAACACATGCCGGTGGGGTCATCGTGCAGGTCGAGGTTCGATGATAGATGGTGCCCTGCTTGCCGCCGCTCGTCGAGGTGCAGGCGCCTGGCGCCTGAGACCACCCGATGGAGCACGCCGGCGCGGCGGGGCACCCCGTGCTGCTGTTGGCCAAGGCGGTGTACGACGACGTGGGGCAGACCTGCGCGTAAGCCTGGTGAATCGGCTTGAAGGTCAGCCGGGTGCCGTCTTTGTACCAAACGAACCAGTTCGTCCCGTCGAACTTGATGCGGTTGTAGTTCTCGATGCGCGTAGAATGCGTACCGCCGGTCGTGCAGCTCGGGCTGGTGCTCCCCGTGGTGCACGCGACGAGCGGCTGGCCACCCAGCGAAAACGTGTCGGTGTCGGTGTACTCGGGCGTACCGCGCGTCGCGCTCTGCCGTTCGATGACGCTGAAGGCCGACAGTGACCAGCCGTTGCCGACCGTGCCGTTGCCCGCCGACGAGTTGTAGACGAGCTTCAGTTCGGGCTCGAGGCCGTGAAAGGCCGGCACCACGATCGGCACCGAGGTGCCGAAGGAACCGTAGTACCCGTCGACCGAGGTCTCGGCGCGGGCCCAAAGTGACAGCGAACAAAGCCCCAACGTGACGATCAAGGCTCGCGAAGGCAGGTGCATGGCTTCTCCTTGAGCGACAAGGAAAGGCCGTGTGCCGAGAAGTCGCACACACACCGAAACAACTGAATTCACATGCCTTTCAAGGCCGAGTCATGGCACGAACAATTCGTACGCGAGCTTGGTGACCAGCGCGAGCACCACTCCCAGCACGGCAAAACGCACGACCCGGTCACCGCCCTTCATCGCGAAGTGTGCGCCGAGAGTGCCCCCGGCGAACTGGCTGACCGCCATGGGCACCGAAATCGCCCATTGCACCTGGTCGTGGGCGACGAAGACGAAGACGGCTGCGAGGTTTGAAGCAAAATTCACGACCTTGGCATTGGCGGTGGCGAGCGAGAGCGACAGGTGGAGCACGGTAACGAACGCGATGATGAGAAACGTGCCGGTGCCCGGGCCGAAGAAGCCGTCGTAAGCGCCGATGACCAGGGCGATGACGGCGGCCTTGAGCGAAGCGTTGGTGAGGGCCTGGCCCTCGCCGGGCGGTTTCGGTCGCACGAGGGTCACCGTGACGCCGGCGGCGACGAGCAGCACCAACACGAGCGGCTTGAGCACTTTGGGGTCGGCGCGCGCGACGAGGGCGGCTCCCCCGAGTGACCCGATGAAGCCGAGCACGAAGAGCAACTTCGCGCGGCGGCGGTCGACCGCGCCGGCGCGCCAAAAACGCCAGAGCGACGCCCCCGACCCGAACACGGCCGACCCCTTGTTCGTGCCAAAGACGAATTGAATGGGCACTCCGGCTCCGAGCAGCGCGGGTACGGTGATGAGGCCGCCCCCGCCAGCGATGGCGTCAATGAAGCCGGCCGAAAACCCAGCGAAACACAACAGCGCCAACGTCGTCAGGGAGACGGCCACGCGCGGCTCTATACTCTGCTTCCCGTCGCGTTGAACTGCGCCGTGCTTGATGGCTGAAGTGAACTGCCGCGGCTACGGCCGCACGCCCATTTCGACGCGACTGCTTCCCG
>JBGAIY010000034.1:0-31947 GCA_044225205.1 Myxococcaceae bacterium | reverse complement strand
CCTCGTCGTTCGAGAGGCGCTCGACCTGTGGCACAACCACAGGGCCAGGTTGCACGCGTCGGTGCCGTTAGTACTCGTCATTTTGCTCAAGTTTCTCTCGGGGCGAGACCTGTGCGTGTTTTTCGCGGGCGCCACGGCCGACGCTTGGCTCGTCGGCGGCCTCGCGGTGTACGGCGCCATTGTCTTGGCCTCGACGTTTTCGCAGAACGCCTTCGCCTACGACGGCCACGGGTTTTCGGTGTTCCTCGCGGCTCCGCTCGACGTGGGGCTCGTGTTGCGCGCGAAGAACGTCGTACACGCGCTGGCCGGTGGCGGCATGGGCGTGCTCGTCGTCATTTTTTACGCGGTCTATTTTCGCGCCGGCCGCGCGGTCGACCTCGGGTGTGCGTTGTTGGCCGTCGCGGCGGTCGTGCCGGTGCTGCTCGCAGCGGGCAACTTCTTGTCACTGTTCTTTCCCGTGAAGTTTCATGCGAACTTGAAGCGCCGCGACAAGCTGCCCTTCGCTGCGTCGATGCTCGGCGTCGTTGGCGCGTCGGTGGGCACCGCGCCATTCGCTTGGTCGTTGCGCTGGGTGGGCTCGTCTGGCCCGACGCTGCTCACCTTGGGCACCCAGACGCTCGCGGCGCTGCTGGCCTGGTCGGTTTACGCGGCCACCCTGCCGTGGGCACTGCGGTTGTTGCGCGAGCGCCGCGAAGTCGCGCGCGCGCCGTGACCCGCGAGTGAGTTTGACCGATAACGGCCCCGTCGTTCACCCGCGCGTCGACCTTGGGCCGGCTCGCCGTTTGGCGATCATTTTCACGAACGTCGCTTTTCGTGTCTTGGCCGATGCGATGAGCAGGCTCGAGCGCGGTCGCTTGCTGTCCAGTGAACCGACCGGAGGCGATGCGCCGTGCGCGTCGCTTTTCGTGTCTTGGCCGATGCGATGAGCAGGCTCGAGAGCGCTTGCTGCCCGCTGAACCGGCCGGAGGCGATGCGCCGCGCGCGTCGCTCTTCGCGTCTTGGCCGATGCGACGAGCAGGCTCGAGAGCGGTCACGTACTGTCGAGTGAGCCAGCGTCGTAGGCGATGTGCCGCCCGCGTCGCTTTTCGTGTCTTGGCCGATGCGACGAGCAGGCTCGAGAGCGCTTGCTGCCCGCTGAACCGGCCGGAGGCGATGCGCCGCGCGCGTCGCTCTTCGCATCTTGGCCGATGCGACGAGCAGCGGTCACGTACTGTCGAGTGAGCCAGTCGTAGGCGATGCGCCGCACGCGTCGCTTTTCGTGACTTGGTCGATGCGACGAGCAGGCTCGAGAGCACTTACCGTCGAGTGAGCCAGTCGTAGGCGATGCGCCGCCCGCGTCGCTTTTCGTGACTTGCCGATGAGCGATGAGCAGGCTCGAGAGGCGATGTGCCGCGCGGTCGCTTTTCGTGTCTTGGCCGATGCGACGAGCAGGCTCGAGAGCGCTTGCTGCCCGCTGAACCGGCCGGAGGCGATGCGCCGCGCGCGTCGCTCTTCGCATCTTGGCCGATGTGCGATGAGCAGGCTCGAGAGGCGATGCGCCGCACGCGTCGCTTTTCGTGGCTTGGCCGATGCGACGAGCAGGCTCGAGAGCGCTTGCTGCCCGCTGAACCGGCCGGAGGCGATGCGCCGCGCGCGTCGCTCTTCGTATCTCGGTCGATGCGAGCAGGTGCCGAGAGCGATCGCCCGGTGGCACAGCGACGGCAGGCCATGAACTGCGTCATCAGTTCGACGCAGCGTTCGTGGCTTTCGCGCTCATCTCCGGCTTCTTTCCCAAATGCGACACCGCGCGGCTGCGGCCGGGTGCGCGTGCGCTGGGGCGTGCCACAAACAATGACCGGCCGACGCGCGAGCGCGCGACGACTGCCACCGCACGCTCAGGCCGCCTTTTGGTCGACCGAGCGCAGGTACTCGAGTGCCGCGTCGACGCTTTCGACGGTGATGAGCTTCATGCCGCTCGGCCCGACCACGCGTTCGACCCGCTGCAGCGACATGGTCGTCGTCGCGCTGGTCGGCCGCAGGGTGATGAAGTGCTCGATTTTGTTCTTGGCCATCAGCGCGTGGCCTTGCTTGCCGATGAAGGTCTGTACCTCTTCAGGCAGCGCGCCTTTGGCTTTGGTTGAATCGACAATCCACGCGCGGGCGCCTTTTCTGGCCGCGGCCGCCAACGCCGTGTCGAACACCGCTTGCTTGAAGTCGGGCAGCGTCACGAAAAAATTCGTCCACTCGTCGAGGGCGGCGCGTGCGTCGGCGAGCCAAAACGACGTGAACTTCCCCGGTATGACGGCAATCACTTCTCTTCGCATGCGACGAACCAAAGCAAACGCCGTGCTGAGCCTCGGTGAGCCTGGTTCCACGCTTGGGCGGAGGTCATCGGTGGGCGGCGGGTAGGGCGTGACCCCACACACGGTGCTTCTGGTACGGTAGGGGCGTTCGGCGCGCTCGAGCGAGTTGCCCGCGCGAACCTCGAGGTCACGTGATTCGAATGATTTTCGTTCTGTTCGCCCTGGGTTGCCTCTTGGTCGCGGCGCTTTGCACGGTCATGCTCGTCGCCATTCACGGCAAAAGCGACGGGCCGGGCGCGCTCGTGTTCTACATCGGTGCCTTCTTCGGTTACTTTTTTGGCGGCATCACCCTGTGGAGCGTGGTGACGTCGAAGCCCTCATGAAGATTCTTGTCGCCGGAGCCGGCATCGGCGGGCTCACCTTGGCGGTCGCGTTGCAACGCAAGGGCTTCGAAGTCGCCGTCTTCGAGCGCGTGGCCGAGCTCAAACCGGTGGGTGCCGGCCTGGTGGTGCAGATCAACGCCATGCGGGCCTTCGCGCACCTGGGGCTCGACCAAGCCGTTCGACGAGCGGGCTTCGAAGCCGACAGCACCGCCATTCGTCACTGGCGCGGCCGAACCCTCACCCGAACTTCGGTGCGCGAATTCAGCACTCGCTTGGGTCAACCCACCGTGTGTACGCACCGCGCCCGACTGCACGAGGCGCTGCTGGGGGGGCTTCGCCCCGGCACGTTGACGCTCGGTCGCGCGGTCGACGACTGGGTCGAGCGAGCCGACGGGGTCGACGTCACCCTCGGTGACGGCAGCGTGGTTCGCGGTGACTTGCTGGTCGGTTGCGACGGGCTCCATTCGAAAGTTCGCGCCAAGATGCTGGGCGAGGGGCCCCTGCGCTACTCCGGCATGACGAGCTGGCGCGGCGTCTGCCCCATCGCCGGGCTCGACGTGAACGAGGTGAGTGAAACCTGGGGCCCTGGCCTGCGGTTCGGTTTGGTGCCCATTGGTCACGGCGAGTTGTACTGGTTCGCCACGGCCAATACCGCGGCCGGCGGAGTGGACGGTGACGTTCGAACCGAGTTGCTGAACCGGTTCGGTGGGTGGCACGACCCCATCGCCCGGGTGCTGAGTGCGACGCCCGTCGAGCGCATCGTGCGCACCGACGTCAACGACCGCGTGCCCGTGCCCAACTGGGTCAGAGGCCGGGTGGCGCTGCTCGGAGACGCCGCGCACCCCATGACTCCGAACTTCGGCCAAGGCGCGTGTCAGGCCATCGAAGACGCCGTGGTGTTGGCCGAGGCCCTCGCCTCGACCCCAAGCTGGCCGGCGGCCCTCGCGCGGTGGCAACGCACCCGAGTGCCTCGCGCGAACCGCGTCGTGACCCAGGCCGCCCAGTTCGGCAGGGTCGCCCAACTCGAAAACCCACTGGCCCGGCTGGTGCGCGACGTCGCGCTGGGCGCCTTCGGTCGGTTCGGCGGCCGTGGCCTCGAGGCCTTGTTCGACTTCTCTCCGACGACCCTGGCGCCAGAGACCGGTGCCGACCAGCCGTAGAACGAGCCGCCGACCAAGGCCCTGGCTTCGTCAGCCCCGGGCGTTCACGCGTCGTTTCGTGGGTACCCACAATTCGTCGACGAACTTCATGAGAAGTGCCGCCAAGTCAGCGTGGTTGATCTGTTCGCGTTCGCGTCGTTCGCGGTTGAAAACGTGACCGAAGAACTGACGATCGACAAGCCGGCCAGCATGACGCCGCAGTGCCTGTCGCGGCTGCTCGATCAATCGTTCGAGCGACGGTATGACAAAAAATGAGAAGAGAAGGGTCAGCAACGCGGCCGGCGGCTTGTCCCCACTCGCGAGTCGGACGTACAGATCGAGGTACCAGTACAAATGCGCTGACACCAGCATCAACTCTTGGCTGGCCAGTGGCAGAACCCGCTTTGCCGATTCATTGTCGGCAAAATGCAGCGAGATGATTTCGGCCTCCGACGCGCCAACGAACTCCGCCAGCAGGTGAACAGCATAGGCCGGCATGACCCAGTAGTTGGTCGGCGCCAAAGGCAACTCGCCACGCGAAGGCATCGTGCCCGCGCAGTGAATGCGGTTACCCAAGGAGCCGACGATGCATTCGTGCAAAAACAAAATCTCGGTCTGCTGAGGCCGATGGAGAAAAAAATGATGCGTGGCCTCCCAGAGCCTCTCCTGCTGACTGCGGGTGATGCCAGCGAGCGCCAGATCAGGTGGAATGTCGATTCCGAGGGTGTGGGGCGCGAAAACATCGGTCATCAAAAGCTCGCCGAGTGTCGCCCTCGCCCTCAATCGAAAGGCGTAGGCGTCATTGGCACGTCGACGCAAAGAGGCAGGCACCCGCCGCGACTGCAGCGTCGCATTCGCAATGCTTTGAACGTCAGCGAACGCGCGGTTGTAGAAACGAATGGTCGAAGACGGGAGCCTTCGATTCAGATGCCGCTGCCAGCGCGTGTGAAACCGGTCGCGCTCGCGTTCATAAAACGCGCCCAACAGCTCATAGAGATTGGACTCGATGGGGAGCTGAGAACGTCGAAGCGTTTGAAACCGATGCCAGAAGTCAGGAGCTGCGCCTTGCATTGCAATCACCGATACCCGTTACAGACACCTCTAGCTCGCTAGTGCGTGTCAATGTAGGTCTGCCAAGCCTGCTTCAGGCGTTGGCGGTTGTCTGTCGAACCCATGAACGCCACATAGTCTCTGAAGTCGCCCGTGCCCACGGGCACGGACTGCTCGGTGCTGGGAAAGGGCCAGGTCGGCACCCGGTAGATCTCGATCAGCAACACCACCGCAACGTCACCGACGGTGTAGACGAAGAACTGGCTGGTGCCGGTTGGAGTGGTGTCGGGTATGGCCTGAACGAGGTACGGCGCGGCCTGCCTGCCGAATGCCAGTACCGCTTTGGCATGCGGGTCGGAGAACGACTGGCCAGCTTTGTCGGGCAGCTCGCGCACCCTGTTCAGTTGATGCACGGCCATGGCCGCCCCGGCGGGCGCTGCACTGCGCTCTTGCAGAGCAACGGGTGTGCAGGCCAGGCCCGCCAGCACGCAGCCCGCTCGCAGGGTCGCCCACCGGTGCCTGAACGTGCCCGCAAGTCGCCGCGCACGCTGCTCAGTGGGAAAAGGACTGGAAAGCGGGGCCATTGATAGAAACCAGTCAGGCATCTTTACCTCGTTCGGAAACTCCTTGGCGAGGTCCGCTGCCGTGACGTCCTTGCGCCGGGCGGGCTCACCCGTGAACCGAGGTTTGCCTCCACGCAAGGGTGTTGGGTTGGAGCGCCATTCGCCGGAGGCTTCGGTAGTCTCGGTGGGCCGATGAATGCCTTCTTTGCATTGCCCTTGTTGCTGTTGGCGGCCGCTCCAGATACCTGCCCCGAGGTGCTGCCCGGCAACGGGCTTTCACCCATTGAAGAATTCATCGAACCCAAGCTGCTCAAGCAGGCGCCCGCTTGGGGTTCGGCCCTGCGCGGTTTCTTGGTCACCCACACCGAGAGTGCACCTTTCAACGACGCCACCGAATTCAACGCGGTGCTCGCTTCAGAAGAGAAGGCCTACCATGTTCGCCAGTCGATACCGTTGCCTGCGCGCGCGGTGGCCACGCTCGAGGTCACGGCGAGCGCCAGCAAAGGCCAGCTCTGGTGCGTCAACGCCGCGGTGACGCTCGACTCGAACGGGGTTCGCGAACTGCGGCTCGAGTCGAGTCGCCCGCAGGTTTTCACGGTCACCCTGAAGGGCGCAGGCCAGACACGGGTCTGGCGCACCTCGGTGCTGCAGTTCACGAGCACCGGTGAACTCGTGTTGCCGAGCGAGACCGAGCGACCTCAGCGACCTCTGGGCCTCACCCTAAGCAATCCGGTCGCCTTGTGGCGCACCTGGAGACTGCTCGGTCTCAACGTGCCGGTCGAAAGCCCGTTGCCCCCCACGCCCGTCTGCCCACCCGAGACCAAGTGGGTGGTCGAGCCCGACGACGAAGTGCTCGGCAGTCACGACGAAGGCTGTGTGTCGAAGCACTGTGGGTTTTCGGCCTCGGGGCGGTACTGCCCTCAGCACGGGCCCCGTCGCAGCGTCTTCTTCAACGGCCGATTGCGCGCCAGCGGAGAAATGAAAGAGGGTGTTCCGGTGGAGTCGACCTGGCATTTTTGGAAACCGAACGGCGAGCCCGACCCCAACGGCGGGTGAGTGCGTCGCCCGGCAACAGAGGGGGCCCATGTGCTTGAATTCTGGTTCGATTTCGCAAGCTCGTATTCGTACATCGCTGCTCAACGCGTTGAGGCGCTGTGCGGCCGCGCCGGGCTCGAGCTGCGGTGGCGGCCGTTCTTGCTCGGGCCGCTCTTCACCGCGCAGCTCGGCATCAAAGACTCGCCTTTCAACGTGAACCCCGCCCGCGGTCAGTACATGTGGAAAGACGTCGAACGCCAGTGCCGCAAGTACGGGTTGCCTTTCGCGCGGCCCTCCCTTTTCCCACAGCGGAGTGTGTTGGCGGCCCGGGTGGCGTGCGCTGCGTTGGAGTCGGCCTGGTGTGGCGACTTCATTCGCGCGACCTTTCGCGCGAACTTCGCCGAAGGCCGAGACATTGGGGCCGAGGCCGTGGTCGGTGACCTCATCACCAGCGTGGGAGGCGATGCCGGCGACGCTTTGGCGCGCGCGCACAGCGACACCGTGAAGGCCCAACTCCGTCAGTTCACCGACGAAGCGGGCCGGCGGGGGCTGTTTGGGGCTCCCAGCGTCATCACCCGGGGCGAGCTGTTCTTTGGCCAAGACCGTCTCGACGACGCCATCGCCCACGCGACGGGTGGCTGACGGCGGCTCGCGTCAAACAACTTCGAAAAGCAGCGGGACCCTTGGCCGCGACCGGTTTCGTACGGGTGCCAGTGAAACTCCGACCGTCTCGCTCTTTGCGAAGCCCATGAAATCACTCGAAAAACAACCCAACGACTTCGTGCTCAAGCAAGGGGCGCTGTTTCTCGACGGGCGCAAGGTGGGGGCCGTTCGAGACAACGGTGACTTTCAGCTCACCACGCCTGACGGGCAGCGGCACGTGGGCAACATCTCGTTGCTGATTCGGTCTGATGTTCGCCGGCAAATCATTGGCGGCGGCAAAGTGGGCCCAACCGGTCGCATGCGAGTTGGCTCCGAAGGCTTCGACGTTCGCGCCGGCACCGTCTGGTTCGCTGGGCGCGAAGTGGGCCACCTCACCCGCGCCGGTGACTATGAAATCGAAGTTCATGGCACCGTGCACCGGGGCAATGTGAATCGCACGCTCGGCGCGGTGTGGCTCTCGGGCAAGAAGGGCACGGTTTCAGGGCGCATCAAGGTTGGCGGCCATTCGCTCTCGGCCCTTGACGGGGTCGTGTACGAGGGCGGCGAGGCGGTCGGCCAGGTGACGCCCGACGGTCGGTACCGGGTCGTGACACTCGAAGGCGAGCACCTCGAGGGGCGAATCGCGGTTCCCGTCGCTCCCCAATTGGCCCCACGGCCGCTCACTCGTTGAAGAAAAAACGGAGAACTTGACCATGGCCATCACGGGCATTTCGGGCAGCACCTCACCCATCACCACCGGCGGCGAGTTGACCGAGTCGGCCGACGTCGGCGCCACCAGCGTCGACTCCGTTGCCACGAACGTGGAGTCGTCTTTCGCGGCTGCGACCGGGCCCAGCGGCACGGTGAGCACCGGCGGCGTCGACTACGTGTGCAAGAATGGCAAGGTCTTCGTCGGTGACAACGAAGTCGGCACCGTCAACGACGCGGGCGACTACCAGGTGACGCTCAAAGGGCCCGACGGCACGCCCCAGCAGTACAGCGGCTCGGTCAGCAAGCTCATCGGCGCTTCGGTGCACGGTGAGCTGAGCGACGGCACCCACGTCGACATCGACTCCGTTTCGGCCCCCGACCAGCGCTACACGATGTCGGGCGAAAAAATCACCTGCGCGGGCCCCGGCCAGCCCCAGTTCGTTCAGGGCCGCGAACTCAAAGCCGACGAAGACATCGACCCGTTCGGCAACCTCATTCGCTGGCACCGCGACCAGAAGACCGGCGAGCGCGACGGCTACCAGATCATCGAACACGCCCCGGCGAACCTCGGCCCCGACGACAGCACCGTCGTCGCTCAGTGCTACAATTCGAAATACCCCGAAAAGAGCTACCGTGAGTTCTCGAACGGCACCCGCGTACCGTGGGACGGCAAGGTGCCCGAGCTGGCCAAGGCCTCGGTGCCCGACGCCGGCCCCACGCCCGCCCCGAAAGAAGTCGTCGAGGCGCTCAAGAAACAATACCTCGCCGCCACCGGAGTGCCGCTCAACCAAGGCCAGCTCGAACTGGTCGGCTACACCCAATCGGTTCGCGACCCAGAGTACCTGCAAGTGCTTCAAAAACAGGGCGAAGCCGTCAAGGCGGCGTATGAGCAATCACTCGGGCGACCGCCCACCACCGCTGAGAAACTGTACTGGGTGAATTTGTCGACCGACCTCACCTTGATGAAGCGGGGGCTCGACAGTCTCAACAACCCGGTCAAGACGAGCAAGCAGGCGCTCGAAAACCTGGCCAAGAGCCTCGCCACTTCGAATTCGGGCTCGGTCGCCGTCGAGCCCGCGGGTGACCTGCCCGCCACCCCGACCCAACAGGGGCTGATGGGGGCGCAAACCGAACAGGCGCTCATCAAAGAGCGAACGCCCTTGGTCAACCCGCCGTTCGTCAAGACGCCGGCCGATGCCGCGGCCTTTGAACGGCTTCGCGCGGCGAGCAAACTGCGCGGTGTCGACATCACCAACAACGCGACGAGCGCCGGGTGGGCCGAGCAGATGCTCCTCACTGGCACCGCCCGCGACCCCGACTTCTACGCCATGGTCGACCAGACCATCGCCGCGGTTCGTGCGGCCTACCAAAAGCAACTCGGCCGCGCGCCGAGCCAAGAAGAAATCGCCGACTGGGTGCCGTTCTCAGCCAACCAGGCCTACAACCGCCGCCGCGCCGCTGAGGTGCTGGTCGACCTTCAAAAGAAAGACAAGCTCGACGAAGTCACGGCGAGAATTCAGCGACGCTGAAGCGGCTCAGTTCGGGGGCGCGCCGGCGGGGCGCGGCGGAGCAGGGCGCGCGCCCAGAATCGCCAGCTGTCGAACGAGGCGGGTGTGCTGCTGCTCGAGCGTGCTCACCCGAGAAAACACCAGCACGCCCACGAAGACCGCCAGCACCATGAAAATGTAGAGCAGCAAGTCGACGCCGCGCCCCACGCCCACTCGGTGGGCGACTTCGGTCGTCAAGTCGGGGAACACGACGACCGCGACCGCGCTCGCCGCCAGCACCAACGCGATGGCTCGGTCGCGCAATTGGTTTCGAAAAAACCGCAAGTACACCACCAGCGAAGCCCCGATGCCGATGATGAGAATGGGTTGAATGGGCGTCATAGGTGCAAGCGCTCCATCAGCGAGTCCCACACGATGTTGAAGGCATTGCTCAGCTTTTGGCCTTTGCGAATCGAGTAGGGCGTGTAGTGCACCGTCACCGACACTTCGACGAAGCGCATGCGGTGCTCGTGCAGTTGCGCGAGCAGCTGGTCGCCGTGCGCATACCGGTTTTGGGTGAGCTCAATTTTGCCGGCGGCGCTCGCGGTGAACGCCTTGAGGCCGTTGTGGGTGTCGCTCACCTTCATGGCGCCGAACGTCTTCGTGTAGCGCAGGGCCGCTTTGAGCAACACGCGCTTGGCCCACGGCATGCCCACCGCGCTGTCGGTGCCGAGAAAGCGGCTGCCCAACGCCACGTCGTACGGCCCCGATTCGAGCGCGCTCAACAGCTTGGCAATGTCGGCGACGTCGTGTTGCCCGTCGGTGTCGAAGGTGACGACGTACTTCGCTCCGTTCTTCAGGGCGTAGGTCAGCCCCGTTTGCAGCGCGGCCCCCTGGCCCAAGTTCACGCAGTGCGACAGCACGTGCACCGCGAACGCTTCGGCCTGGGCGCGGGTGTCGTCGTGCGACCCGTCGTCGACGACCACGATCTGGTGCCCGGTGGCGACCAGCTTCTGCAACACCCCGGCGATGACGGTGCCCTCGTTGTACGCCGGGGCCACCACCCACACGTCTTCGGCCGCCGTCATGGGCCCCTCGTGGCCGTGCGCGCTTTCATTTGCTCGGCCCAGCGGAGGTTGTTTTCGGCGAGCGTGAAACGCGGGTTGATCGCGAGCGCCCGCTGCTCGGCTTCGATGGCCGCGTCGTAGCGACCGAGCGACGCGTGGGCCGAGCCCAAGTTGTTGTACGCCTCGGCCGAGTCGGGCTTGAGCTTCAACGCCTCCTGCGCCGCCCCAAGGCTCTCCTCGAAGCGTGCCGCGCGGTAGTACGCGAGTGACAAGTCGAGCCAGTGTTCGACCGTCGGCTCTCTCGAGGTTACCGCGCGGGCGTCGAGCACTTCACGGTCGAGCGCCGCCAATTGCTGTGCGTAGCGCTCGGCCACTTCGTCGCTCAGCGCCACGTGGCGAACGCGGTTCACCACGGCCCGAAGTTCAGGCCACCGCTTCAGGTCGGCCAACGACTGCATGAGCGCGTGCTGCACGTCGACGTCGTTCGGCACGTCGTACAGGGCCTTGTCGAGCAACGCGACGCTCTCTTCGACGCGGTTTCGCTGCTTGAGCCAACGCGCGTAGAAATACCGCGGCTTCGACAAGCGCGGGGCCAGGTCGTCGGCGCGTCGAAAGTGCCGCTCGGCTTCGGCGTCGCGGCCCAGTTCACCGTTCGCGATGCCGAGGTTGATTTCGAGCGCGTAGTAGTTGGGCAGCAGCCTTCGCGCTTGTTCGAACAGCGCCAACGCGCCGGTCGGGTCGCCTTTCGCCAACAACGTGAGCCCGTAATTCATGACCGCTCGACCGTTGTTCGGGCTCTTGTGCGAGGCGTCGGCCCACAGCGACTCTTCGGTCGCCCACACCGCGTTTCGTTGGTGGGCCCCGAAGCCAAACGCCGCGAGCAACCCGAGCGTCAGCCCCAACGCTCCCAGGCGCAGCCTTCGCGCGGCGGCCGGTGTGGGGGCTCGTGACAACGCGGCCGACACCGCCAGCGCCGCTGGCCACACCACTGCGAACACCAAACCCACGAAAGGCAAGTACAGCCGGTGGTCGTTCGCCACTTCGGCCAGCGGCGTCACCGAGGTCGGCACCGACGCGACGAAGAACCACGCCACGCCGAAGGCCACCGGGCGGGTGCGCCGGCGAATCGACGCGGCCACCGCGACCGCGCCCAAACCCACCAGGGCCCCCAAGCCCAACCAGACCCGAGCGTCACCGAGCGGCAGCCGACCCAAGTCGGTGTCGGCCGTCAAATGCATGGGCCACAACAGCGTCGTCGCGTATTGGGTGAGCACGTAGGGTTGCGTGAGCCAATACGAAGGCGCGTCGCTGGCCCCGGTGGTGAACGTGCTGGGCGTCATGGCCCGCTGAAACAGGTACAGCGCGCCGCACCCGAGCCACGCGGGCAGCGTGGCCGACAGCGAGCGAAGCGCCCGCGCCCATTCGGGTTTTCGCCATGCCCACGCGTTGAACCCCAGGTCGGCTTCGAACAGCAGCACGTACGCCCACAGCAACGGCGCGAACATGATGGCGAGGGGCTTGGCCAGCGTGCCCAGCACAAGGGGCAACAGCCACCAGCCGACCCCGAAGCGGCCCGGCTTGCGCAGCCACAGCACCAAGCCACCCAACACCCCCACCGCCGCTTGCACTTCAGAGCGCTGAATGACGTAGTTGACCGTTTCGGCCATGGCCGGGTGGAGCCCGTACCAGGCCGCCGCGACCCACGGTGCCCACCGCGCGAGCCGCTCGCCTTCGGGCCCGTCGACCGTGCGCTGGGCGAGCGCGCGAAAGAACACCACCATCAACGCCAGCTGCCCGAGAAACCAAATGAACGTCGAGAGGTGAAAGAAGAAGGGCTTGAGGCCGCCGCCAAACCAGTAGTCGACCGCCAGCGACGCGGTGGTCAGCGGCCGGTACGACTGGTTGAGCGGCAGCGAACTGAACAACGTGCCGTCGACGAACATGCGCGGCACATTCGCCAGACTGCGAATGGCCGCGTTCGATTCGACGGCGTGCGAGTCGTCGAAGTGAAACGTGTTCTGAAAGTGGTTTGAATACACCACCGCGACAGCGCCGAGCAGCGCCAGCCCCAGCCATCGCTCGGCCTGCCGAGTCACCATCGGTAGATAAACACGTTTGTCGCCGCTCGCGACACCCCGCTGGTCGCCACGATGCCGGCGACGTTGACGCTCACCGCGAACGAAATGACGTCGCCCGCCGTCAACGGGCCGAAGAAGGTAATCGACGAGACGTACGAGTTCGCCACCGACAGGTTGCCCGCGCTGAACGGGCCGCCCATCAAGAAAGTGCCGTTGCGCTTGATGTTGACGCCCTTGGTGTGGCCGGTCGTGGTGGGTGACATGACTTGGTACTGAATCAAGTACGTGCCCGTCGTCGGTACCGTGAAGCTCCCACCGGGGAAACTGCCACTCGCCACGGTGTTGAACGCGATGGCATTTTCGGTGCCGGTCACCAGCGCGACGTCGGCCGACAGGTAGGCTTCACCCGCCAACACCGGAGCACCGGCCGGCCCTGTCGGCCCGGTGGCGCCCGTGGGCCCGGCGCTGCCCGTGGCTCCCGTGGGGCCCGCGGCGCCGGTGGGGCCGGTGGCGCCGGTCGGGCCGGCCGCTCCGGTGGCACCGGTCGAGCCGGTGGGGCCCGCCGCGCCAGTGAGGCCCGTCGGGCCAGTCGCGCCGACTGCTCCCGCGAGGCCGGTGGCACCGGTTGGGCCCGTGGGGCCTGCCGGGCCGGTGGCCCCCGTCGCTCCCGCGGCTCCCGTGCTGCCCGTCACGCCGGTTGGCCCAGCAGGGCCGGTCGCGCCGACCGCTCCAGTCGGCCCGGTGGCGCCCGCGACCCCGGTCGCGCCTGTGGCCCCAGCCACGCCGGTCGCGCCCGTCGGCCCAACCGCGCCCGTTGCTCCGGTCGGGCCGGTGGCGCCCGCCGCGGCCAAGACGGCCCACGGAGCGCCGTTCGACGGCAGGTTGCCCAAGTTGCCCGAGGCCAGCGAAATGTAGCTCGAGCCGTTGAACTCGACCGCGTCGCCCACCGCGTAGGTGACGACAATGGCCCAGGTGCCTTGAAAGCTCATGGGCGGGCCGACCGCTCCGGTCGGGCCGGTGCTGCCGGTCGCGCCGACGGCTCCAGTGGCGCCGGTCGCGCCGGTGGGCCCGGTGCCGCCGGTGGGGCCAGTCGAGCCCGTGAGGCCGGTCGGGCCGAGTGCCCCCGTCGGGCCCACCGCACCCGTCGCGCCGGTCGAACCCGTGAGGCCCGTGGGGCCCACGGCGCCCGTGGCTCCGGTGGCGCCCGTCGAACCCTGTTGTGCCAAGAGCGACCAGTTCGCGGGGCTGAAGTCGGGCGTGTGCCCGGTGTTGGCCGCCGAAATCGAAATGTAGCTCGAGCCGTTGAACGACACCGTGTCACCCACGGCGTAGGTGCTGCCAATGTTCCACGCTCCCAAGAACGTCACCGGCGGGCCGACTGCGCCGGTGGCGCCCGTCGCGCCGGTGGCTCCCGCCGCTCCGGTCGCACCCGCGACGCCCGCCGCGCCCGTCGCACCGACCGCGCCGGCTTGACCCGTGGCTCCCGTCGCTCCCACGGGGCCGGTCGCGCCGGCCGCTCCAGCTGGGCCGGTGGGGCCGGTCGCCCCCTGCAACAGCGCGGGCGCGTTCTTGACCGACGCCCAATCGACCGAGTCGACCGTCTTGGCGTGCAGTGCGTACGGCACCGCCGAGACCACCGTGCGCGGCAAGACGTCGTAGTCGGCGTCGTCGGGGCCCTTGACCGCCATCTCGAGGTACACGTTGCCCGTCGCGGTCTTGAACAGCTCACCCACTTCGGCCGAGAACGAGCCGTTGGTGACCGTGACGCCCTTGCGCTCGACGGTGGCGAGCGCGGTCGTCGTCGTCGCGTCGCCGTAGATCGAGAACTTGAAGTCGAACGTGCCGTCGACTGGCCCGGTGTTGAGGTCAGAAAGCGCGCCTTGGTAGAGCACGCTGCCCGTGACGTCGGCCCACGCGGCCGCGGCGGCCAACACGCTCAGGGCCATGGCCCAGGTGGTGGCGCTCTTTCGCAATTCAGTGGCTCGCATGAACGGTGCCTCCAGTGAGTTGGTACGTGTGGCCCGTCGGGCTGCGCACGACGTCGAGCGACGCTTTGGCCGTTTTTTTGCCGGGCGAATTGGCGCGGAGCGTGCCCGTCGTCAGTCGGCCACAGACCGAATACCGCTGACCTTTTTGCGCTTCGGCGCACAGGGGTGAACCCGGCGCGTTCTCCGGGGCCAGGCCGCCCGTCGTACACCCGGTCAAGGTCGTCAACGCGAGCGGTATCACCGCCAGCCACTTCGTTCTGAGGGTCATCGTTCGTTCTCCAGGCTGCAGGCTTGTTCGAGGGGTTTCTTTGAGGTTCAGGGCCCGGCCGACGTCACGACGTCGACCCGTCGGCTGTTCGGTCGGCTCGCGCTGGTCGTGGCACCCAATCGCTCCACGCCTTCGCCTTTGGCGTCGATTTGGCTGCTCGCCGCACCGCCCCGCATGATCGCCCGCGCCGCCGCTTGGGCGCGGCGTTCAGAGAGGGCGTGGTTGTAGCGCTCGTCACCCAGCTCGTCTGAATGGCCGCGCAACCGCACTCGCCAGTCGGGGTGTTGTTTCAGCGCGGCGCCCAGCGAAACGAGCGGGCCGTCGTTCGAGATGGCGTCGCTGTCGTTTTGAAAGAAGACGGTGAATGCACGGGGGGGCTCTTCGGTTTTCGCGGGCTGGGCCTCTTCGACCGGCGGCGGTTTCGGCGCTTCGACTTCGGGCGGCGGTTCGGCCTTCACCGGCTCGGCGACCACGGGCTCGGCGGGTTTCGCTGGCACCGGCACCGGTACCGGTTTCGGTGCCGGCGCTTCGGCCACCGGCGGGGCCACGGGCTCGGGGGCTTTCGCCGGCTCGGGCGGAGGCGCGAAGGCCACTCGGAGCAACCCGCGAAAGGTGGGGGTGCCGATCGAACGCACGAGGCCCAAGCCGACCCCGGGTTCAATTTGAAACACGCCCACCTGCACCCGAGCCGAAATCAACGCTTCGAGGTGGGTCGAGTCGGCTTGAAAGGCGTGGGCTCCGGCGATGCCCGTGGCGAACACGAGCTCGGGCCCGAAGCTGAACGAATCGAGCGGCTGGTAATGCAAGGCACCCGAGGCCTGCAGCTCGCTCGCGGTCGCTCCGCTGCCGTTGAGGGCGACGAACTTGCTGAGCGCCGCGTTCGGCCGAATCAACGCGCCCAGGTTGCCCGCCCAGCGAAAGCGCTGTGCGAATTGGCCGGTCATGATCGCCGCCACGTGGCCTCGCACCGTCGCATCGCCTGCGTGGTGGGGGGCCGCGCCGACGGGTACCCACAGCATGGCCGCGAGGTGCAACGACCACGGGTCGACCCGGTCGTCGCCGAGCACCCGAAAGGCCACGCCGAGGCGTGGGTCACCGAACACGACCGAAGGGTTCGGCGTCACGCCCAGTGCCGCGGTGCCCCGCTCGAGCAGCACCAACGGCGCGGTCAGAGAAAGCTGCAGGCGGTGCCACGGCGAAATCGACAGGTCGAGACGCCCGAGCAGCTGATCAGACACAATCGACTGGCGCGCGACGAAGGTACCGTTTTGGTTGTAGACCCCGCCCCACAAGACGCTGTTGCCGTAGTCGAAGGTGAAGCCGCCCGAAAAGAACCGCTGCGGCGCGTACCGAGGCGAAGCAACCCACAGAAACGTTTCTCCCGCGGGGGTCGGCTCATAGCGCTCGAGCTGAAACCCGGCCGCCGAGGCCGTGGCGCTCACCAGACCGAACAGCGCGACAGACAACCGCACCCGCAGCGATTTCGCCCACGCGACCCGACTCATGTGGCTGCCCCTCTCGGCTTCAAGCGTGGCCGCGCCTCGTCGGCCCAGTCACTCGCCCGAAAAACTAGCGGGGAATCAGGCGCGGCGCAGCACAATGCTTGGTGGGCGCCGTGCACCTTCACTTGACCACACGGCGTTCTACGGGCCGTATTGCCACAGGTCGCCAAAGACGCCGACCGAGGTACCGCCGCCAAAGACGAGCAAGCGGCCGTCGAGGGTGGCCGCGGCGGGAAAGTAGCGGGCCGAGGGCCCCGAGGTGCCGCGAGAGACCCAGACGCCGCCGTTCCATTCCCACGTGTCGTTCAAGTAGGTCGAGCGGTCGTAGCCGCCGAAAATCACGGTGCGGCCGTTCAAGAAGGCCGAGGCACCGCCGTAGCGGGCGGTCGGCCCCGACGAGGCGCGCAGCGACCAGGTCGTGCCGTTCCATTCCCAGGTTTCGCTCGAGACGGTGTTCGACCCGGTGGTGCCGCCGAAGAGCACCGTGACGCCGCGCACCGAATCGTAAACCATGAACGGCGCGAAGCGAGGCGTCGGCTGAACCGAGGTGGTAATCGCGGCCCAGTTCGTGCCGTCCCATTCCCACGTGTCGCCCAGGTAGGTGGTGCCGGGCTCGGTCAACCCGCCGAAGAGCACGACCCGGTCGCGCTTGCTGTCGTAGGCGATGCCCGAACCGTACCTCGGCGGGGGCGAAGTCGTCGGGCTGAGCGCTTCCCACTCGTAGGTCGAAATGCTCCAGCGCCAGGTGTCGCCGAAGGTAGAATTGCCATTGTAGCCGCCAAACAAGAGAACGGTCGTGCGCTTGCTGTCGCTCACCATGGCGGGCACCCGGCGGGCCGCCGGCAGGGGGGGCAAGCCGGTCGTGGTCGACCACGCGCCGTCGAACCACTCGTACGAGTCGTTGAAGTGCGTGGTCAGGTCATAGCCTCCAAAGAGCAAGAGGCTGTGGTCACCGGTGTCGGCGAAGGCCGCGCCGCGCCGGGCCGTGGGCCCGTCGATGCCGCCGTCGCCGGTGTTGAGCAACGACCAGCTCGGCGTACCCCCGTCGGCGATGAGCGCACAGCTCAGCCCCGTGCCGAAGTACCCCGCCTTGCAGGCGCACGTTCTCGAGCCGGTGGTGTTCGTACAGGTCGCGTGCACGTCGCACCCACCGTTGTTGATGGCGCATTCGTTCACGTCGGTGCAGGCCCCGCTGCTGCACAAAAAGCCGCTCGAGCACGCCAAGCAGGCTTGGGCGCCGGAGCCACACGCCGTCGCCGACTGGTTCGCGTACGGTATGCAGTTGGGCCCCGAGCAGCACCCGCCCGCGCAGTTCTCGGCCGTGCAGGTCGGCGGCGGCACGCCACAGGTGCCACTCTTGCACTCTTGGTTCGCCGGGCAGTCTTCGACCATGGGCACGTAGCTGCAGGTGCCTTGGCTGCAAACGCCGTTCGTCGCGAAGTACAGGCGCTTCGTCGCCGTCATGCAGGTCGGCGCGGGTGGGGTGGTGCAGCTCACGCCCGAGCAGGGGTCGGCGACACAGGCGCCGTTCGCGCAGCCATTCGCGCACACGGTGTCGGTCGCGCTGTACGTGCACTGGCCCGACGCACCGTCGCAGACGCCCACCGACGAATAGGTGCGCAGGCTCGTGCCCCGGCAGGTCGCCGCCGGTGGCAAGTTGCAGGTTCGGCCCGCGCAGGGGTTGCCGACGCACGCGCCGTTCATGCAGCCGCTCGCGCACGTCACCAGGCCCGACGAATAGCCGCACGTGCCCCCGGTGCATGAACCCGGAGCGACGAAGATCTGCAGGGTCGACCGGTCGGCGCAGCTCGCCGGCGGGGGCGTGTCGCACACCACGCCCGCGCAGGGCTCGTTGAGGCACGCGCCGTTTTGGCACGCCGTGGTGCACACCACCGAAGAACTCTCGAATTGGCACGACGTGCCCGTGCACGCCCGCACGCGACTCGTCACCAGCGTCTTCGAGTCGTCACACCGTGGGGCCGGAGGCGTGCAGGTGAGCGAACACCCGCCGTCGACCACGCCGCCCCCGCCCCCACCACCGCTGCCGCCGCCCGACCCGCCGCCGCTGCCGCCCCCGGTGGCGCCGCCATCGCAGCTGCCGCGCTCTTGGCAGTTGAACGAATAGTGCTGATCGACCAGGTCAAGACAGCCACCGAAGGCGGCGACGGCGGCGACGGCGAGCGACGCCAAAACGAGTTTGGGCATGACAGGCATGGTGACGAGGCTCCAAGTCAGACGTCGCACTGCTTTGCCGGCCAGCGGCTTCGTACGCCGAGAAAGCAAACAAAATCAACGGGCTGTCGGGTGAATTTGCCTTTGGTGCCGAGGTGGCTACTGGGCATTCACTGGCGTTTTTGTTTGAGGGCGCCCCGCCACGCAAAGTGCAATGGTTCGCTGCCTTCAACGTTCTTTTGGTCGCATCACCGAAGTTCTCTTTTTGGAGGAAGAACAGATGGGATTCTTCGACTCGCTGAAAACCGAAGCGCAGCGCAACTTCATTGCTCGCGCCGACGAAGCGAAAGACGAAATCATTTACAAGTACCCCGAGCGCAACATTCGCACGCTCACGCAGCTGACCGTGCAAGCCGACGAAATGGCGCTCTTCGTGAAAGACGGAGCGGTCGTCGGCAAGTTGGGCGCGGGGCGCCACAACCTCGACACCAACAACATACCGTTTCTCTCGGCGCTGCTCGAAAAAGTCACCGGCGGCAACCTCTTCGTCGCCGAGGTCTACTTCGTTTCGCTGCGCGAATTTTCGCAGGTGAAGTTCGGTGGCCCCATCGGTGACGTGCGCGACCCCGAAACCGGGCTCGCCATTGGCACCATGGTGTACGGCGACTTTTCGCTCAAGTGCGTTGACCCCGAGAAGCTCGTCGTTGGCTTGGTCGGTCTGCGCAAAGCCGACAACGCCGAGTTCTTGGGGTGGTTCAAAAGCCAGGTGCTCAAAGTCACCCGCGACCGCATCGCCGAGCTCATCGTCAAGAAGAAGTGGCCGCTGCTCGACGTCACCTCGGGCGCGTACACCGAAGAAATCGAAACCGAAGTCATCGCCGGTACGGGCAGCCACACCAATTCATACGGTGTCAGCATCGTGCGGTTCGGCAATTTCACCATCAGCATCAAGCCCGAAGACGAAGCGACGCTGAAGAAGCTGTCGAAAGACGTCGCCTATTCGCGGCTCGCCGGGGGCTTTCAACAGTACGCCCAAGGCCAAGCCATGCTCGGCGCGGCCGAGGGCATGGCCAAAGGCGGTGGTGAAGGCGGGGGCGCTTCGGGCAACGCCCTGGGAGGCATGGGCATCGGCATGGGGTTCGGCATGGCCCAAATGTTCATGAACAACCAACACGGTGCGGCCGGCGGGGCGGCGGCCGCGGGCGGCACGCCGGTGCGCAACCACCGTCACCGCCCCTCGGTGATGGACCGGCTCAAACAGCTCAACGAACTCAAGGCCGCCGGGCTTCTGACCGACGACGAGTTCGGCGCCAAAGGCCGAGCTGATGAAGCTGTTGTAACGGCGAGGCTTACGCCGCTGGCTCGAGCAGCAAAGCCAGCGGCCCTCGCACGAGGCGCTCGAAGGGCTGCGTGGTGTCGAGCTGCGCCAGCGCTCCGTGCACTCGAGTCACCGCGTCTTGCCACCCGGCCACGTGTTGGCCGAGGCGTCGTCGGTAACGGGCCACGTCGTCTTCACGCAGCGTGCGGTCGACCGCCTCACCCGTTTCAGCGTCGGTCAACCGGGTGCCCCCAACGAAGCCCGAAGGGTCGACGTCTTCACTCGCCAGCACCTGCAGCACCACCAGCTGGGCCGCTCCGCGGGCCAAGCGGTCGACGACGGTCGCGGGCGGGGCTTCGACCAACAGGTCGCTCACCAGCACCCGAACGCCGCACTTCTTGAAACCGCTCGTCGAAAGCGCGGTGGGCAGAGGCGTGCGCTCGTCGAACGCCGTTGCGCTGAGCGCCGCCAGCACGTCGTGCACCGCTGACGTCGGGGGCGTCTTTTGCCCGGCGCACACGAGCGTCGGCGCCCAGTCTCCGTGGCGGGCCAGCAGGGTGGCCGCGTAGGCCACTTCGCGTGCGAGCTTCGCTTTCTCAGCCGATACCGCCATCGACGCCGAGACGTCGAGAATCACTTCGATTCGCGGGGCGACCTCCTCTTCACGAATTCGCAGCACCAAGTCACCGGTGCGGGCGACCGCGTTCCAGTCGACGTGGCGCAGGTCGTCTCCGGGTTGGTAGGTGCGAAAGTCGTGCAATTCGACCGCGCTGCCGACCGAAGCCGAGCGGGTGTGGCCCACGGCGCCTCGGTGCGGGCCGCGTGGCCACCGCCAGCGAAGGCCCGCCACCGCGCGTTCTACCGAAGCGGGGTCGAACGCCGGGCTCACGCCAACAGCCCCTCGACGAAAGGGCCAACGGCCGGGTCTTTGCGAAAGGCGAGGGTGCCCAGCTGCACGCTGCTCAAGAACGCCATCAACCGCCGTTTGGTTTCGACCCGCGGCAAGTTGAACCGTTGGGCTTCGAAGCACTGACTGACGGCCAGCGCAAAGGCCGCCGCGCCCGTGGCGGGCTCCAGCGCTTCGTGCGGCGCTTTGGCGAGGCCGACGAAGTACTTCGCGCGGGTCAGCCCGGGCGTGCCCACGTTGTCGAAGTCTGACCGAAACGGAGTGCCCCCCACCCTCCCATCGGGGAAAAGTTGAAAGATTTCGTCGCTCAGCAGCCGCAGGCCGGGGCCGCGCAGGCGCGAGAGCGTCGACTTGCCGTGCCCGCTGGGGCCCGAGGCGATGAGGCTGACCCCGTCTCGGGCCAGGCCGGTGGCGTGAATCAACACGCCGCCCAACCGGCCGGTCACCACCGAGAACCCCAGCCGCAACGCCAGCTCGCCCAGAAACGGCCCTTCGGCCACGTCGACCAGCAAGCGGTGGTCTTCGAGTTTCACCGTCGCTTCGCCCAAGTCGGTGACGAGCCGCTCGCCCGAAAGACCTCGAACCCGCTCAATGGCGAACACCGGTGCGGGGGCGTGGTCACCCGCTGTGAGTTCGAACGAACCCACGTGCACCCGCGGCCGCGACATGTCGGCCAGGCTCGGGTCGACCGAGACGACCGCGTCGGCGCACCACAGGCGCGTCACGGCTCGGTGCCCTTCTTCGGCTTTTTGACTTTGGTGGGCGGGGGCGGTTCGACGCTCGGGGCGCCGGGCTCGTCGTCGACCACCGCGGTGATGCTGTTGTTGGCGTCGACCGTCACCCGGCGGGGCCTCGCTTTGCCCGCGGCCTTGCCCTTGACCCAGCCGAACACGCTCAGGGTGATGAGGTCTTGGGGCCGGGCCAGGTGGGCCCCCGCGCCGTCGACCGCCACCACGCCCGAATTGGCCGGCCCCACGGCGACCGTCGCCGAAAACCGAGCCCCGTTCGAAACGTTGGCGATTTCGACTTTCTCGTGCGGCATGACGCCCGCGGCTTCGAGCACGGTGCGGTCGACCGTGACCGCGTTGGGCCCGTCGACGTCGGCTTGGGTCACGGTGAGCCGGTGCACTTCGGCGACCAGCACCTGTCGCAAGGCTTTGAGTGACACGGTGGGCTCCTTCACGGGGCGCTCTTCTCGAAGGGGTCGACCTTCGCGACGGGGGTGTGGTCGCGCCGCTCGTCGGGGTGAAATGCCAACACCCACATGAAATAGCCCATGCCGACGAGCGCGTCGGTCGCGAAAATCAGAAACGACTCGAGGCGTGCCCCGCCGTCGACCAACATCATCACCGGGGCCCAGAGGGCGCAGGCGCCCATGCCCACGAAAGGCAACGGCCCCACGACGTGCATCGCGCGCACGCGTTGGCCGTCGCTGCCGAGGGCGCGCAGCAAACGCACCGAGCGCACCACCAAGACGGCCAACACTCCGAAGCCCACCGCGACCGCCGCCGCCGTCTGCCAGCTGGCGCCGAGCTGCCACCTCAGACGGGCGATGACGGCTACCCCTGTCGCGGCGAACCACAGCCAGTCGCGCATGATGGGCCGCTTGTAGCCAGAGCCGCCCGCGCCAACAAGTCGGCCCCCTGTGGGGCTACAGCGAGTCGAGCGAAAGGTGCCAGCGGTTGCCCAGCAACACGACGAGCACGACCGTGAGGCCAAACACCGCCCACCCGACGACCGGTCGCCCCCGCCGGTTCAAGACGGTGCTGCCCACCGCCCCGCCCACCACGAGAGCGATGAGCAGCAATTCTTGGGCGGTTTGGTTCGAACTCATGGCGAGGCCCGCAGCCCGGGCAGCTCCATTTGTACCGCGTGGGTAATGGCGCGGGCAAAAAGCCCTTCTTTTTTCAGGGCCTTGGCCAATTCGGCGGCGTACCCGTGCAGGGTGATGATTTCGCGAGCACCGACCGACGCGGCGTACGCCACGAGTGACGGAAAGTCGGCGTGGTCAGACACCGGAAACGCGCGGTCGGCCCCGTAGCGCCGCGCGGCCCACGGCTCCATGGCCCAGCCGGTCAACACCGCGGTGACCTTGCCGGGCGTCTTCTTCATGCTCTGGCTGCGCCCGAAGGGAGGAAAAATGCCGACCTCTCCCTCGGCGAACGTGTCGTCGTACCTCCGCGCGTCGATGGGCACGCCCAGCTCGGTGTAGAGCGTCGAAATGTCGTGAATCGACGGGTGCGCACACACCTTGAGCCCCCGCATCGTCAGCTGCTTGATGGTTTCTTGCGACTTGCCCAGCGAATAGGCGAACAAAACGGGGCGAATGCCCTGGCCCAAATGGCGCCGCGCCCAATCGGCGATTTCGTCGTAGACCTCGCTCTTCTTCGGGAAGTGAAACTTGGGGTCTCCGAAGGTCGACTCCATCACCAGGGTGTCACAGGTGGCGGTCTCGGTGGCTCTCGCCGTCAGCGCGGGCTCGAGGCTGAAGTCGCCGGTGTAGACCACCCGGTGCCCGTCGGCGCGCGTCACCCGCACTTGCGCCGAACCCAGCACGTGCCCCGCGGGGAAAAGCTCGAGCAGCAGCCCGTCGACCTGTGTCGGCTCGCGGTACGCCAACGCGTGGGTCGACTCGAGCGCGCCCAGCCGGTGCTCCATGAGCCGAATGGTCTCTTTCGTCGCCAGCACCCGCGCGTGGCGCGCAATGTGGTCGCTGTGGGCGTGCGACACGAAGCTCACGTCGGCTTTTCGGCGCGCGTCGAACCACAACGGCGTGCCGCTCAACCGAAGGCCTCCGCGCTGCAATTCGACGGGCACGCCAGGCCTATAGCCCGAACGCCAACCCAAGCGTGCATTTCGCCTCTGCTGCCCTGGCCGTTTTGGGTGCGGCGAATGCGGGCGGCGAGCTGGGCAATGCGCGACACTCCGAGGCGCCATGTCGACCATCACGCTCGAGCCCACGTTGCGCACGCCTGCGAACGACGTGCCTTCGGTCAACGCCGAATTGCCGCCGTTGGCGGAGGTCACGACCGACCAGCAGCTCATACCCGGAGACCTCTTGGGCCACGGCGGCATGGGCGAGGTGCGGCGGGTGCTCGACGCCCGGCTCGGTCGCCAGTTGGCATTGAAGGTGTCGACCGCGAGCGACCCCGCGGCCCAAGCGCGCTTCGTGCGCGAAGCCCGGGTGCAAGGTCAGCTCGAACACCCGGGCATCGTGCCGGTGCACGAACTGGGGCTCGACCCCAAGGGCGCTCCGTTCTTCACCATGAAGCGGGTGCGGGGGCTCACCTTGAGCGAAGTGCTCGCCGCGCTGCAAGAAGGCGACGTGGCGGTGGGCGAGCGCTTCCCCCGAAGGCGGTTGCTGGCGGCGCTGCAGTCGCTCGCGCAGACGCTCGACTTCGCCCATTCGTGCGGCGTCATTCACCGCGACGTGAAGCCCAGCAACGTCATGCTGGGAGACTTCGGTGAAGTGTATTTGCTCGATTGGGGCATCGCCAAAGTCGGCACCAACCCCACCGAGGGGCCCCAGCGCGTGGCACCCCACGACGCGGGCGGCACCCTGGCGGGGGCCGTCATGGGCACGCCCGGCTACTTGTCGCCCGAGCAAGCCGCGGGTCAACCGGTGACCACGAAAACCGACGTGTGGTCGCTGGGCACCGTGCTCTTCGAAGTGCTCACCGGCACGCCGCTCATTCGCGCCCCCGACACCCTGTCGGCCCTGGCGGCCACCCACGGGCCACACCCGTCGCCTCGAGCCCGAGCGCCCCAAGTCGAAATCGCCCCCGAACTCGACGCCCTCTGTTCTGACGCCTTGCACCTCGTGGCCGAGGCCCGGCCCACCGCGCGTCAGTTCGGTCAGCGCCTCGAGACCATTCTCGCCGGCGAACGCGATTCGGCCCTGCGCGACGAATGGGCCGACCGCCACGTCGGGCGCGCCCACGAAGCCGCCCAACGCAGCCGCTCGAGCCATTCACTCGACGACCGCCGAGAAGCCCTGCGCGAAGTCGGGCGGGCGCTGGCGTTGCAACCCGAAAACGCCAAAGCCCACGCGCTGTTTACGTCGTTGCTCGCCGAGGCGCCGGTGACGCCGCCCCCCGAGGTCGCCGAAGAAATGCGCGAGCTGGCCCGCGCGTCGACCGTGCGCAGCGCCCGCAACGCCATCGTCGGCTACGGCGTCATGGGCGCCATGTTGCCCACGGCCGCGCTGTTCGCCGACATGCGGGTCGACGTGCTCGTCGTCATGGGCGTCACCTGGTTCTTCGCCATGGCCATGACGGTGCTCGCGAGGCTCGGCCGGTTGTCGACGGCGCACACCGTCGCGTCGCTCATCGCCGTGTCGCTCATGAACGCGGCGAACAGCTGCATCGCCGGGCCCTTGTTGGTCGTACCGGGCTTGGCGGCCGCCAACACCATGGCGTTCATGATGTGGGTCGACCCGAAGCTGCGGCCGCTCGTCTTCGGCGGAGGGCTGTTTTCGGTCATCGCCCCGTTCGCGTTGTCGGCGCTGGGGTGGTGGCCCACGGCTTATGCCGCGACGCCCGGAGGCCTGCGCATCAACTCCGTGCTGTTCGACTTGTCGTCGTCGTGGGCGGTGCCGTTTCTCACCATCGCTCCGGTGCTGACGGTCATCATTTCGGGCTTCGCTTCGGCGCGGGTGCGCGACGAATTGACCGAAGCGCAACAGCGAACGGTCGAACAGCGGTGGGCGTTCGCGCAGCTCCGGGCTCCGACCGCCGCCCGCGGCAGCCAAGGCCGGCCGGCCTCGGCTCGCTCGAGCGGCCGACCGAACGGGTGACTACGGCATGAAACTGCGGTGGTAGTTCGGGTCTTCAATGGCCAGCGCTTGGGTCGTCGGCAACAGCGGCAAGGCGCAGTCGAGCATCACCGCGAGCTCGTTCGTTTCTTTGCTGCCGATGCTCGCTTCGTACGAACCGGGGTGTGGCCCGTGCGGTATGCCCGCCGGGTGGTGGCTCATGCTGCCCGGCCCCACGCCTTTGCGGCTCGTGAAGTTGCCGCGGCAGTAGAAAATGAACTCGTCGACGTCGACCGACGAATGCGGGTACGGGCAGGGTATCGCTTCGGGGTGAAAGTCGGTGGGGCGGGGCACGAAGCTGCAAATCAACGCCCCCCGCGCCGCGAAGGTGCCGTGCCAGGTCGGCGGCAAGTGCGTCAGGCCCACCCGCGGCTGAAAATTCAAAATGGGAAACACCCACGGGTAGACCGTGCCGTCCCAGCCGACGACGTCGAGCGGCGTCTCTTTCGTGGTGAAGGTGTGAAAGGTGTCGCCGCGCTTGACCACGAGTTCACGCAGCCCCTCGTCGAGCGGCCCGCCGAATGACACTTTGCGAAAGTCGCGGTGGCAATACGGAGCGTCCATTCGCAGTTGGCCCACGCCGTTGCGCCACTGCTTGGGCAGGTGCAACCCCCCCCGGCATTCGACCCACAGCCAGTGCTGCTGCAGACCTTTCGTCGGCAAGAACCGGTGGAGAATGCCGCGCGGCACGTACACGTAGTCGCCCGCCTCGAAGGGCAAGTCGCCCAACAGCGAGCGCAGCACCCCACCGCCTTCGTGCACGTAGAACAGGTCGTCGCCGTCGGCGTTCGTGAAATACGCGGGGTCTGACACGGTGGGCTTGGCGATGCCCAAGGTGATGTCGGCGTTGCCCAACAAGGGCACTCGGTGGTCGAGCACGCTGCCACCCTCGGGCGCCGTCATGTTCTGCGACAGGTAATGCCGCTTCGCGAGCGGGCGGTCGCTCACCAGCTGGCGGGCGCCGAAGCCGTGCGTCGTGTTGGCCTGCGCCTGCCGGTGCGGTGCGAACCGGTGGTAGGTGATGGTGTACGGCGCCTCGAAGCCGTCTTGGGTAATGCACTGTTCCCAGTGCAAGTGCCCGTCGCCGTCTTTGAGCTGGAGGTGGTGTTTGCGCGGCACGAGGCCGTTGACGACACGTTCGATCATGGTGCGCTCCCGCGGGCGGTGGCGGCTTTTTTGACTTGGGCCGCCGCCGACATCAGATCAGCCGTAACAGGCCTGTCGCCGCCTGTCACTCGAACGAAACACCGGAGCCCAGATGCCCACGCCCTCGCCCCGCCCCCTCGAACGACGCAGCAAGTCGGCCCTCGCCGCCGCCGAGCGCGCGTTCAATGAATTTGTTTCAACCGAGTCGTCGTGGCGGCCCAGCGACCGCGGCATCGTCGCCCACGAAGGGTGGCTGCGCGCCAACGGCTACGCTCCCGACCGCCGCGCTTCGGCCTCGGCTCGGTAGCGCCCCGAACGCTCAAGTTCAGGCCCAGCGGCAACCGACCAACAGTCGGCCAGGCTCGAGCAATTCGAAGCGCTCGAGCCTCACGTCGCCGGCCCGGCTGGCCTCCATCCACGCGACGAGGCTGCCTCCGAGTTCGTGCAGTGACACTTCGTCGCGCAGCGGCCAGTCGCGCACTTCGACCGTGCACTCGCGCGCCGCTTGAGAGGTGACCGTCAAGCTGCTCACGTCGAAGTAGCTCCTCCAAAACCGGCCCGACAGGTTCAACACCGTCGCGGGTGACGCCATGGCCAAGACGAAGCGAAAGAACGCACCGATGTCGGCGCGCGCCAGGTCTTGGCCCACCCGCAGCGCGTGCCGCGCGCCGTCGCCGTACAGCGCGCGCGCGGCGAACGCGACGGCGTGAAAGTAGTACTCAATGGGCAACCACGTAATCGACGTGATGGCGCGGCGGTCGGTCGCGGCCCGGTGGGCCTCGGGCAGTGACTCCCGCCACCGCTCCAACGCCGAAGGGTCGGGTGAGCGGCCCATCACCTCGAACAAATGCAGGAGCGGAAAGCCCTTCATGCGCGCGCCGCTCAGCGGCCGGCCGAGGTCGATGGGCGCCAACACCAGCCCCGCCGGTACGGTCAACGGCACCACTCGGGTTTCGATGTCTGGCGCAGCCATGGCTGGCGGTCGAGCTTACGCCAACGTCGCGGGGCGGGTTGGCGCCGGTTGCGCCGCGCGTTCTCGCTCGCGTTCGGCCACCTGCGCCCGTTCGATGCTCTCGAACAGCGCCTTGAAGTTGCCGCCGCCGAAGCCCCGGTCTCCTTTGCGCTGAATGATTTCGTAGAAGAAGGGGCCGGCTTCACGGTCGGCGAACAGCTGCGACACTTCTTTCATGAAGATCTGCAGCATGTACCGGTGCTCTTTGTTGCCATCGATGAGAATTTGCAGCTCGCGCAGGTCTTCGAGCTTCTCGTCGATGCGCTTGATGCCGCCTTTCTCGAGGCGCTCGGGCAGGTAGTCGTAGTAGCTCGCGGGCGTGCCCAAGAAGTCGAGCCCCTTGGTGCCGCGCATGGTGCGAACCGTGCTGACGATGTCGCCCACTTCGAGCGCCAAGTGTTGCACGCCTTCACCGCGCTGGTCTTCGACGTACACGTTGATTTGCGACTGCTTGAAGCGCGGCCGCGACGGCTCGTTGTTCGCGAACTTCACTTGCGACTTGGGGTCCCACATGACGGTCGACTTGAGGCCGGTGCCGTGCTGGTTGCCCGCTTTGATGTCTTCTTCGGTGTGAAAGGCGATGTTCCAGAACTCCTCGAACCCCATGACGTGCTTCATCCACAGCACCATGGGGGCGAGGGTGCGAAAGTTCGAGGTGATGTGGTCGACCCGCAAGAACTGAAAGCGGTTCTGGCCGCCGCGCGGCGTGGGGTGGGCCTCGAACCCGGGAAACACGGGGGCGTACCCGTCGCGCTGCATGAAGCGAAACGTCGTGTTGCCGAACGGCGTGGTGATGCTGAAGAAGGCCAGCTTGCCACCGCGGTCGTCGGTGAAACGCTGAATCGCGTCGTCGATGATGGTGCCGCCTCGTTCTTCGAGCAGTCGAAACGTCTTTTCGACGTCTTCGACCAAGAAGTTGATGGTGCCGACGCCCTCGGGGTGCTTCTGCAGCCACCGCCACGCCCGCCCGCCCTCACCGACCGGCGCGCTGCAAATGAGCTGCACCTCGCCCGCGCGAAACACCACCGACTTTTGCCGGCCGCGCGTGGTGAGCGCTGGCCCCGACTCGCCGAGCTCGGCGAAGTCCATCAGCTTGGTGTAGAAATTTCGGCTGCGCTCGATGTCGTGCACATACCAGTGAACCGATTCGACCTTCTTGATGCCCAAAGATTCCATGTGGGTGATGCCTCGCTCAAAGGTTCGAGAATGTTCTCACGTTTTCGGCGCGTCGCTCTGGGCTTCGGGCAACGCCCGCTTCACGAAGTCGAGCGTCAACGCCAGCGCTTCAATTCGGTGCAGCGTCGCGAACGGCGCGGTCTCGACTCCGAAACGCCGTGCGCCGTACAGCTGCGGCAACAAGCACGCGTCGGCCCAGGTGAATGCGTCGCCCACCAAGAACCGCCCGGCCGAGCGCGCCGCGAACGCCTCCAGCGCCTCCAACCCCAGGCGAATGAAGTGGGTCGAAAACTTCTTTTCGTCGGCTTTGAGCTCGTTTTGCACGAACTGCAACGTCGACAGGTTGTGAAAGGGCTGAATGCCCGAGTTCACCAGCTCGACCATGCCGCGCATCGCCGCCCGCGCCAGCACGTCACGGGGAAACAGCGGCTTCTGCGGGTACCGTTCTTCGAGGTATTCGACAATCGCCACCGACTGGGCAATTTCGATGACCCGGCCTTCGTGTTCGACTTCGAGCAACGGCACGGTGCCCAGCGGGTTGCGGTCTCGGTGCGCCCGCTCGTGCTGCTCGCCCTTGTTCAGCGCCACCGCCACGTATTCGAACGGCAACTCCTTGAAATGGAGCGCCAGCCGCACGCGGTAGCTCGAACTCGAGCGCCAATAATTGTAGAGCTTCACACCTTGGTAGAAACGCAGCGACCGCGCCAAGTCAAGCGGTGCGGCAACCGGCACCGTGGTGCGCTGCGTTACGCACTCGGGCTGCTCATTTCCAGTCGAGAATGCGCGACTCGTGTTTGCCGAGGCGGTCGTCGAGCACCAAAATGCCGCCCTCGGCCACCTCTTTCCATTCTCCGGGGTAGAGGTCGGTGCTCGCAATCGAATGGGCGTCGTTGCCCACGTTGGTGAAGAGCGTCTGCCCCTTGCGGGTGGCGACCGTCATTTTGCCGTTGCTGGCCACGAAGTTCATGCTCGAGCGCCTCCAGCTCATCGACGCGGTGTCGTCGCAAATCGACGCGGCGAGCTGGCTCACCCGGCTCATCGCCCGCGCCGCTTCGCTCACGTCGACGTCGGCGCGGCCCTGCAAGAAGGTCAAAAACAGCGCGAAGCAGCGCTCGGAGTCGGTCGCGCCTTGCAGCGCCGCCCGAAACTCCGGAGCGATTTCGTTCTCGAGCTTCGCCCGCGCCGTTTCAAAATTCGCGAGCGTGCCGTTGTGCATGAACACCCAGCCGTTCGAGACGAAAGGGTGGTTGTTGCTGGTGTCGACCGCGCCGACCGTCGACAGGCGAATGTGCGCCAAGGTGGCCGGCCCCGACTGCTCGTTACACAGCTCGGCGAAGCGCTGGGTCTGGTTGGCCGGCAACAAGTCTTTGTCGACCGCCCAACCGTCAGAACCGAAGCGGGCGACGCCCCACCCATCTTTGTGAACCGATGACAGCCGGCTCAGCCCTTCGAGCGGTTTCGCCAAGGCGACGGGCTTCATCGCCTGCACGGCAAACATTCGACACATATGTGAAGGTATCGAACGCGAGCCGCCAACGGTTGCCTTGTCTTATTTGGTGAGAAATTGAGTGGTTTCAGTTGGTTGTGAGGCGTGTTGCCCCTTCATTCAACCGGCGCAGATCGAATCGGGGGCCCGGCCGTTTGAAGGGCCCAACACCCCAATCACCCAGGAGTCTCTCATGCGTCGTTCTCTGCTCGCTGCCTGCGTGGCGGCGTTGACGGTCGTGTCGTCGGTGGCGTTGGCCGACGTGCCGGCCGTGACCTCGAATTCGCCCGCCGTCGCCCCGAAGGTCGACCCCAAAATTCAAATCGCCGTGTTGCTCGACACCTCGGGGAGCATGGACGGCCTCATCAACCAAACGCGTGAACAGCTCTGGCGCATCGTCAACACGTTCGCGACCGCGAAGCGCGACGGCCGCACGCCGAAGCTCGAAATCGCGCTGTACGACTATGGCAATGACGGCAACCCGGCGAAGAACGACTACGTGCGCCAAGTCGTGCCGTTGACGACCGACCTCGACAAGGTGTCAGAAGCGCTGTTCGCGCTCAAGACCAACGGCGGCAGCGAATTTTGCGGCGCCGTCATTTCGCACGCGACCAAAGAACTGGAGTGGAGCCGCGACCCGCGCGACTTGAAGCTCATTTACATTGCCGGCAACGAGCCGTTCACCCAAGGGCCGGTGCGGTACCAAGACAGCGTCAAGTCGGCCATCGAGCAGGGCATCGTGGTGAACACCATTCACGCCGGCACCGAAGCCGCGGGCATTTCAGACCAGTGGCTCGCGGCCGCGAAAATGGCCGACGGCCACTTCTTGTTCATCGACCAGAACCGCGCCATCGCTCGCGTCGACGCGCCGCAAGACGCCGAGCTCGCGCGCTTGTCGAACGAACTCAACAAGACCTACATCGCCTACGGGGGCGCCGGCCGGGCTTCGCTCGCCCGCCAAGCCAAAGAAGACTCGAATGCGCAGGGCGTCAGCCTCGGCACCGTGGCCACCCGCGCGAAAGCCAAAGCCTCGGGCCTCTACAACAACTCGACGTGGGACCTGGTCGACGCCAAGAAAGCCGGCAAAGCCCCCAGCGCCATCGCCAAAGACGAGCTGCCGGCTGAAATGCAGGCCATGAGCGACGGCGAGCGCGAGCAATTCGTCGAGCAGAAATCGAAGCAGCGTTCAGAATTGCAGGCCCAAATCAACAAGCTCGCGGCTGAGCGCGAGGCCTTCGTTCAGACCGAAATGAAAAAGCAAGCCTCGGCCGGCGCCAAAACGATGGACGAAGCCCTGCTCGACTCGGCGCGCGCCCAAGCGAAGAAGAAGGCCTACGAATTTTGAAATGAGCTCACGGGTTCGGTGGCGACCACCGGCCCGTGACTTTCACGACGCGGCCCAACAAGGCAAAGGCCGCGTCTTCGTTGGGCGTGCTCGGGCTCTTGAGCAATTCACGAACCCGGTCGAGCGCGCGGGTGATGAGCTTGGTTTGGTCGATGCCGTTCTTGCCCGACCACGCCAACAGGTTGTCGAGGTCGCGGCACAGCAGCCGGTCTCCCACCGACGCCGGCTGCAGGTCGCCTGAAAAGCCGAGCGTCTTGGTGACCCCGTCGTACATCGCCTGCAGCTTCGCCAGCGACGCGCGCGAGGTGGGGTCGAAGGCCGCCGGGGTCGTGAGCGCCGCCTGCACCTTCGCGAAAGTCGCTTCTGCCGCCTGGGTG
>JBGAIY010000612.1:0-3728 GCA_044225205.1 Myxococcaceae bacterium | reverse complement strand
GATGATTGAGTTTGTCGACCTGCGCGAGCTGGTCTTGGGCGCCCCTTCGATGGGGGGCGTCTATTCGCGCTCCCCCGACGCCGCGGTCTTGGCGGCCCGCGCGCACGAATGGCACGTCGAGCGGGCACTGTGGGCGGCGCTCGGCATCGTCGAGAAGCTCTTTCCGCAAACGGCTCCTCAGGTCGCCAAGTTGCAACCGTCGCTCCTCCTGCCGACCCGCGAATTGCTCGAACGGTTGGTCGTGGCCCCGGTGTCTCGGGTGGGGCGCACCCAGCAGTTTCGGGGCGAAGATGCCCTGCGCACCCTGCTGGCGGGAGGCTGACCTTTCGCATACATGCTCTGGCCATGCGCATTTCGGTCATCGGCAGCGGCTATGTCGGCCTGGTCGCGGGTACGTGTTTTGCCGATTCGGGCAACGACGTGACCTGCGTCGACATCGACGCGAAGAAAATCGAAAACCTGAAGGTCGGCAAGCTGCCCATTTACGAACCGGGCCTCGAAGAGCTGGTCACGAAGAACGTACGCGAGCAGCGCTTGTCGTTCACCACCGACCTCGCCGCGTCGGTGGCCGCTTCTCAAGTCGTTTTCATCGCCGTCGGCACGCCCGAGGGTGAAACCGGCGACGCCGACTTGCAATACGTGCTCGCCGCGGCCCGCGACATTGGCCGGGCGCTCCAGGCGTACACCGTGGTGGTCGACAAGAGCACGGTGCCCGTGGGTACCGCCGACAAGGTGCGCGAGGCCATTCGCGCGCAAACCGCGGTGCCGTTCGACGTCGTGTCGAACCCCGAGTTCTTGAAAGAAGGCGCCGCGCTTGACGACTTCTTGAAGCCCGACCGCATTGTCATTGGCGCCGACAGCGAGCGCGCCACGAAGATCATGGGCGAGCTGTACGCCCCGTTCGTGCGCACCGAACACCCCATCATTTTCATGGACACCCGGTCGGCCGAGCTGACGAAGTACGCCGCGAACGCGATGTTGGCGACCCGCATTTCGTTCATGAACGACGTCGCGACGCTCTGCGAGAAGGTCGGGGCCGACGTCGACATGGTTCGCAAGGGCATGGGCGCCGACAAGCGCATCGGCTACCCGTTTCTGTTTCCCGGAGTGGGGTACGGCGGCAGCTGTTTTCCCAAAGACGTGAAGGCGCTGGTCGCCACGGCCCGCGAATTCGGCATCGAGCTTGACCTGTTGCGCGCGGTCGAGCGCACGAACGAGCGCCAAAAGAAGCTGCTCGTCGCGAAAGCGGTGAAGCACTTCGGAGACCTCAATGGCCGCACGTTCGCGGTGTGGGGGCTCGCTTTCAAGCCGAAGACCGACGACATGCGAGAAGCGCCGGCGGTCGAAGTCATTGAAGGGCTCATCGGCAAGGGGGCGCAAGTCAGGGCGTTCGACCCGGTCGCCACGGCTTCGGCCAAGCGGGTGTTCGGCAGCCGCGTGCATTTCACCGAGCGGCCGTACGACGCGCTCGACGGTGCCGACGCGCTCTTCGTCGTCACCGAGTGGAACGAGTTTCGCCACCCAGACTTCGCCAAGGTGAAGCAGAAGCTGAAAACCCCCGTGATTTTCGACGGTCGCAACGTCTACTCGCCCGAACGCCTGCGCGAATTGGGGTTCACGTATTACGGGGTAGGCCGCAAATGAAGAAGCCCTGGCCCGTCGTCGCGCTTCGCGCCGCCCGCCCCAAGCAATGGTCGAAGAACGGCGTGCTGTTGGTGCCGTTGCTCTTCGCCAAAGGCCTGCTGTCGACCGAGCTGCTGACGCGCGGCATCGCCGCGGTGTTCTCGTTCAGCTTGCTCGCCAGCGGCGTGTACGTGGTGAACGACTGGTTCGACCGCGAGAAAGACCGGCTCCACCCTGAAAAGAAGCACCGCCCGATCGCCGCCGGTGAACTGAGCGGCCTGGGCGCCGTCGTGTTGGTCGCGTTGTTGTGGGTCGGCGCCACGGCCATCGGGTCGTGGCTGGGCGTGCCGTTCTTGGTCGTGCTCGGCAGCTACTTGGGGCTGCAGGTGCTCTACACCGGGGCGCTCAAGAAGCTGGTCATTCTCGACGTCATGGTCATTGCGCTCGGCTTCATCATTCGGGTCTACGCGGGCGCCGTCGCCATCGACGTGCGGGTCTCGAGCTGGCTGTTCTTGTGCACCTTGTTGGGCGCCGTGTTCTTGGGCTTCGCGAAGCGGCGCGCCGAGCTCTCGTCGCTCGAAGAAAACGCCACCGCCCACCGCGCGAACTTGGCCGACTATTCGCTGCCCATGCTCGACCAAATGATGAGCATTTCGGCCGCGGCCAGCATCGTCGCGTACAGCCTGTACACCGTCGCCCCCGAAACGATTCAGCGCATCGGGTCAGACCACTTGAAGTTCACCATGCCGTGCGTGGTGTTCGCCGTGTTTCGCTACTTGTTCTTGGTGCACAAGCGCGGCGCCGGCGGAGCCCCCGAAAAGGTGATTTTGGGCGACGCGCCCTTGCTCCTCGACGTGGGGTTGTTCTTGGCCATCGCCAGTTGGGCGCTCTACTTCTCGCCGTCGCCTTTGTGATCAGCGGGGTTCGGCGCTGTCCATCGCCAGGTCGCGTCGGCTGATGACCGCGCTGATGCCTTGGTGGTGGTCGGCCGCGGTGCGCAGCACGTGGGCCAGGGCACCGATCTCGCGAATCCACTCTCCGGCGCGCGGCCCGAGGCCCGAAAAGCTCACCGGCAACACCGGCGGCTCTTTGATGCGGCCCAGCCAAAAGTCGAGAATCTCGTGTTTTTCGGGCACTTCGACGGGCTTGAGCCGCCGCACTTCGCGCTCGAGCAGGCCGTTGAGAATGCCGGGCAGCCGAGAGGCCCACGAGCTCACCGTGAGCATGGGCCGCCAGCTCCAGTCGGCACGGGCGATGCCTTGTTTCGGGTTGTACAACCCGTTGCCTTCGGTGGTCAGCACCTGGTCGGGAGGAAAGAGGGGCACGGGGTCCCACACGCCGCACATCAAGGTCGAGAGGCTGAACCGCTTCTTGGGCTGACCCCAGAACGAGCGTCGGTACAGTTCGGCGCTGGTGTCGTCGGCGTACGGGTAGTCGGGGTCTTCGAGCATCAACGCCAGGTGAAACGTCTCTTCCCACGGGCCGGCGTAGCCCGAATACTGGGTCGCAATGGTCCACCCGTCGCTGTCGGGCAGCCACTCGTAGAACATGAGCCGGTAAATCGCCTCGTTCCACCGCAGGTCGCTCAGGCCGAAGAACGACTCTTCGACCGAATGCTCGAGCACCATTTCGAGCAAGACCCGGGTCGCTTCGTCGTTGAGGTGGCGCAACAAGTGCTCAATGGCTGGCGCCGCGTTGATCACGCCCAACTCAAACGAGGGAAAGACGACCTCACGAAGAAACTGATCATTCGTGGGCCTGAGAACGACTTCCATGGCGGCGGTCTCGGGGGCGAACGCGGGTTACTGGCACACCTGGCTCGAGCCGCACTTGCTCAACGTCGCCAAGAAATCGAGCCCGTTGTTGCACACCGTGGCGTCAAGGGCCTTGAGGCAAATGTCCATGTTCGCGGTGTTGATTTTGCCGTCACACTTGTCGGTCGGCCACGTGTTCGTCCAATTCGCGCGCTGCTGGGTCAAGCAGTCGGTCTGATTGGGGTACGTCTTGCCCGACCCGAACCCCTCGCAACGCGAATAGAACGCGCAGCTGCGCTGGGCGGCGTCTTCACGGGCGCCGCCCAACGAATAGCCGCACCCCGACCAGGT
>JBGAIY010000033.1:0-31297 GCA_044225205.1 Myxococcaceae bacterium | reverse complement strand
CCCGCCCGGGCTGCCCGAGCCGACCGACGCGGTCGTGGCGAAACACTTGGCCACCAACAGCAACGCGACGAAACCCAGCGCGAACCGCCCGTCGAGCATTTCGTTGAGCGGCTCGTACCCGTTGCCCGCCACCTCGGGGACCCAGGCGATGAGCGCGCCCGCCAACGCGCCGCCGACCGCGGGCCGCCACGGCATGGGCAGCCGCTGAAACGTCGTTTCGCCCAGCGACAACAGCCGCATGAAGCCCTGAGCGCCGAGCGCCACGACCAGCCCGAGCCCGGCGAACCACATCAGCTCCGAGGGCGACTGCAAGACGAAACCGCGTTGCCCGTAAATGGGGCCTCCCCCGCTGAGGCTGCGGGTGAACGCGGTGGCCACCACCGTCGCGACAATGACCGGCAACACCACGTCGAGCACGACCAGGCTCGTCACCACCTCGAGCACGAACAGCACCGCCGCGAACGGCGTGTTGTACGCCGCCGCGAACCCCGCCGCGGTGCCCGCCGCAATCAACACCCGCGTCTCGGCCTTCGGCAATTTGATGAGCTCGCTCACGAATTTGCCCACGGCACCGCCGAACTGAATGAGCGGCCCCTCGCGCCCAATCGACCCGCCGAACACAATGGCCAGCCACGACGCGAGTGACTTGAGCAAGGTCACCCGCATCGACAACTTGACCCGGCCCAGAACGACCGCCTCCATCACGTCGCCGACGCCTTGGCCCCCCCGGGCGCGAGCGACCCACAGCCCGACGACGCCGGCCAGCAACCCGCCCGTCGCCGGTAGCAAGACGCGGGCCCACCGGGCCACCACCCGCTTGGCCGCGAGGTTGTTGCGGGCGCCCGTCGCCGCCGCGGCGGCGAACCCCAGCATTGCGCGAAATGCCACAGAGAAGCCGGCCGCCGCCAACGCCACCGCGAAGAGGCCAACGACGAAGCGCCCCGTGACTTGGCGTTCGGCTTCAGACTCGGGGTTGGCGGCCACGGCCCAAGTCTAAACCGCACGACCCCCCATGGCGTTTTTTCAGCCACGGCGCGATGGTGAAGCCGGCGGGTCGGGGGCCTCGTTGAACGGTTGAAACGCCACACCGGAGTTCGCCATGAAAATACTCGCCGCCGTCGATGGTTCGGTCGAATCGCTTCACGCCGCCGCGGTCGCCGTGGCGTTGGCCCAGAACTCAGCGGGTGACGTGACGCTCGTGCACGCCACCCCGTCGTTCGCCGCCGTCGCGGAGTGGAACGCCGGTTTCCCCGACCCCACGCTCGACTTGTCGGTCGCCGGTGAAGCCGTGTTGAACGACGTCAAAGAGCGCCTCGGCGACCTGGGCGTCACGGTAAAAACCGTACAGCGGGTCGGCCACGCGGCCGAAGTCATTGCCCAAGTCGCCCAAGAAGAGGCGTTCGAAATGGTCGTCGTCGGCAGCCACCACCGAGGCGCGATTGCCCGGTGGGTGCTGGGCAGCGTGACCGACCAGTTGGTGCATTCATGCAAAGTGCCGGTGCTGGTCGTCACCTGACTCGGTCAGGTTCGGCTTGGCTCACGACGCGCTTGAGCGCCTCGTGTACGGCCGAGTCGGCCCTGGCTTCTCGCACCAGGCCGTCGAGCAGGGCTTTGAGACTCACCCCCAACAGCTGCTCTTTGAGTTGAGCGACTTCGGCTTCGGCGCGCCTCCGCTCTTTTTCGAGGTGGGCGAGCGTCACCGCCACCGTGTGCTTGCAGAACTGGCGGCTTGACCCAATGGGGCAGGTGCATTCGAAGGCCAAGCCGTCGTCACGCACCCAAATGCGCACTTCGTACGGTGCCCGGCCGGTTTCTTGCGGCTTGACGATGCCGGCCAATTCACCAGGAGCCGATTCGACGCCCAGCACCCGCCCGGTCGTAAAACATTCTTGCCCGCGGCCGAACGTTCGGTTGCCCGCGAGCATGGCAATGGTGTCTCGGTGGAGAATGTTGGCGACGCCGACGCTGTTCATGCGCCGCAGAAAGTCACGGCCCCGCGCCCAGCGTCAAGCGCGTCAATTGCAGGTGCCCGAACAGCTGTCGGTGGCCGAACAATGCAACCCACAGCAGTCGTTGTCGCTGCGGCACAGCGAGCCATTCGGCAGGCACGAATAGGGGCCTTGGCAGTACCCCGAGCCGTTGCACAGGTACCCAGGGCAGCAGTCGAGGTCGTCGTAGCAGTCGTTCACGCTCGTGCCGCACGCGCCGTACGAGCACTGACAGAACGCGCTCCCTCCAGGGCACGCGTAGCCCGCGGTGTCGAGGCAGGTGTACCCGTCGGCGCAGTCACCACTTTTGTGACATGACTCGCCCGACAGGCCGCACGCGAGTGACGTGATGCACCGGCCATTGCTGCAGTCTTCTGACGCGAGGCACGTCTGTTGGTAGACCCACGACCCGCCCGAACAACTGTACACGTCTTGCCCCGAGCAGAACGAGTCGCCCGCCGTGCAGTTCGCCACGCAGCTCCCGCCCGAGCCGCAGGTGTAGCCTTGCAGACAGGTGTACTGGTACGCCCACGCGCCATTCGAGCAATACCAGACGTCGTTGCCCGAACAGCCATAGGTGCCACTCGAGCACGACGCCACGCAGGCGCCGTTGAAGCAGGCCTGGCCGCCGCAACTCGAGCCCGACCAGGTGCCTCCGCTGCACACGTAGAGGTCGTTGCCCGAACAGACCCGGTCGCCGTTGGCGCACTGCGCGGCCACGCACTTGCCGGCTTGGCAGTTCGTCGCGCAGGTCTGCGTCTTGCTGAAGACGCCGCCGTTGCAGGTGTACAGGTCATTGCCGTAGCAGGTCGTCGCGCCGCTGGTGCAGGCGCACGTGCCGTTGGTGCAGGTGAAGCCCGCTTCACAGCGCGAGTCGAGCAGCCACCGGCCCCCGACGCAGCGGTCGACTTCTGACGTGCTGCCGCATTTGACGGCGTTGTTGCTGCAGACGCAGCTGCCGGTGGTGCTGCACGACTCGGCGGCGTTCGCCGAGCACGTTTGTTTGAAAACGAACTTGCCGTTGATGCACCCGTAGAGGTCGCCCCCTCGGCACTCGTAGGTGCCGCTCGTGCAGGCCGTGCCGCCGTCAGCAGAAGTCGAGCCGCCGTCGACGCCGCTCGTGGTGCAGCTGCCTTGTGAGCAGGCCCCGGTGCAGTGCTGAGACAGCGTCCAGCTCTGGGCCGAACAGGTGTACACGTCGTTGCCCTGACACTGCGTCGCACCCGTCGTGCACCCGGTGACGCAGGCGCCGGCCGAGCACGACTGGTTGCTGTTGCACGTCGTCGTCAGCACCAGCGCGCCGTTGGTGCAGGTGTAGACCGCGTTGCCTTTGCACTGGGTCGTTCGCTCGGTGCACGCGGTGTTGCTGACGCATTGGCCGTTGTTGCAGGTCTGCGCGGTGCTGCACACCTGGCTCTGCGACCAGCGCCCATTCACGCAGCTGAACACCGCGTTGCCCTGGCATTCGCTGGCGCCGAAAGAACATTGGGCCGTCGGCACACCGCACCCCAGCAAACACCCCAGTGTCGAAACAATGGCAAGCCAGCGCATGGTCACCCCTTGGGGGCAGAAAAACCCATTGTCGGCCAGCGCACCAATATTTCTGAAGCGATTCAGCGCTTGCGGGGGCGGGCAATGCCGTAAGCGGCAATGCGCTTGATGAGCGTACGCCGCGAAATGCCCAATATTTCAGCGGCGCGGCTCTGGTTGCCGGCGCAGGCGAGCAGCGTGTCTTCAATGGTTTTTCGCTCGCGCGCTTCGAGTGCCGCCCGGTCTTGCGACGACGCCAGCAAGCCCAGCCCTCGTCGCCGGGGTTGCGACGGGTCGAACGACGAGCCGGGCGTTGGCGTGAATTCGTCAGAAAACGGAGGCAACGGCGTGCCACCCGAAGGCGTCATCGGCATTTGTGGCGACGGCGGCAGGGGCGAAGGCGGCATCGGCGTGCGCCGGTCGGGTTCGGGCGTCAGGTCGAACCCGCGCGGGGTCGACGTCGGCGGCCGCACCGAAGCGAACCGGCCGGTCAGCTTCTCGAGCGGCAGGTGCTGCCGGTGAATTTCGGTGCTCTCGGTCAACATGACCGCGCGCTCGAGCACGTTGCGCAATTCACGAATGTTGCCCGGCCAGTGGTACTTCTTGAGCACCGACAGAGCGGGTCAGGCGCGGCACGTTGGGCCGGCCCATTTTCGCACTCGCTTCTTTGAGCAAGTCGGCCGCAATGGTCTCGAATTCGCTCATGCGCTCGCGCAAGGGAGGCACGACCAACGTCGCGCCGTCGAGCCGAAAGTACAAGTCGGCCCGAAACCGGCCCTTTTCGACTTCGAGCTCGAGGTCTCGGTTGGTGGCGGCCACGAACCGAACGTTGATGGCGCGGGCTTTGAGGCCGCCGACGCGCAGCACCATTCGTTCTTCGAGCACGCGCAAGAGCTTCGACTGCATGGTGAGCGGCAATTCACCAATTTCGTCGAGAAACACCGTGCCGCCGTCGGCGGTTTCGAGCAAGCCGAGCTTCGTCGCGTGGGCTCCGGTGAACGACCCCTTCTCATGGCCGAACAATTCGCTTTCGAGCAACGTCTCGGTGAACGCCGCGCAGTTCAATTTCAAGAAGGGCTGGCCCGCCCGCCGCGACAGGCGGTGCACCCGCGCCGCGAGCACTTCTTTGCCTGAACCCGTTTCGCCCAAAATGAGCACGTTCAGTTCGCTCTTCGAGACCCGCATGATGAGGTCGTCAGACCCCATGACGGTGATGTCGAAGCTGCTGTCTTCGACCGGGTCGTGGCCCGAGGTACCCACCGCCGCCCGCGCCGCCGCTTCGGTCAACTCGTCGACCGTGCGCCCGTTGTGGGGAAAGTGGGCGGCCCCGGCGGCGGCCCGAATGTCGAGCTGCTCGAGCACGCGCCGAATGCGGCCCACCACCAGGTCGGCGCCCTCGGGGTCGGTGTCGAACAAGATGATTTCGTAAATGCCCGGCACGTACAGCGACAACACGTCGGTCAGCCGAATCGAGCTCGCCAGCGCGCTCTCGATTTCACCCGACGGCAACGTCGAACGCAGCCGAACGTTGACGAGCGAGAAGACCGACTTGCGCCGCCCGGCCCGAATGCACTCTTCGGCGGCCCGCTGCTCGAAGTATTCGTGTGAGCTGACGACCCGCGTCGCCACTTGGCGCCATGCCACGTACACCAGCTTCGCTTCTCCGACATTCAGCGTCTCGCCGGGCTCAATGGGCCACCGGGTGCCCGGCGCGACGTCTTCGTCGCCGAACTGTACGCCTTTGCCCACAATTTCCATCACGTGGGTGGCGGTGTCGAAACGCAGGTGTACCGGGTCGAGGTTTTCGACCCGAATGTCGGCCTCGGGAGCGCTGCCCACGGTCACTTCACCGAGAGCAGGGAGCGAAAAGATGGTTCCCGCCCCGCGGGATGTCACATCGAAGAACGCGCGACTCATCTTTGACCTTCAGTGTCGCCCCTCTGCGGCACGTTGTCCAAGCCCGAATCGCGAAAGATTGAAATCGCCCAGACGGTCGGTGTGTTTTGACCCATCGGGAACTTGATCATCTCGTGTGGTTGGTCATGCTCTCCACTCCTCCGTGCGCGTCTCGTCTTCAGCCATTTTGAGCACCGCCATTGCCGCCCTCACGGCGGTGCTGGCCGTCGCCGTTTCGGTGGCCACTCGCCCGCTCGAGCGCCGCCCCCCCGACGCCCCCACCCCGGCCGCCACCGGGGCCGCGCCCTCAGACAGCACCCCCGCCCTCGAGGGAGACGCCGGCTTCGTCGGCGTCGTCATCAGCAGCTCCACGGTTGACGTCGCGTCGCTCCAAGACGGCACCATTCTCACCGTCTCGGCCCGCATTGGAGACGTCGTCAGCCAAGGGCAAGTGTTGGTCACCCTCGAAAGCGCCGAGCTGCGCCACGAACTGGCCATGGCCCAAGCCCAAATCGAACGCGACAACGCCGACATCGAGCGGGCCGTGCTCGAACGAAAACAGGCTGACGAACGAAAGCGCCGCGCCGTCAATGCCTCGCAGCACCTCAACATCGACGAATTGTCGAGCGCCCTCTACGCCGCGAAGTTCGCCCTCGCCAATGAAAAAGCCCTGCGCGCACGCAAGACGCAGAACGTGGCCAAAGAGGAGCAGCTGCGCGAGCGGTTGGCCCAACGCTCGCTGCGCGCCCCCGTCGACAGCGTCGTCTCCGACCGCTTCTTAGACCCGGGTGCTTCGGTCGCCGCGGGCACCGTGGTGATGCGGCTCGTCGGCCAGGCCGGCTGGCGGGTTCGCTTCGCCGTGCCCGAGGGCGGCGAAACCGGCATCGCGGTCGACGGCGGCATCGTCGCTCGGCTGCCGGGAGGCACCGGTGAATGGCGCGGCAGCATCACCGAAGTCGCCCCCGCGCTCGACCCCGCGTCGATGACCCGAGTCGCCGAAGCCAACGTCTGGGCCCAAGACGGCGGGCCCCCGTTCGGCGCCATGGTGCGAGTCTTCATTGAGGGGCCTGCTCGATGAGCGAAAACGAAACCGAACCCGGCCGGCCCGCTCCGGAGCGCCCGCTCACCGACGCCGAGCGCGAAGACGACGCTCCTGACAAACGTCACGGCATTTACCGGCTCGAGGCCGTACAAGAGTCGCGGGCCCCGAAACGAAAGTACGGCGAAGTCTTACAGGTGGCGCCGCTGTGGTTGCACGCCGCGTACTGGGTGGTCGCGGCCTTCTTCATCACCGTCGTCATCATGGGCCTCTTCGCCCGCGTCAATGAATACAGCCGTGGGCCCGCCATCATCGCGGCGTCGTCGAAGACGGTCATCACCACCCGCGCGGCCGGCCAGGTGGCCGAAGTCATGGTGACGCCAGGTCAGCTGGTGCAAGAAGGCCAGGTGTTGTTGCGGCTCAACGACGAGCAAGAAGCCGCCGACCTTTCGCGCTTGCAGGGCGAATTCGACCAGCAGCTCGCTCGCTCTCTGCTCGAGCGCAGCGACCGTTCGGCCCGCGAGGCCCTCGTCGGGTTGCGGGCGCAGCGCGACTTGGCGCGGGCCAAGCTGCTCGACCGGTCGATTCGCGCTCCGAAAACCGGCCGCGTCAGCGACGTGCGCGCCCGGCCCGGCCAGTACATGGCCGCGGGCTTGCCCATCATTTCGTTGCTCGAACTCGAGCCCAAGTTTCGGGTGATGGCGCTGCTGCCCGGCACCTCACGCCCCGAAGTGCAGCCCGGCATGCCCTTGCGGCTCGAATTGCTGGGCTATTCTTACGCGTACCAAACGGTGCGGGTCGTCGACGTGTCTCAACAGGTCATCGGCCCGTCTGAGGCGCGGCGGTTTCTGGGCCCCGACGTGGCCGACTCGGTGTTGGTCGAAGGGCCGGTGACGCTCGTGCAAGCCGACATCGAGGGCACTTCATTCGTCGTCGACGGGCGCGAATTGGGGTACCACGACGGCATGCCGGCCATGGCCGAAGTGCCGGTGCGACAAGTGCGGTTGGTGGTGTTGCTGGCTCCCTGGCTGCGACGGCTGTACTAACTGGAGAAACGGTGGCGGGATTCTTCGACAAACTCGTGGAGCGGTACCCACAGTTCAATCAGGTGCTCACGCGCCTGCGCGCCACCCGCATACCTTACATTCAGCAGGTCAAAGAGGCCGACTGCGGTTTGGCCTGCTTGGCCATGAACCTCGGGTACTACGGCCGCCACACCACCATCGAAGAAATTCGCAGCCAGCTGGTCGTGGCCTCGGGTTCGGGCGTCAGCGTCGAGCAGCTCATGCAAACCGCCGCGGTTTTCGGGCTGCGCGGCCGCGCCGTCGCCATCGACCTGGCCGACCTCCAAATTCTGCCCCCCGGCAGCATTCTGCATTGGAACTTTTGGCACTTCGTCGTGCTCGAGCGCACCGACGACCGTGGCGTTCACCTTTCAGACCCCGCCATCGGCCGCCTGCACCTCACCTGGGAACAAGCGGGCAAAGCGTTCACCGGCGTCGCGCTCTTGCTCGAACCGGGCGTCGACTTCGAGAAGCGAAAGGGCAAGCAGTCGGCGCTCGTTCGGCTGCTCAAAGAATTGGTGAGCGACCCCGCGTGGCAACGCGTCATCGTCGTCGCGCTGGCCCTGCAGGTGCTGTCGTTCGCCATGCCTGCGCTCACCGGGTTGGTGGTGGGGCGCATCGTGCCGCAAGCCGACGACCGCATGCTGTCGGTCGCCATGGTCGCCGCCGGCGTCGTGAGCTTGTTTTTCTTCTTGGCGTCGATGGTGCGCAGTCGCCTCGTCGCCCTCATGATGCTGCGGGTCGGCCTCAAAATGCGCGTCGACTTTCAAGAGCGGCTGCTCTTCGCGCCCATGAACTTCATTTACGACCGCTCGGCCGGCGACATTGCCTTCATGAACAGCGGCATCGACTCGGTGTTGCAGAGCATCAGCTCGGCGGCGCTCACCGGCATGGTCGACGGCGGCATGGCCTTGGTCTTCGTCACCATTTTGCTGGTGACCCAACCGTCAATGGGCGTGGCCGTGCTGTTCGCGTTCGCGCTGCACTTGGCGGTGGCGGGGTGGTCGGTCGTGCAGCTGCGAAAGCTGGCGTCGCTCGAATTGTACGCCGGCCGTCGCCTCGCCGCTGAGTCGGCCGAGTCGGTCTACGGGTTCGAGACCATCAAGAGCTTGGGGCTCGAAAACAAGCGCGTCACCGGGCTCATGAATGGCGTCGTCGACATGGCCAAGGTGCGCACCGAGGCCGACGTGGTCGCCGCGGTGTCTGACTCGCTGCAGAGCATGCTGCGCTACACGGCGCCGCTGGGCGTGCTGTTGCTGGGCACCCTCAAAGTGCGCACGGGCGAATTGGGCATCGGCCAAATGTTGTCGCTGTCGTCGTTGGCGGCCTCGGCGCTCATGCCGCTCTCGTCGGTGAGCCAAACGCTCGCGACCATACCGCGCATTCAGGCGTACCTCGAACGCATCGACGACGTGCTGTTCGCGCCGTCAGAGCAAGACATCACCACCCGGCGCGTGGCTCCCCACCTCACGGGCGCGGTGAAGCTGGTGAACGTGTCGTTTCGGTACAGCCCGCTCACGCCCATGGTGCTTCGCAACGTGAGCCTGTCGATTGCGCCGGGTGAGTTCGTCGCCATTGTCGGTCGGTCGGGGTGCGGCAAGTCGACGCTCGCGGGGTTGCTGACCGGCCTCGCCGAACCGACCGAAGGCCACGTCGAATACGACGACGAAGACTTGGCCCGGCTCGAATTGTCGAGCGTGCGCGCCCAGTTGGGCTACGTGCCCCAGCGCCCGTACCTGTTCACCCAGTCGATTCGCGACAACCTTTCAGTGGGCGACCCGTCGATTTCGATGGAGCAGATTTACGCCGCCGCGAAGCTCGCCCAGATTCACGACGAAATCGTCGCCCTGCCGCTCGGGTACGACACCATCATTTCGAACTTCGCGGTGTTTTCGGGCGGCCAGCGGCAGCGCTTGTCGCTCGCCCGCGCGCTGTTGCGCAAGCCGAAGCTGCTGCTGCTCGACGAAGCGACGAGCGCCGTCGACACGTCGACCGAACGGCGAATCGACGAAGTGGTGCGCAACGCCGGTTGTACCCGCATCGTCATCGCCCACCGCATGTCGACCATCGAGCGCGCAGACCGAATCGTCGTCATCGAGAAGGGCGAAGTCGAAGCGGTCGGCCCGCTCGCCGTCGTGCTCGCCAAGTCGCCGACGTTTCGAGAGCTGTACCGCAAAGGCAACACTGGGTAGCGTCGCGCACGGCAGGGAGAACACCATGAAGACGCTCGCTCGGTGGGCCGCGGTCGCGGTGTTGGTTTCAGGGCCGGCGTGGGCGTGCCGTTTCGCCCCGCGGCCTTTCGCAGACAACGCCAAAGACGCCCAGGTCGCCTTCGTTGGCAAAGTCACCGCGTTCGACTCCGAAAAAGCCACGGCCACCTTCGCAGTCGAAGTGGTGCTCAAGGGCACGGTGGGCCCGTCGACGACGGTGGTGTCTTCGAACACGTCGTGTGGTCTGCGTTTCACCGAAGGCCAGCGGTGGGTCGTGCTGTCGCGCGACCACGCCGGTACAGCGTGGCTTTCGAATTTGCCCGACGGCTCGCTCGAGTTGACCGACGAGCGGGGCCTCCAGAACCCCCTGGCGTGGGAACCGGTATGGCCTGCGTTGACCGCCGCCCAGCACCGAGCGCTCACCGCCGACCCCTGCCTTGGCGCCCGCTCGGCGTTGAATCGGTTTTTCGGCACGCTCCCAGTGGCGTGCACGAGCGAAAAAGACTGTGTCGCCGACCGGTACATCGACACCCACCCGTGTTACCCGCCCATCGTCACGAACCAACAACGGGTGCCTCAGACCAGCCTCGCCGAGCTCACTCGACTGCAGAAAGCCGAACGGGCGAGCTGCCCGATTGACTCGGCCAAGGTGCCGGCGTGCGAGGCCATGCTGCGGCCGGTCGCGTGTGTCGCCGGCAAGTGCGTCGGGCACTGAGGAGCGCCTCGCGATGTGGACGGTACTCACCTTCATGTTGCTCGGCGCTGCGAATGACGACTTGGCTCGCGCCAAGAGCCAGTACGAGGCCACCAAGTACGAAGCGGCGCTCAAGTCGCTCGCCAGGGCCATTACCGCGCCTGGGGTGACGCGCGCTGACCGCGCGGTCATTTATTTGTTCACCGGCTTGTGCCGACACCAGTCGGGCGACGAGAAGGGGGCGCTCGCCGCGTTTCGCGAGGCGCTCAGCATTGACCGGGCGCTCGGGTTGCCCGACGGGGTGCCTCCGAAAACGGCGCTGGCTTTCGAGCAAGCACGGGCGGGGCTGCCTCCAGTGCCGGCCGTCGCTCCTGAGGTAACGGCGGTGACGCCGCCTTCGCCACCACCGGCGCTCCCCGAGCCCGGGCCTTCGGTGGTCAAGCTGCCCACAGCGCCCGCTCCGGCGCCCGAGCCGCGGGTAAAGAATTGGTGGCCCATGGGGGTGTCGCTGGGAGTCGCCGCCGCCGCGCTGGCGACCGGCCTGCTGTTTGGCAATTTCGCGAAGCAGACTTCGGGCCAGGCGCAGGCCCAGACGTTCGCGTCAGACGGGTTTCGCCTGGCGCAGCAGGCCCAGACGCAGGCCGTGGTCGCGAATGTGCTGTTCGGTACCGCCGGGGTCGCTGTGGCCTTCGGCGTGGTCGCCGCGTTCGTTTTTTGACGCGACCTGACGAGCCTGGGCTTGGCGGCGCTGATCAACACGACCCAAGGAGCGAGCTTCAGACGGGCGCGCGGCCGTTGTCTTGCGTTTCGCCTGAGCAGCCCAGGCGGCGCACGCGGGGAGCGCTTCGGTCGGTTGACAGTGGCGTGCGCCATTGCTCCCGCCGGTCGATTCACTCGGCGAAGATCGATGCGACCGCGGGAGTTTCGATGAGCGCGCGCCATGGCCTCCGCCCGTCGCATGCGTTTCACCGCGGCGCAGATTCGATGCGACCGCAAAAGAGCGCTTCGGTCGGTTGAGCTGGGCGTGCCCCGTCGCCTCCGCCGGCCTTCGTGGAAGACCGCGACGTCGATCGGCTGGTTCCAACTCACGTCAGTCGCGAAATGCCCGGCTGGTTCGTTTCGAGGCCGTCAGCCACGAATAGTTCTGCAGTCGGCAACGGGTGCCCGGCGGCCACGTCGCCCCTGAGTACGCGGCCGACCGCCACGCGCCAAACGGGCTCGGGTCTCGAAGTCGCTCTTCGTCGAGACCTCGACGCGAGTTCGGGAGCACGCCAGTATTCACCTCAAGGGAGCGACGTGAACGGCCCGAGCAGCAAGCACCTATCGTTTACGGCTTGAGGTTGAACTGAACCAGTTCTTGTCGCCCGGCGCGCACGTCGACGTTCACGGTGCGCGTCTGGCCCAATTCGCTGTTGGTGACGGTCACCTGGTGGCGACCCGAAGTGACCTCGAGTGCCGGGAGCGGCGTCGCTCCCACCATGTTGCCGTCGACGAGCACGTCGGCCCAGGGGCTCACGCGTATGAGGAGCCGGCCTTTGCCGACCTTGGGTTTGCGGGTGGCGACGACTTTCTCGTCGGGGTGGCCCGCGTCGGCTCGGGGCTCGGGGCTCCCGGCGTCGACCGCGGCGGGCACGACGGGGGCGGGCGAGGGTGGCAGAGGTGCGCTCGGCGCCAGACCGGAGTCGGCGCGGGGTTCGAGCGACGCTGAGAGGGTGGCGCTCGGGTCGAGGCGTGACGCGACGAACGCGCCCGTCAGCCCCACCGCGCCCGCGAGCGCCACCACCGACGCCCAGCGTCGGCGCGGTTTCGGGAGATCGGTCTCGGGAAGGGTGGCCACCGCGTCGGGCGCGGGCCCAGCTGCGAGGGGCGCGGTCGCCGGGTGTGCGCGGCTGGGGCTGGTGGGTTCGGGGGCGGGCAGAAATTCAGCGAGCCAGTCGGCCACCACGTTCGCGGTCGAGGCGAGTGGCTCGAGTTCTCTGGCCAGGGCGAGGGCGTCGGGCCACCGGGCGTCGACGCGCTTGTCGAGTGCGCGGGCGACGGCGGCTTCGAGCAGCTGGGGCACGTCGTCGCGCACGGTCGACAGCAGGGGTGCCGTCATTTCGAGAATTTTGACTGACAGCGCGGCGTCGGCGGGCACGACGAAGGGGCGTTCGCCGCAGGTACATTCGAAGAGCGTGGCGCCGACCGCGTAAATGTCGGTGCGTCGGTCGAGAGGTTCACCGAGCAACTGCTCAGGCGGCATGTAGGCGAGCTTGCCGCGCGCTTCGCCGGGCCTGGTGGTGCTGGCCGAGGCCGCGGCTTTGGCGATGCCGAAGTCGGTCACCTTGGCTTCGCCGCTGCGCGAAACCAATACGTTTTCGGGAGACACGTCGCGGTGCACCAGCCCGAGCGGCTGGCCTGCGGCGTCGACCAGTTCGTGGGCAGCGTGCAACCCTCGGCACACGCCGACGAAGAGGTGCGCGACGCAGCCAATGGGGGCTGGCCGGTTGGCGGCTTTCAGGCGGTTGAGCAACACGCGCAGGCTCAGGCCGGGCACGTGCTCCATGACGAGGTAGTAGCTGCCGGCCTCTTCGCCGAGCTCGAAGACCTGCACGACGTTGGGGTGGTTGATCATGGCCGCGTAGCGACCCTCGTTGAGAAACATGTCGACGAAGGCTCGGTCGGCGGCGAGGTGCGGGAGAATCTTCTTCACCACCAACTGCTTCTCGAAACCGGCGGGGCCGCGTTGGGTAGCCAGCCAAATTTCAGCCATGCCTCCGGTCGCGAGCTTTTCGCGCAGCTCGTACCGGCCAAGCCGAAAGCCTCCTGCCATTGCTGGTGAATAGCGCGCTTCCCCGGTCGATGGCACCCGTCTTGCTCAAGTGTCGGGCATGCGAACGCAATGGCTCGTCGCGTTACTCTGGGTGACTGGGTGCACAGGGGAGGTGGGGCCGATGTTGGGCGCCGTGCCGAGGCCCGATGCGGGCGAAGAACCCGACGCCTCGTCGGGGTCGACCGTTGACGCAGGGGTGGTTGACGCCGGGCGCGGCGGGCCTGACGGTGGCACTGAAACGGGAGTCGATGCGGGTCGGGCGCCGGTCGATGCCGGCATGGTGTTCGACGACGCAGGGCCGGTTCGCGACGCGGGTTCAAGGCCTCCGGTTGACGCGGGCACGGGAGGGATTTCGGCGTTCATTGCGCAGGGAGCGATGGGTCGAACGACGATTTCGTGTGACGACGGCAAGACGTGGGTGGGCGACCGTTCGTGGGACACTCAGGCAGACCCCTTGATGTGTGGGGCGGCTCAGTCGTGCACGTGTTTCACGGGTACCTGTGACTACCGGTCGGGCAATTCGTGCGAGGCGCTTTCGCCGTGCATCGACACGCCAGACGTGGCGAAGGGCATTGCGTTCGGCAACGGCCAGTGGGTTGCGACGTTCGGTTGGGGTCGACCGGGGGCGGTGCGCACGAGCGTGAACGGCATTGACTGGGTGACGACGCACGGCGACGACTCGTTTGGTGGGCTGGTGTTTGGGGGTGGCCGTTTCGTGGCGGCGTCGCGCACGCCGATCACTTCGAGTGACGGGCGCACTTGGGTGGCGGGCCACGAGGCCGATTTTCGCAGTGGCAACGGCACGCAAATCTGGAGTGTTCGCCGCTTGGGCTTCGCCGACGTGCTGGGTGGGCGTTTCGTGGCGGTGGCGAGCGGCGACACCGACCGCGACGTGCTGATCAGCGCCGACCTGGGGGTGACGTGGCGGCGGCCGAAGGTGCTCCCCGGTGACTGTGCGCAATTGGGCTCAGAATATGGGGGCATCGTTGCGGGCAATGGCGTCATCGTGATGGTCGACGAGCAGGGGCGGGCGTGTCGGTCGGTCGACGGAGGTGACACCTGGTCGCTTTCGCAGACGGGTGCGAGCGAGGTGCTTTCACACGGAGTGTGGACTGGCAGCGAGTTTCAATTCTGGGGCAACCGGCACGACTTGCTGCGCAGCACCGACGGGGTGACGTGGTCGAAGACGCCGATGACGACGCCGACGAATCTCGGGCCGGTGGCTTACGACCCGGCGACGGGTGTGTACGTGGCGGCGGGGAGTGTGTGGTCGGGGTACAGCGACCAAGCGTTCTTTCGGAGCACCGACGGTCTTCGCTGGTCGCAGCTGCCTTCAACGGCCTTTCACGCCAGCCACCCCATCTTTTACATCGCGGTTGGAACGGTGGTTGCGAGCGCGGTATGCCCGGCGCGTTGAACTGTTGCATCGCTGCAACACCTCGTGGGCGCGGCCCCACACGAATGACGGCTGGGCGTGGGTCGCAGGAGGACTCACCATTCGAATGCCATGTTCACGGCCACAGCAACCTGAGCCGTTGATTGGCCTGATCGGCAACGACGACGCCGCCATCGGGAGTCACGGCGAAAGCGGCCGGCGAATCCATCAGCGTGCCGACCGGCCCGTCGACCAGCCCGGTGGCGAAGGGTTGACCGAGCACGGTGACTGGCCTGCCGGTCGGGGGCACGCGTGAAATCGTCGAAGTGCCTTCGAACAGCACGTGCAACTGCCCATTCACATACGCGACGTCGGTGGGCACGCACTCGCGTTCCCAGTGGGAGCCGTTCTCGCAGGCATCGTTGCCGACGACGCTGCCGAGCGCCCGGCCTTGGGGGTCGAACCGGAGCACGACATTCTGGTCGACGTCGGCGACGATCAACTCTCCATTGGGCGCGACGGTCAGCCCGCGTGGAAAAAACCAGTCACGAACGAGCTCGTCGAGCCGGGAGTGGTCGGCGCTCAGTCGCCAGACGACGCCGAAGCCCGGTTCGGCGCAGTCGGTGAGAAACACGTCTCCCGTCGAAGACACGGCCAGGCCGCGAACGACACACAGTTGGGCGGCGAGCGGTTGACGGTCGACTTGGGGTTGGCAGCCGGCGCGGGCGAAGTCGATGGGGTGCACCGAGCCGACAATGGTCTTCATGGTTCGGGCCTTCACGTCGAGTTGAACGACCAACCCATTGCCGGTGTCGGCGACGACGACGCCGCCGTCGGGCAACACGCGCAGGGCGCCGGGCGTGTTGACGCGGGCTTGAGTGAAGTCGCCCTCTCGTTCGCCGGGGGTACCGCCGAGCAGCGTCACCACGGTACCGTTGGTGCCCAACGCCCGTACGGCGTGGTGCAAGGCGTCGGTAAAGTACAGCGTGCCGTCATGGGGGTCGACGTCGACGCCGGCGGGAGCCGCGAGCGGTATGCTCTCGGCGCACCCGTCGACCAAGGGGGCGGGGTCGGGGCCGGCGATGGTCGTCACCTGCCCGTTCTCAAACTTGCGAATGCGGTGGTCGACGGTCGACGTGAAATACACCGCGTCTCCCACGACGGCGAGACCCGAAGGCTCGGTCACGAGGGCCGGCTCGGGGCCGGTGGCTGGGCCGTCGGTGCTGCCTGGCACGCCCGTGCCCAGCAGGGTGCTGGCGGTGCCGCCGAGCGTCAGCTTGCGCACCCGGTGGTTTCTCGAGTCGGCCACATAGAGTGCGTCACCGGTCGCGACCAGCTCCCGCGCGTCATCGAACTGGGCCACCGAGGGGGGGCCGTCGCGAAACCCGGGGTTGCCGCCGGCGAGCAGCTTCGCGGGCCCCGACGGCAGGCCGTTGGTGAGCGGCACCGACCACAGCGCGACGCCATCTCCGAAATACAGCGTCTTCTCATCAACCGAGGGGGCGACGAAAGCGAGGTACCCCACGGTCAGCCCGTCGAGCATGGCGCAGCCGCCGAGGCTCACCGGCGTGCCCGCGTCGTTGCGCGCGCGCCGCCCGTCGGTCTCCAAAAATTCAAGTTCGCAATAATTGGTGCGGGTCACCGCGAGCCGGCCGCCGGCGAAGGCGACTCCGGTGGGTCGCACCAAGTCGGCGGGCAGCCCGGTACCGACGATTCGCTGCACGTCGGCCTCGTCGACCCGTGACACGGTGTCTGACAACAAATTGGTCACATACAGCACCCCGTCGGCTCCTTGGGCGAGCCCATACGGCTCACACAGCGACTTCGAATCGGCGTCGTCGCAGGTGCCGTTGCCGGCGATGGTCGTCACGGCACCGCCGTCGAGCGGTATTTTTCGCAGCGCGTGGTTGCCGGTGTCGGCCACGACGAGGGCCCCTTCGGGCAAGGCCAGCAACCGCGTCGGCCGACGAAACCGCGCCTGGTGGGGCGGCCCGTCGACGAAGCCCGGCCCGTCGGTACCGGCGAGGCTCGTGACGCAGGGTCGGGCCGTGCCACTGCACGCGGGCGGGGGCCCGTCGCACGCGGGCCCGCAAAAGCCGACCACGCACGAGAGCCCGTTGGGGCAGGGGTGGGCGTCGTCGCACCGTTTGCCGGCAGGCTGGTAGGTGGGCACCGCACACGAAACGAGCGTGCCTGCGAGCAACGCCACGCTGAAGAGCAAGAACCGCACGCGAACCGAAAAGTACTACGCCCAGAGCACCGGGTCGAACCTCACGCTTTGATCATCGGCAGCCAGTCGCTCAGGTCATGACCCGACCAGTTCGCGTAGTGGTCTTCGTAGCGGCCCCCATTTTCAGGGTCGAACGCCGCCACGCCGTAGCCTGAGTTCGCTTTGAACAGCGGGTTCGGCGACTTGTTGAGGGCCTCGAACTCGGCCTTGGGCAAGCCCATGGCCAGCAGCACGTTCGAAAGAAACTGATTCATCGGGTAGCCGAGCCGCGAGTAGACGAGGTCGTCGCGGTTGGCCATGTCGCGGTAGTCGAGGTACTGGCCGGTCTTGAACACGCCCCCGGCCGAACCGAAGGTGACGATGGGCACGTTCCACGACTCGTGGCCTCGCTTGTTGTGCTCTTGCACGCAGGCGATGAACGTCGAGTCGAGCAAGCCGACCGAGTCGAGCTTGGTGGCCAGGTCGAGACAGAGGTCTTTGTAGAGCGAGCGGTTGTGTTCGACGAGCGAGGTGTACGACGTTTGGTTCGAAATGCTGTTGGTGTCGTTGTCGAAACCCTCGTGAGACCACTTGTGATAATCTTCAGCGCTCGACGAGGCGATTGACTGGGCCCACCCGAGAAACGAGTGGCACAGCCCGCAGCCAATGAGCGACACCAGCACGTCGTTGAGCGTGTGCAAGAGCAGCTTGCGGTCGGCCGGGCTGCTGGCGGGCCGCAGCGCGCTGCACACCGGCGCCACTTCATTCACCCGGGTCTGGGTCTGGTGCAGAAATTCGATGTGGGCGTCGAGGCGGCGCTTGTCTTCGGCGCCGAGCCGCCCGTTGCCGCGCAGCGCTTGGTAGTCGGCCAGCACCCGGTCGACGAGCGTCTTCTTGAGTGGAGGGGTTTGCGCGGGCTGGCCCGAGGTGAAGAAGGCGTCCCACAGGGTGAGGGGGTTCGAATACACCGGAGACGTCGACACGATGCTGCTGAGCGTCGGGGTGCTCGGGTTTTGAAACGTGGCCGACCCTTCGTACCCCGAGCCCGCTTCGGCGCTGTTGGCGGTGAAGCACACCGCCCGGCCTCGTCGCCCCGAGTTGACGTAGAAGCTGGCCGACGTCGCGAGCACCTGGTCGATGCTGGCCATGGGTTCGCCGCCGGCGCCGGTGCTGCTCGCGTCGAACTGCGCGTTGCCGAATTGGCCGTGGTGGTGGCTGTAGGCGTTTCGCATGAAGTCGAAACCCTGCAGGAGCGTCATTTTCGGCAGCAGCGGGGTGAACGACGAATCGATGAGGTCTGAAATTTTGCCCGAATTCGCCGAAGCGAGCGCGGCGAGGGGCGCCGAATGCACCGTGTGGCGGCCCGGCACCGCCAGCGCCGTCAACCCGCGCGTCTTGTACGCCGCGTAGTCGACCGGCAGGGGCGGCATGAGCTGCGAGTCGGGGCCGTACATGCGGTACAGGCCGTTTTGCGCCAGCACGCCGATGAACGTCTTCTGCACCGGCAGCGCTTGGGCTTGGGCGGTCTTGCTCAGCAACGACGGCAGCACCGGCAGCGCCAAGCTGGCGCCGAGGCCCTGCAGCACGTGACGACGCGAGAGGCGATCGAACTTCATCGAACCATCCTTTTCGTGAAGGAGTCTTGGCGAACGAGGTCGGCGAACAAGCCCTTGAGCGTGCCGCCGTTCGCGGTGAAGGTGGTGCGCAGCCGCTCGAGCACGCAGCCGTCGGCCGGTGCTTCGGCGCGGCCCTGGGCGAACCGAAACACCTGCTTCACGAAGCACTGCGCTCCCTTGCCCGTGCTCACGATGTGCCGCGCGAGCTCGGCCGGGCTCGAGACGGGTGTCGTGTCGTCGTTGAAGAGCATGGCCGGTGCGCCAAGCGTGAAGGGCACGGTGCCGGCCAGCGTGCCGTCGGGGTTGAACTTGCGCTCGGCGGCGCGCACGCGGCCCAGCGAGTCGAACCCTTCGGTGACGAAGCCCAGCGGGTTCATGCGCGAATGGCAGCCCTGGCAGGTCGCGCTCGCCGTCGCCTCTTCGACGATGGTGCGGGTGCTCTTCGTGACGACCTGTTCGAGCGGCTTGATCATCAACCCCGGCGGGGGCGGCGGCATGTCGTCGCACAGCACCCGCGTGCGCAGCCTTTTGCCTTTGATGATGGGGCGCGTGTACTCAGAGCCCGAGACGAGCAATGCCGCTTGGGTCAACAACCCCGACCGGCCCTCGGCGGGGTTGAAGGGCACGAGCTGATCAGCCTGGCCGCTCCACGGGGCCACCCCGTACAACTTGGCCAGGTCGGCGCCCTTCGCGAACGAATACGGGCTTTGGAGCAGGTCTTCGTACCGCCCCGCTACGTCGAACGTGTAGTGGAGGCCCAGCGCCCGAACCTCGTCGAGCATGTCGTCGCGGTGGTGGCGCCCCGGCTGCCCGACCGCGTCGGCACCCGCCAGCGTGTCGAACGCCGGCGTCGCGAGGCTCGGCAGTTGTGGCACCTTCGCCAGCTCGAGCCAGAAGTCGTAAAACTCCGCGACGCCTTGGCGCGCCCGCGCGTCTTGCAGCACCGCGTCGACGAGCCCGTCGGTGCTCAGCGTCGGCACTTGGGCCAACAGCGCGTCGTCGGGGGGCGCCTCCCAGAAGAAGTAGGTCAGCTTGTGCGCCAATTCGTACGGCGTGAGCGCGTACACCGCGTCGACGCCGGGGGTACCCGACACGGCCGCGCCTTCGAAGTCGAGCTCGTAGAAGAAGCGCGGGTGCAACATGAACCGCGCCAACAACCCCGCCAGGCCGTCGGTCGCCCCGACGGCCGTGTAGAACGCCGCGAAGTCGGCCCGCTCCTCGGCGGTCAACGGCCGCCGCAACGCCCTCGCACCCCACGCGTCGACGACCTTGTTCAAACAGGCCGTCGTCGCCAGCGACGCCCGCGTCGCCCCCGTGCCACACACGCGCACCATCGCGTTCGCCCAGGCGGCGTTGCCCGCGACGCTCGTCGCCAGGGCGGTGACCAACTCGAACGTCGCGTCGACGTGGGCTTGCGACAGCACGGAGTCGTTGCGCTCGCCCAGCGTCGCGTTGTCGTCGGGCAACTGCGCGAGCTGCGCGGCGGCCCCAGCCAGCAACGCCGCGCGGTCGGCGCTCGCCAGCGGCGCGAAGAAGGCCGACACGCTCGCCAGGTACTGCCGTTTCGAGAGCCGGTGAATGGCGGTCGGTTGCAGCGCGCTGGTCGCCGGGTCGCAGGCGATGCGCGGGTCGTTGGTCGCGGGCACCGGCGGCGTTGGGTCACCGCCGCCCGCGCCCCCGGTGCCCGGCAAAGGCAGGCCCGGCAAGCCGGTCTCTGTCGGCCCCACCGGGGCGCCCGGCGCTCGGGGAGCGCTCGGCACGATTTCGCCGCTACAGCCCGCCAGCATCACGAAGGCCAAGACACGTCGCATAACCCTTCGAAAGGCAACGCGAATGCCATGCCCACCACCAAGCGTTTGGCGGGCTTGAAGCGGCGGGTGTTGCAGCGCTGCAACAGCGTGGGGGCGCGGGTCTGCAGGCATCACGCCTTCGTGAGGCACCGGGTATGGTGGGCCTCGTCGCATGAGCCACGAACCGCCTTTGGCAACCGACGCGCTGACGCCCATTGAACTGCAGCCCGTTTCACTGAAGCTCGTCGTCGTCTCCGGGCCCGACGCGCCCAAAGAACTGTTGCTCGAGCGCGGCACCTACCGCGTGGGCAAAGACCCCGTGTGCGAGCTGCCACTGAGTGACGGCTCGGTCTCGCGCACCCATTTGATCATCGAAGTGCTGCCCCACGCCGTACAGCTCACCGACCCAGGCTCGACCAACGGCTCCTTCTGCGAAGGCGTGAAGTTCGACAGCGTCGTCGCCCGGCCGCCCGCGCGCATTCGGGTGGGGCGCACCGAACTCGAGCTGTTGCCCCGGGGCGCGCTGGTGTCGGGCCCCCCGCCTTCGACCGCCGAGCGGTTTGGCGAATTGACCGGCAAGAGCCTCGACATGCGCCGGGTCTTCGCGCTGCTCGAACGCCTCGCGAAGACCGACACCGACGTGCTCATCGACGGAGAGACCGGCACCGGCAAAGACGTCGCCGCCCGCTCGCTCCACGCCGAAAGCAAAAGGTCGAAGAACCCCTTCGTGGTGTGCGACCTCGCGTCGCTCGCGCCCACGCTCGCCGCCGCCGAGCTGTTCGGCCACGCCCGTGGCGCCTTCACCGGCGCGGTCAAAGACCGCCCGGGCCTCGTCGAACGCGCCCAAGGCGGTACGCTCTTTCTCGACGAAATTGGCGACTTCGCGCTCGAGCTGCAGCCCAACCTGTTGCGTCTGCTCGAACAACGCGAAGTTCGCCGCGTCGGCGAAACCCACTACCGGCGGGTCGACGTTCGCGTCATCGCCGCCACCCACAAAGACCTCGAAGCCGAAGTCAGCGCTGGCCGCTTTCGCGCCGACCTCTGGCACCGCGTCGCCGGAGTGCGCGTCACGCTGCCTCCCTTGCGCCAACGCCGTGACGACATCGCTCTGCTGGTCGACCGAATTCTCGACAAGCTCGGCAAGCACCAAAGCGAGCTGTCGCCTCAGACCCGCGCGCTGCTGCTCGCCCACAGCTGGCCCGGCAACGTGCGTGAACTGAGCAACGTCGTCGAGCGCGCCGTCGGCCTCGGAGACCCCCTCGAAGCCGAGACCCCCTCGGCCGGCACTGCGTCATTCAAAGAAACCAAAGACAAGCTCATCGCCGCGTTCGAGAAAGACTACCTGACCGACCTCATGCGTCGCTGCGACCACAACGTCTCTCGCGCCGCGCGCGAAGCCGGTATGGACCGGGTGAACCTCCACCGACTGCTCAAGAAACACGGCGTCGAAGCGAGCTGAATTTACGAAAAGGCCGCTTCGACCAGCTCGGGCGGCCAATGCCGCTGCACCTTTGACGACAGCCGCGCCAACACTTGCACCTGACCACGCAAGCGCCGCAACGCTTCGTCTCGCGGTTGGGTGAGCCCCAATTCGCGCAAGTGCGTCGTCGCCCACCGCAAGAACGCGTCGGCTTCGGTGGCCGAACGCACCCCCAACACCGCTGCGCGAACCAAGTCGCCGAGGCTCTGGCGCCGCAAGTCACCCAGCAGTTCTCTCAAGTCACGGGTCGGCAACGTCGGTTTCACGTCAGAACTCCTTTCGGCGAAGACCCTGAATGAAACTCAGTACTTTCGAAAATATTCACCTGTTTTTCAGGTCGGGGGTCGTCAGCGGGCATGATTCGCCTGGCCCGACAGCTGAAAACAGGTGGGCACTGCAGGGCTCACTGCCCGAAGTGTCAGCGAGTCTTGCCGCACCACCTCGTTCACCGGCGTGAGTCGCTGCGGTGCTTTCGCTTTTCTCTCGTCGGCCGAACCACCGGGCATGCGCGCTGGTGCGCCCGGTGCCGCACTCCGACCGCCTACACCCCGTTTCGGTCGGCGCGCTGGCTCGTCGGCCCGGTGGTGGTCGTGCTCTCGCTCTTGTCGGTGCTGGGGTAGGGCGCTGGCCCTTTCAGGTCAGTGGCGCGAGGGCATTTTCGCGCCCGCCCCCCGGAGGCTCTTCTGGCCTGCGCGAGAACGGTGCCCCGGTTCTTTGAGCACCCGCGACAGGCTGATGTCGAAAGCGCTGGTGACCAGCCGCATCAGGCTGTCGAGCTCGCTGCCGGTGAGCTTGAACTTCTCGCGCAGCTTCTTTCGGGTGCCGTTCGACAAGTCGTCGCGCGCCTTGGCGATTCGCCGGGCGACGGTCGCCCGGTGCACTCCCAACATGGGGCTCAGCTCGTCAATGGTCAACCCGTCGAGAAAGGTCATGCGGAGCAGGTGGCGCTCGTCTTGCGTCAGGCCATTGAAGGTCGCTTGAAACGCTTCGCGAAACTCACGCCGGTAGCGCTCTTTCAAAAAAGTGAGCTCGGCGTCGTTGCCCTCGGCCACCATCGCCGAGAGCCGGTCGTCGAGTTCTTCGGCCGTGTCGCTGTTCGCCCGCTTGAGGTCGATGGCGATACGGGTGGCCGCCGCCGACAGCCAGGCCGCGAGCGAACCCGTGCCAGTGAACGTCGCGATGCGCGGCGGCGCTCCTTTCTCGGCAATGAAGACGCGCGCGTGCAGTTTCTGCAGAACCTCGTCGAGCGACACCGAGTCGAGCCGCATCGACGTGAGCGACTTCTGCACGTCGGCCCTGGTCTTTTCGAGAATCAGCGCCACCGCCTTCGCGTCGCCCTCGGCCGCGGCTTGGGCCACGTACAAGTCTGACGTGCGCAGCTCCGTCAGCGCCGCCAGCACCGACTCCGCCTTGGCGATGCGTTTGCCCAATTGCGTGACGTAGCGGTGGGGTTCGAGCGACAGCCCTGGCCACTTCTTCTTCGCTCGGGCCACGACCTCGGCCAGCGCGTGCGCCACGTCGGCTTGGAGCGATTCGGCGTCGGCGCGCTTCTTCCCCAGAGCGGCCAAGAATGCGGGGGTCAACGGGTCAGCAGCCATGTCGTGATTCACTCAAACAGGGGTATGTCGTCGGGCTTCGTCTTGTTTGACCGCGGTTTGTCTTTTTTGAGCTTGTTCGACGTCGGCTCGGGCATCGTGCCTGGTGATGCGGCCGTCGTCGAGCCCGCGTCGACCGTGGCCGTCGCCGCGTCGGGCATGGCGTGGTCGTTCGGAGGGCTCACCGCGGGCCCCGCGGTCACCGGTGCTGGCGGCGCGGTCGACGATTCGGTCGCGTCGAGCTCAGTGGGCGCGGCGGGCGCCGGCATCGGCCGGCTCAGAAGCCAGGTCATGAACGAAGTCACCACCATGAGCCCGACCGCCGCGGCCCCAAGGCCCCACCGACGCGGCTGTGCCTTCGCTTCGTCGAGGGCCCGCTTGATCTCGGCGCCCGACTGAAACCGCTTGCTCAACTGCTCGGCCAGGCAACGCTCGACAATCGCGTTCCACGGGCGGGGGATGTCGGCGAAGTTCGTCTTTTCTTTGTGGCGTCGCGGCAATTTGCCGGTCCACAAGCGGTAGGCGACCACTCCGAACGAATAGACGTCAGACGCGGGCGTCGCGGCTTCTCCCAAGGCCTGTTCGGGCGACCAGTACGCCGGCGTACCGACCGGCCCCGAAAAACTCGGGTCGCGCTCGAGGTCGCGCGCGAGGCCGAAGTCCATCACCCAGAGGTGGCCGTCGCCTGCGACCATGATGTTCGCCGACTTGAGGTCGCGGTGCACGACCCCCTGTGAATGCGCCGCCGAAAGCGCGTCGACCAACTGCGAGAGCAAATGCTCGATGCGCTCAGGCGGCAGGGGCCCGTCGTCGAGCAGCTGGTCGAGCGTCTTGCCCTCGACCAACTTCATGGTGATGAAGTGGTACGAGCCGCTGATGCCCATGTCGTACACCGGGCAGACATGCGGGTGGGCGACGCGCCGGCCCAGTGAAATTTCACGGCGCAGAAAGTCGAGCACGTCGCGGCGCTCGGCGATGTGCGGCGCCAACACCTTGAGCGCAATGCGCTCGGCGAGCTTGAGGTCTTCGGCTTCGTAGACGACGCCCATGGCGCCCACGCCCAGAAAGTTGACCAGCCGAAACCGTTCGGCCAACACGGTGCCCGGTATCGGGTTCGTGTTTTCGGGCTGCGTGTCGATGTCGGCCACGTACTCAGCCGAATGCACCGACACCCGGCGCGCCAACGCCGAAACCGCCAGCCGGCAGCGCTCGCACCCGTCGAGGTGGCTCTCGAGCCGGGCCTTGCCGTGTTGGCTCAAAATGCCGCGGGTGTACTCGATGAGCACGTCTTCGTCAGGGCACCCCGCGTGCGAGGCCCCACTGCCGTCTGGCGCCTCACTCATGGCACCACCACTTGCACCGTCGTGAAGGCGCCACCCGTCACGCGCCAGACTTCGACCGGGCCCGGTGCCTCTCCGGTGCGGTCGTCGAAGGTCAGTGGCCCCGACGCGCCGTCGACGTCGACCGGGCGGCCGGCTTCGAGCTCTTTGGTCGCAGTGTTGAAGGCCGTCGGTATCAACGCCACCGGCAACCCACTGTGCAGCCGGGTCAGGCCTTGGGCGAGGCGCTGCCCTGAAAAGTCGCCGTTCGCCTGCCAGCACGCCAAGGCCACGCACATCATCGCGTCGAAGGCGTTGGCGGTGGCGCTCACCGAGAGCGGGTCGAGCGAAAATCGCTGCTGGTACTGGGTGACGAAATATTGGCGTGCCTCGGAGCTCGCGGGGGCCTGCGCCGGGGCCGTGCCCATGGCCCCTTCGATGTCGGTGTTCTTGAGCAGCGCCGGCGCCTTGGCCGCGTCGGTGAAGAACAGCGGTTTGCCGACCAGGGCTGGGCGGGTTTGCAGGCCGGTCATGATTCGAGCCGCGTCGTCGGCGAAGGCGATGACCAAGAGTTGATCAGGTGCGAACGCCTGGGCGCCGTCGAGCGCCGCCGTCAGGTCTCCTCCTCGGGTGTACAGAAACGCGCTCTGACTCGCCGGTGGGTAGTCGCGCGAAAAAGCCTGCTCGAGCCCCTGGCCATAGGTGTCATTGAGCTGAACGACGGCGGTCTTCGGGGTGCCCGCGTCGACCAAATACTGGGCGATGACCCGACCCTGAAACGTGTCGGGCGCCGCGGTGCGCCACAGCAGGCCCAACCCGGTGCTGTCGCCGGGCGGCGTGTCGGGCAAGTCGGTAATTTCGGGCGCGCTCGCCGATACGCTCATTTGCAGCACGCCGGCCGGTATCGTCACGCTGCTCACGGCGATCGTCTCAGAGCTGCTCGAGGTGAAGACGGTCACCGCGCCTTGAGCGATCAAGTTCGAGGCGAGCTCGGCGGCGGCCGCCGCGCGCGACGTCGAATCGCACGCCAACAATTGGAGTGGCCGCCCTCGAATGCCCTGGCGCACCGGTGGGTTGAGCTGCTCGAGCGCCAACAGCAACGCCTGTTCGCGCGCCACGCCGGTCAGGTTCACGCCCCCGTCGGTCAACGTGCGCGCCATGATGCTGCCCAAACGAATCGCGTCGCTCGAGGTCGACCCCAGCACCGTGCAACGCGCGTCGAGCGGCGGCACTGCCGACGTGACGCAGAGTCGACTCACGCAGCTCAAGTGGGGCCCGCGGGGCGCACAGTCGGCGTCTTGGGTGCATTCGTCGAATGAACCGAGCAAGGCCCGACACCCCGTGGTCGCGGCCAGGGTGCACCCGAAGACCAGGAGGGCCGACCGACGAGAGATCATCGCTTGGGCGCTCCGCGGTGCGGCCCGTGGGCGGTCGGCTTCATGCGCCCGACGTTGAAGCAGGCAAAATGTCGAGCGGCTCGGGCGCGGCTGGTCTCGCCGCTGTGCACCCGAAGGCGACCCGGCGACGAGAGCGCAAAGCGCGAACGGTCTTCGCTCACGGCGCCGCGGGGTGACCACGACGAGCCGGCACGGCAAGGCTCGCCAGGTCGCGGCAAAGCTCCCACGAGACCACCACCAAACGACGAGAGACGGTGGCGTGCGCGCTCTTTGCGGAGGGCAGCGCTTGGCTCGTGCCGCAGCGTGCTCGCCCCCGACCTGCACGGCGCCAGGCCGAAGCGAAGGTTTACGACTGCCGAGCGTCGAGTGTTCATGGCGCGGGCGCCCTGACGGCGTCTGCGGTGAAGAGGGCCACCCCCGCCGCCGCCAACACGCCGCCTGCAATGAGCGCCACGTCGGCCATGGTCGCGCGCGCCGTTGCTTGATCGCGCAACTGCGGCTTCAACGCTGGGTCGACCGTGGCGCGCTCCCGGCTCGCGGTGCTTAACGCCCAACCCCCGAGCCCCGCCCCAGTCGCGACGCCGGCGACTCCCACGCCGAAGAAGACCAAGCCTGCCGTGCGCAGCGGCCGCGCCGCCGGTTCGACCGGAGCCGTGACGAGCGGCGCCGGAGCCACGGTGGTCGGCGTCAACGTCGGGCTCACCACCGCGGCGACGGTGGGCGCATCGGGCGCCACAGCGGCCGGCGGAGCTGCAGGTGACGTCGCCGACGGGGGCGCCGGGTCGGCGGGCGTCGGCGGGCGTCGGCGTTGGCCCCGCGGCCTTGAGCGCCACCTCGCGGTACAGGCCCGTCAGCGCGACCCGCACCCGCTTGACCACGAGGGCTTCGGAGTCGGGCTGTTCGAGGTACAACTCGTACATTTTAATGGCGTTTTCAGTGTCTTGCGCGCGTTCATACGCCTTGGCCAAATTGAAAATGATTCGGCCGGTGGGGTGTTGGGCCCGCGCTGCTTCGAGCAAGCGAATCGAATCGGCCGTGCGCCCCTCGGCCCAGGCCTTCGCCGCGTCGTCGACCAGCTTTTTGGTCGACTTCTCGGCCGCCCACCCGTGGGTGGCTCCGAGTAACCCCACCAAGAGCGCGAGCCTCGACAGGAGCGCCCGAGCGCGGCCCAAAACGAACGATGCGGGCAGCAGCCAACGCACGAAAGCCCCTTGCCGAAAAAGAGGCCCAAGGTCGTACCACAACCGCGCTCGCCGAGGTGGCCAGCAGCAGCGCGACCCCTGTGCCAAGGTCGGGCGCGGGGCCCGCTCAGCCCACCAGGCGAGCCAAAGCCTGGGCGTCAAAGGGCACCGGGTTGTTCTCGGGCACGTACAGGCTCACCAGCGCCGCTCGCGGGTTGCCGCCCGCCGTCGCCCGCGCGGCTTGGTAGCTCTGCGCGGGGTGGGTCACGAAACCGGCGTAGGTGGCTTGGTCGGGTGCCTTGCCACCGAGCTGATTGGCAAAGAACTCCGGCCCCCAGATGGTCGGTATGCCCAACTCTGGAGCATGCCGTTCGAGCAGCGACGTCGCGGCACTCAGACAGGTGTGGGTGTTCGGGTCTTGGTTGGCCCAGCTGCGACCCCGTGAAGGGAGCTGCAAGCCCCGCACTTCGGCCGCCAATGTTTTTCGAAGCTGGTTGATGCGCGAGGGAGGCAAGAAATAGTTCACCCCGATGGCGCCCTGTTGGCCTTCACCGTTGGGGTACTTGCGCAAGATGTCACCCACGCGCTTGGCGGTGCTCACGTTGTTGACCGTGCCGGCGACGTGCGTCCACGCGTCGTTGTTGGTGAAGTCGAACCACTGGTTGCCGACTCGCATCGAGCCGTGAATGTTGGGGTGAAACAAAATCTCGACCGTGTTCGGCACGACCGCTTGGGCGTAAGTCTGGAGCCCCTCACCCGACAGATGGGGAATGACGACGTTGCGCCCACCAACGGCGGTGATCAGCTCTTCGGGCACCGGTTGTTTGCCCACCTGATTCAGCAGCTGCTGGGCCAGACCGAACTGTTCGGCGCTCAGTGAGTCTCCCCGTTGGAGGACTTTGAACAAAGGGCCCGCTTCGACTGGGAGCCGGGTCTGTCGATACGTCAGGTTCAACAATTTGAGCGGGAGCGTCATGGCCGATGCGCTTTCAAAAAAGCACAACCAACGACCAAGAACAACGCGTGACCCCAGTACCCTCAGGGCAACAGGTCGAGGCGCAGCGCCATGCGCTCGAGGTCACGGCGGGCGTAGTGCAACCGGGTGCGCACGGTCTGCTCTTTCGTATTCGTGCGCTTGGCGATTTCGGCGTGGGTGCAGCCCTCGAATTCGTACAACGAAAACACCCGCTCTTTCTCGTGGCCGAGCGACTCGAGCACCGGGCTGAGCCGGCTCAGCAGCTGCCGCGCTTCAACGCGGCCGTGGGTGGGGCCGGTGGCCACTTCGAAGGTCAAGCCCACGTAACTTGCGAACGAGTCGCGCACACGTTTCTTGCGCAGCCGCTCAGAGACCACGTTCGCGACAATGCGAAAGAGCCACGTCGTGAAGCGGCCATGCGTGAAATGCCGCAGCTGCCGCCACACCACCTGAAATGCGTCTTGCACCGCGTCATCGAGGTCGGCCTCCGGTGCCCCCAGCCTCCGCGCCGTGTGCCGGGCGAAGTCGAAGTGCTCGTCGTACAGCTCGCTCCAGGCGCGTTGATCTCCCTGGCGACAACGGTCAATCAACGTGAGCGCGGCTTCGGGGTACATCGGGGCTCCGGTCGTTAGCGGCGGAGCTTCTCAACACCGGGTATCTGGAAAGGTGAATGTTGGCCCTACATGGTGCCAAGTGGTCAGCAATATTCACGTGTTACGGCGAATTCGAAAGAAGCATGCTAAGCGGTCGCCCATGCTCGCATTGTTGACGGCGGTGGTGCTCACCCAGGCTCCGGCTCCGGCATCGGCTCCCCCCGAAGCGGCGCTCGATTTCACCAAAGAAGCCAAGCAACTCTTTCGCGTCGTCGCGTGCTCGGGTGATGAGCCGTTGCCCGAAGGGCTCGACGCGAAGGTGGTCGAAGAGCACTGCAAAGAGCTCGAAAAACGCATCGAGAAGTACCGCTCGACCTGGGTGAAGGAGGCGATGCCCTTCATTCAAGACCTCAAGCCGCAGGGGCTGCCCAAGACCGTGGTCTACCCGTTCGGCGGCGGAGACCTGATCTCGGCCCTCACCACGTACCCCGAGGCCACCGAATACACGACCATGTCGCTCGAGCATGCCGGCGACCCGCGCCGACTCACCAAGATCACCAAAGAGCAGCTGCGCACCTCCCTCGCGCTCATTCGCTCGACGTCAATGGGCCTGTTGGTCGCCAATGATTCGAAGACCGAGAACTTGATGAAGGGCCAGCGCGGCGAACTGCCCGGCCAGCTGTGCTTCTTTCTCATCGGCCTCGCGGTGCACGGGTACGAGCCCGTCGGCCTGCGCTACGTGAAACCCAACGCCGACGGCAGCCTGCGCGGCCTCACCAAGACCGAGCTCGACGCGCTCGAAAGCAAAGAAGCCCAGCTGTTGCACAAGTCGTGGGTGTCTCCCGACTTTTCAGAGGCCTTCGACAACGTCGAACTCACCTTCGTGAAGAAGGGCGACACCGCGCGCAAAATTCACCGGCACTTCGCCGAAAACCTCGACGACGACCACTTCGGCAAAGACGAGCCCCTCAAGAAACACCTCGAAACCAAGGGCCCCGTCGTCGCCATGACCAAAGCCGCGAGCTACTTGCTGTGGCGCGACAATTTTTCGACCATTCGCGACTTTCTGCTCAACCACATGCAGTTCATGGTCTCTGACTCCACGGGCATTCCTCCCAAGTTCGCGACCAAGGCTGGCTTCGAGCAACAAGCCTACGGCCGCTTCGCCGAGTCGTTTCTCAACGCCAACGCCACCTACAACGAAGACTTTCGCAAGCTCTGGGCGAAGGCCAAGCCACTGTCATTTCGCTACGGGTACCTCGACAAGAACCTGTCGAAACACATGCTCGTGACCCAGCGAGCCAAAGAAGCTTCGCCCCCGGCCCCCGCGCCGGTCGCTCCCCCCCCGGCCCCCGCGCCCACCGAAACGCCGGCCCCGAAGAAGTGATTTCGCTTCTCGCGTTGGTGGTGCTCGCCCAAAGCGACGAAGGCCCCACCCCCATGCAGCTCGCCATTCGCAACACGAGCGAACGCGAGTACGTGAGCGAACTGCTCGAAGACGGCCAGTACGTTCGCTTCGGCACGAAAGACCAGGGTGCGGTGCACGTGTGGCGCCCCCGCTCGTACCGAAAAGAAAACGCGGCGACGGTGGTGTACCTGCACGGGTTCTACACCGACGTCGACCGGGCCATGCTCGAGCACGCGCTGCCGACGCAGTTTCGCGACTCCGCCCGAAATGCGCTGTTCATCGTGCCCGAGACCCGTTCGGGCCGCACCGACCCCGTCATTTGGAAAGATTTGGAGGCGCTCTTCGCCGCGGTCGAAAAGCGAACCAAGTGGCCGCGACCCACCGGCCCGGTGATTGTCATCGCGCATTCGGGCGGGTACCGCACCGTCGTCGAATGGCTCGACCACGACGCCATTGAAAAGGTGATTTTGGTCGACGGCCTCTACGGCGGAGACGACGACTTCACCAAGTGGGCCACCGTCGCCGACAAAGCCTCGCGGCAGCTGGTGCTCGTCGGGTTCGACACCCAGCAGCACACCGAATGGTTTCTGCGCAAGCACCCCAAGGCCGTGCGCCTCGACGACCTGCCGTACCTGTTCGACGAATTGCCCGCGCCCGTGCGGTCGGCGTCGGTGCTGTATTTTCAAGACGAGCGTTTCGACCACATGGGCCTCGTGACGAGCGGCCGGTTGCTGCCGTGGCTGTTGCACGTGCTGCGCTGAACACGTTCGGAGTGAATTTCGCCCAAGCTGCGGGTGTATACCCCCGTGCATGCTCGCCACCTGGGTTCTCGTCGCCACGCTGTTGACCGATGTTGGGCCCCGCCGGCCGAGCGCCGTCGTCGCCGAGTGTGCCTCTGACCGAGACTGCACCTTGGGGGTGCGGGGCCCCTGTTGCACCGCCGAATGCTGCCCGGCGCTCCAACCCATGACGTCGGTCGAAGCCAACCGCCACGCCCGCCAATGTCTCAGCCAAGACTGCGCGACTCCCGACTGCGCGACCGCCCAGTGCCCGCCGCTGACGTACGCCGCCGCGTGCCGAGCCGGTCGCTGCGTCAGCCAACCCTTGCCCGCGACGCCCACCCGC
>JBGAIY010000611.1:0-3758 GCA_044225205.1 Myxococcaceae bacterium | reverse complement strand
GGGTCAGGTCTTCGATTTCTTGGGGCGTGGGGTTGGGGTTGTGAAAGCGGTTGCGACCTCCGACGACTTTCATGGTTTCGCCCATGCTGTGGGTCGACGCCGGCGTGAAGAACGGCGGGGTCTCTCGGCTGCCGCGCACCGTGGGTGAGCGGTAAATGCGAAGCGGCATCGTCTTTTCGAACAGCACGCCCTCGGTGTGACCTTCGAGATGGCACGCGTCGCAGCTCATGGCGGTGCGGCCCAAGTCGGCGAAATAGAGCACCTGGCCCAAGCGGCGTGACTTTTGGCCGAGCGTGTCGACGACGCGAAACTGGCCCTGCCAGGTGGCTTTGCCCTGCGCGGCCTGGCTCACGTCGAGCGTGGCCACCTGGCCCGTGTACCGGTTGACGACGAAGAGCGTCTTGCCGTCGGCCGACAACGCCAGCGCCTTGGGCCCCGAGTGCAAGGCCACGGTGGCCCGGCCCTTCACCCCGAAGTCGCTCTCGTCGCGCACCCGGGGAAAATCGGGCGGGGGCGGCAACTCCAATTCTTGCAGCACGGCTTTCGCGGCGAGCGCGTCGCTCGGGTGGGTGAGCTTCTTCACGTCGAGCACGCGCACGAGGCCCAACGACACGTCGCTCGCGTAGAGCAGGCCGCGGGCGTCGTCGAGCGCGAGGGCCTCGGTGACTCCGGCGCCGAAGCCCAAGTGCCGCTGCCAGCCCTTGGCGAAGTCGACCGAGGCGACGCCGCCGTTCATGCTGACCTCCATCTTTTCGGGGTTGGGGCCGATGTTGGGGCCAATGCTCGAAACGAAGAGCTTCTGCGCTTTCTCACTGAAAGCCAGGCCGCGTGGAGACGTGCCGTTCATGACGTACTTCGCGAACTTCTCGGTATGGCCGCCGACAATGGGCGTGCCGGGCTTGGGCTGCCAGGTCGCGAGCACCTTGCCGGTGGCCAGGTCGAGCCACTCGATTTCACCGGTCTGCAGAGAGCCGACGGCGAGGCCCTTGGAGGTGACGGCCAGCTCGCGCGGGTTGGGCGCGACCACGGTGCGCCAGAGCGTCTTGCCGTCGGTGAGCGAGAGGGCCGTCACCGAATCGCGCGCCTGTTCGGCGACGAAAGCGACGTGGTGCTTGGCGTCGACCGCGACGCCGCTCGCGTTGGCCGGCGCGGGCCAGGTCTTCGTGTGCTGGCCGTCGACGCTCAGCAGGCGCAGCTCGCTGACGTACTGGTGTACGACCAGAACCCACTCTTGCCCACGTTCGTCTTTCCACCCGGTGAGGGCCGAGGGGCCGTCGCCGACGGAGAGGGCGGAGGTGGTGCGGGCCTTGAGGTCGACGGCGTAGACGCGGTCTTCGGGTGCGGAGGCGATGAAGAGGTGTTGGCCGTCGGAGGCGAGGAAGGTTGAGGTCAGGTCGGGGAAAGTGGTGTCGGCGACGAAGCGAAGCGCCGCTTCGCCTTCACCGTCGCTCAGGGTTGCCGTGACGAGCACTTCAGACGAGCTGCCGAACTCGAGGCCGGCGGGCAGCCGGGTGTACGCATGGCGTTCGTCGAGAACCGTCAACGGAAACGCGCGGTTGACCGGGGCCCCCAGCCGAAGCGACAGACCTGTGACGAGCCGTTCGCCGAGTACCGAGACGGGCTGCGAGGTCTGGTTCGACAAGAGCTTGGGGCCCGCCGAGAGCAGCTTGGGCCGAGGCGGGCCGGCGTCGACGCGCACCGGAGGAACGGAGCTGTGGCCGGTGGTGTCGGGCTTACAACTGGACGTCGCCGCCAGGGCGGCAAGAATGACAACAGCGAGGTTCGAAAAATGTCGTGGCTCGGTCACTTCAGGTCCCTCATGGGGGGAGACTCCACCCCAGATCGTAGTGCGTGCCCCCCGTGCGACATGTCGGCGGGCACCCACACCTCTCGTGTGTATACCTTGACGGTTCGGCACGGCGTTCGCTTAAGTCTCGTCAATCCCATGCGCCCGATTCTGCTCGCGTTTTCAGCGCTCGTCGTGGTGGTGGCCGGTTCAGCGGTCGCAGCGCCTAAGAAAAAGGCTCCTGCTGCCGCCGTGCCCGCTCCCGCTGCTCCCAAGAAGTCGACTCCGTTGAATGGCTCTTCGTCGGGCGGTGACGCCGCGCCGGCCGGGGGCGATTCGGGTGGCCCGCAGGTTCGCGGCCCCACGCGCATCGACTTCGATGATCGGCTGATTCAGGGCCAGTCGAACAAATCGGGTGCGGTCTATTTGTACGACCGTAAAGAATTGAAGGTTCGTTCGATGATCAAAAAGCGCGAGAACTTTCGCGATGAGATCGTCGGGTCTTTGTACGACAGCTGAGTTGACGTGAGGCGTTTCATGCCCTCGATGGTCAAGTTTTTCAGTGCGCTGCGAAGGAGCGTCTCTTGAGCGGTCAACCCTCCGTGCTCCAAGTCGTGATTCTGCGCGACGGGCTGCTCGTCGGCACCGAAGTGTTCGTGCCGGGCCAGTACACGCTCGGCTCGCACGACGGTGTCGACTTGAAGCTCGACGACGCCACGGTCGCGGCGAACCACGCGACGTTGTTCTTTCAAAACGGCCGGGCGGCCATTCAAGACGCGGGGTCGGGGGCCGTCTTTGTCAACGGCCACCGGGTCAACGCGTGCGAAGTGCGCCCGGTCGACGAAATTTCGTGCGGGCCGTTCACCCTGAAGGTGCGGGTGCTGGCGCAAAAGCCCGCGGCGAAGCCGGCGGTGGCGCCCGAAGTGGCGGCGCTGCTCGGCAATTCGCCGCCGGCCGTGGCGCCCGCGGTGAAACCGGTGCCCGTGCCCGCGCGTTCGGCCCCCGTGGCACCGCCGGTGTCGAACCCGCCCGCGGCGCAAGGCGGCAAGGGCGGTGGTTCGGCCACCGTCGTGTCGTCGCGGCGCATGACGGCGGCCCCACAGTCGTCACCGGCTCCGGCGAATCGCAACGCGGCGTACTTGCGCCCGGTGCAGTTGGGCGACGACGACGAAAAGACCGAAGCGGTCGAGCTGGGAGAGCACGACGCCGCGGCGACCATGGCCGCCCGGCCGGCGCTCATCGAACCGCCGCGCGCGCCCACGCCTCCTCCGGCCCCCGCGCCACAGGCGAAGCGAAACGACCGAGAAAAAGAGAAGCACGCAACCAAGCCCGCCTCGAAGCAGTCGGCGGCGGTGGCCCGCTCGGGGCCGAAGCACCGCCCCGTGCCGTCGATACCGCAGTCTGACGGCAAGGGCCGCCCGTGCCTGTTCGTTGAATCGTACTGGGGCGAGGTGCGCAAATACGCCAAGTCGTTCAACAAAATCGACCCGAAGAAGAAGCTCATCGGTCGAGAAGACGACGAAGCGCCGATGCCGCTGTGGGGGTTCTCGCTCGAAGGTCAGCCGTTCGTCTTCGCTGAGAAGAGCGGCGACATGTACCGGGTGTTCGTGCCGCCCTCGGCGGCGGTCGAGCGCAAGGCGCAAGACGGCAACTTCTACCCGGTCGAGAGCAGCTCGCTCGAGGTGGGGGCCGACCAAAAGCGGTTCATCACCCTGGCGGCGGGGCACGCGGTGCGCTTCACCGGCACCGACGACATGACCTTGGTGGCGTACGTGCAACCGCCGATACCGCGGCCGTTCGTCAACCCGCTCAAGAACCTGCCGTGGCTGGCCATTTTCATGGTGCTGCTCTTCGGCGGCACGTTCACCATGTTCACCATTGCGGCCGACCGGCCCGAGTCGGCCGACTTCGAAGGCAAGAACGTGATGCCGGTGGCCGTGCGGCTCATCGCGCCGCCGAAGCCCGAAGAGAA
>JBGAIY010000610.1:0-3758 GCA_044225205.1 Myxococcaceae bacterium | reverse complement strand
TTGGCCATTGGCGCCGACGACCAACCGGCCGTTGTGTACGACTCGGCCTTCGGCGGCGCGGCCACGACGGGGCAAAACGTCTTCTTTCAACGGCGCAACGCCACCGACGGCACGTGGACGCCGACGAAGTCGCTGGCCACCGTGTCGAACACCATGAGCGGGGCGAGCCTCGCGTACGACGGCACGCCCGGAGGTGACGGGTACGGCGTCGCCTTCACCGACTTGGAGGCCAACCAACTCACCTACCTGCATTCGAAGACTGGCGACACGTGGGCCGCTGACAGCGCGTTCGGCACCGGCACCGGAGGTTGGAACCCCTCCCTGGCGATGGACCCCGTCAACCACGAGCCGGCCATTGCGTTTTACACGTGCTCTCCGCGAATCGGCGTGCCCGAGTCGAGCTGCTTGCAGAGCGAAGACGAGCTGCGCGTCACCCAGCGAATTGGCAACAACTGGAGAGAAACGGTGGTCGACGTGGGCGGCGGGTGGTCTCCGAAACTCGCGTTCTTCGCGAGCGGCAAGCGGGTGGTGGCGTACCGCACGCCGTCGTCACTCGATTCGAACGCCAGGGTGAACCCCACGGCCGGCGTGCTCATGCTGGCGGTCGAAAAATGAAGGCGCCGAACGGCCGAGAAGTTGACGGGGTGCTGACGGCACCCACACGCTGGGGTGGTCTGCCCACCACAGGTGGGGAGGGCGTTTGCCCTCGAGACTTCGCCTGAGAATTCGCTACGATGTCGTCATTTCAGTTCAAGGCCGGGAAGGGTTCTGTCGTTCGTGATCACTGCGAACTGGGCCAAAGGTCGAATGAAGCCATGAAACCAATTGTGAAGACGCTGTGCCTGATGGTGCTCGGGTCGTTGCCGCTCACGCTCGCCTCATCGGTGGGAGTGGTGGCGCTCAGTGGTTGCCCCAGCGAAGAAGGAGGGGGCACCGGAGGCGGCGGGAACAAAGGCGGAGGTTCAGGCGGCGGAGGCGGCGATCAGCCCGCGTTTACGCTGTTCACCCTCGACGCGAATGCGCGCGAAACGGTGTACTACGCGATGGCGGTCGACCCGGTGGCCGAGCGGGTGGGGGTGGCGTACTTCACGCCGAACGGCACGTCAGAAGGAGTCGACGGAGGTGGCGGCCAGACGCCGAACTACGACCTCCAGTACGTCGAGTGGAACAAGGGCACGATTGCGGCCCCCGAGAAGTTGCGGGTGGTGCAGCGCATGGTGGGGCTGTCGCTGGCGTTCGACCCGAAGTCGCACGAGCCGGTGGTGGCATTCTTGGGCGGAGACCCAGGCTTCATGGTCGGCAAGTCGATTTTCTGGTTTCAGAGCGACGCCGCCGTCATGCGCCGAGTCGGAGGCACGTGGACCGAGGTTCAAATCGCGGTCGACTCCGCGCCGCCTCCCTGCAGCCCCATCGACGTGGGGTTTTTGCCCGGGCTGTGGTCGAGCCTCGTGTTCGACTCGACGGGCAAAATGTACGTGAGCTTTCGCGACGGCCACAGCGGCGAGTTTCAACAAGACTGGGCCTCGTCTGACGTGGAGCTGATGGAAGGTGGGGGCGAAAAATCACTCACGCGTCGCTGCCTCACCGGCGACCACAAGCAGGCGTACGGCGGGCGAATTCAGTTGGCCATTGGCGCCGACGACCAACCGGCGGTCGTGTACGACTCGGCCTTCGGCGGCGCCGCCACGTCAGGGCAAAACGTCTTCTTTCAACGGCGCAACGCCACCGACGGCACGTGGACGCCGACGAAGCCGCTCGTGACCGTGTCGAACACCATGAGCGGCGCGAGCCTCGCGTACGACGGCACGCCCACCGGTGACGGGTACGGCGTGGCCTACACCGACCTGGGCACGAACCAGCTCAGTTACCTGCACTCGAAGACTGGCGACACGTGGACCGTGCCCGACAGCGTGTTCGGCACCGGCACCGGAGGCTGGAACCCCTCCCTGGCGATGGACCCCGTCAACCACGAGCCGGCCATTGCGTTTTACACGTGCTCTCCACGAAGCGGCGTGCCCGAGTCGAGCTGCTTGCAGGGCGAAGACGATTTGCGCGTCACCCAACGAATTGGCGGCAACTGGAGAGAAACGGTGGTCGACGTGGGCGGCGGGTGGTCTCCGAAACTCGCGTTCTTCGCGAGCGGCAAGCGGGTGGTGGCGTACCGCACGCCGTCGTCACTCGATTCGACGGCCAAGGTGAACCCCACGGCGGGCGTGCTCATGCTGGCGGTCGAAAAATGAAGGCGCCCCGAAGCTGGTTGGTCGCAGGGTTGTTGCTGCTCGGCTGCGGCCCCGACAACGTGTTGGGTGGCAGCTTGGGCGAAGTGATACCGCTCGACGTGTCGACCTCCGACGTCTACCGCAACGACGAAGCGATTCAGGTCACGTACTACCGCAACCGCGGCGTGTTCTACGACGTCGTCGTTCGGGTGTCGGTGTCGTTGGTGGGCGTGAACTTGAAGCCGGGCACCCGGGTGCCGCTCGAGGGCGACTACGCCGAAGGGCACCCGCGCACGAGCGTCGCCACGGCCCCCGGCGGCGAGCCCGTACGACTGATGCCCCGGGTCAAAAAGGGAGACTTCTACGTCACGAGCGGCGGCGTGCCTGGAGGCGTCACCCGCGGCAACTTCTCGATGCTCTTCGAGTCGACCGGTGGCGACCTCGGCTTCAACCGAACGCTCACGGGCAATTTCTTGGCCCAAACGGTCGACGCTGGCTTCGGGCCGTTGCCCTAACCCCAAGTTCAGCTGTTGAGCTGGTTTCGCGGCCGAACCCGCGCATTTGATTGAGGTCTCGCAAGCAAAGCGCAGATCAGCTCAGGTGAACTTTGCCGCTGCGCCCGGCACGACGACGGCGCTGAGTGCGACCATCGCCCACCTCAGCCGCACCCCTGAGAGCAACCTCCCGAACCGGCCCTCTTGAGGTGGCCGCGGTTGGGCCGGGGCGGTGCTCGACTCACAGTGTTGACGTTGCGCCTGGCCGGAAACGCCCGACGGGCTGCCATTCGTTAGCGCCTCGCCTCGCCTCGCTACGTCGACGGCGCGCCCGGCCCTGCGCACCGACACCAACGCATTCTTGGCCGTGAGTGCAATAGAACGAACGGTCGTGCTGATTCTCGCGTCGTGCGCGGAGTGACGCGCGCAGCCGAGAGATGGTCGCGCGGTTGGGCTCTGTTGTCGCTGCGCGATGCCGAGTCTGTCGCAGGTGAACGGCACCGCGGAGAAGGGCTTTTCGGTCGCAGGCCGATGGTGCCGTCGCGGGCGAGCGGGGCGCTGGAGACCTTTCTCACTTTGGGCGTTTCGCTGCTGGGCGCTCGTGGCGTACGAGCGTACGAACGGTCGTGCTTTCTTCGCTGGTCGCGCATGCCCGCCAACACGTTGCGCCGAGTCACGGCGGTCGGGGTCACCGAACCGCGTGAGCACATGAGGAGTTGATGCGACGGGCGGTGCCGCAGGCGCGGCGCCGAACGACCGTTCGTGCTTTTCTCAGTGGGGCGATGCTCGCCGCGCCGGGGCAGCGAGGGCCCGCCTCGAAACGACCGTTCGTGCTTTCTCAGTGGCGCGATGGCTCGCCGCGCCGGAGCGAGCGCGGCCTCGAAATGACCGTTCGTGCTTTTCTCAGTGGGCGATGGCTCGCCCGCGCCGGGGCGGTGAGGGCCCGTCTCGAAACGACCGTTCGTGCTTTTCTTAGTGGGGCGATGCTCGCCGCGCCGGGGCAGCGAGGGCCCGCCTCGAAACGACCGTTCATGCTGTTTTCTCA
>JBGAIY010000032.1:0-31515 GCA_044225205.1 Myxococcaceae bacterium | reverse complement strand
ATCGACCCGTTTCAGGGCTACGTGATGGCGAAGTACGCCAAAGAAGAACTGAAGTTCAGCCGCGTGGCGATTTTGACCGACAAGAAGAGCGCCTATTCTGACGGGCTGACCGAAGTGTTTCAGCGCAAGTTCGCCGAAATGGGCGGCAGCATCGTTGGGGTCGAAGCGTATTCGAAGGGCGACACCGACTTTCGCGCCCAGCTGACCAACATCAAGAAGTTGAAGGCCGAAGGCTTGTACGTGCCCGGGTATTACCAAGACGTCGCCATCATCGCCGAGCAGGCCAAAGAGCTGGGCATCAAGGTCACCATGATGGGCGGCGACGGCTGGGACAGCGCCAAGCTCTTCGAGTTGGGGGGCAGCGCGGTCGAAGGCAGCTACGTGTCGAACCACTACTCGGCCGACGACCCGAGCCCGCGCGTGCAAGACTTCATCAAGCGTTACAACGAGAAGTTCAAGACCGTGCCCGACTCGTTGGCCGCCCTGGGGTACGACTCGGCGCGCGTGGCCATTGACGCCATGAAGCGCGCGGCCGACCTGAGCGGCCCGACCTTGCGCGACGAAATCGCCAAGACGAAAGACTACCCGGGCGTGGCGGGCACCATCACCCTCGACGAAAACCGCAACCCGGTGAAGCCGGCCGTCGTCTTGAAAATTGAAGGCGGCAAGTTCAAATACGTGGCCACGGTGGCGCCGTAACCCATGTACGAATTTCTTCAGCACGTCATCAACGGGCTCGCGGCCGGCACCATTTATGCGCTGGTCGCGCTCGGGTACACCATGGTGTACGGCGTGCTGAAGCTCATCAACTTCGCGCATGGCGACGTGATGATGGTCGGTGTCTACGTCGGGTACGCGGTGGCGTTTTTGCTGGGCCGAGACTTCGCGGCCACCATACCGGGTGCGCTCGCCGTGTTCGCCGTGTCGATGGCCGCGTGCGCCGCCATGGGGTTCGTCATCGAGCGCTTCGCGTACCGGCCGTTGCGTGAGAAGCCCCGGTTGACCGCGCTCATCACCGCCATTGGCATCAGCTTTGCGCTGTCGTACGGGTTTCAGCTCGACTGGTCGGTCACCATCGGTGGCCACGAGTTCACGATTTTGCCGGGCGCCTCGTCGCGCCGGTTTCCTGAAATCATCGTGCCGTCGCGGTGGCTCGAGCTGGGCGACAGCGACAACGGCGTCATTCTGTGGAACTGGCAGATCATCAGCCTCGCCATTGCCGTGACGCTGATGGGAGCGCTGCAGTTCTTGGTGTACCGCACCCGCTTCGGCAAGGCGATGCGAGCGGTGAGCCACGACCACCGCACCGCGGGGTTGTTGGGCATACCGGTCGACACCGTCATCGCCATGACGTTCATGTTGGGCAGCGCGCTGGCCGCCGGCGCAGGCATTCTCTACGCCATCAAAGACAAGTCGATTCAGCCGCTCATGGGCATGTACGTGGGCCTCAAGGCGTTCGTCGCGGCCGTCATTGGCGGCATCGGCAATTTGCCCGGCGCCGTCGTGGGGGCGCTCGCGTTGGGGCTGTGTGAAGAATTCGTGGTCGGGTACACCGCGTCGAGCTGGCGCGACGCCGTGGCTTTCGGCTTTCTCATCGTGGTGTTGCTGTTGCGCCCCGAGGGGTTGTTTGGTCGCGCTCAGGCCGAGAAGGTGTAGCGCGCCTTTCGCGTCAGGCCCCGGGGCGGTTCAACGTCGTCGCTCTCTCAACCAAGAGGTGCGTCGTGCAAAGAACATTGGCTTCGGTCGTTCGCGTCACCCGGGTCGCTCCCATCGCCAACGCCGAGCGCATTGAGCTCGCGCACGTCGCCGGGTGGCAGTGCGTCATCAAGAAGGGCGAGCTGCGCGAAGGCGAGCTGGCGGTGTACTTCGAAATCGACGCGGTGCCTCCAGACAGCGAAACGTTCGCCTGGCTGTGGCAGCCGAAGAACGCCACCGAGCGCGTGGCGCGGCCCGCCCATTTTCGCATTCGCACGCTGCAGCTGCGCGGCACGTTGTCTCAAGGGCTGCTGGTGCCGCTGAGCGCCGCCCGACTGCCTGACGCTCGCGAAGGCGACGACGTCACCGCGCGGCTCGGCGTCACCAAGTACGAGCCTCCGGCGCCTTCGGGCATGGGTGACTGGCGGGCCGGCTTTCCTGCCGGCATACCCAAGACCGACGAAATGCGCGTGCAGTCGGTGCCCGCCGTACTCGACGAGCTGCGCGGCCACCCCTACGTCGCCACCGTGAAAATGGACGGCACCAGTTCGACGTTCGCGCTGGTCGACGGCGAGTTTCACGCGTGTGGGCGAAACCATTCGATTCTCGAAGGCGAGAACCTCTACTGGCATGTCGCGCGAAAGTACCGACTGCCCGACGTGCTCAAGGCCCACCCGCGTTTCGCCGTTCAGGGTGAAGTCGTGGGGCCCGGCATTCAGAAGAACCCAGCCGGGCTGGTGGACAAAGACCTGTTCGTGTTCAACGTGTACGACCAGGTCGAGCGGCGTGCGCTGGTCGACTCCGAGCTTCGCGCCTTTTGCCGTGAGCACGCGCTGCGGCCAGTGCCGGTCGCTTTCGAGGGGCCAGCGTTCGATGAGACCGTGGCCTCGCTGCTCGAAAAGGCCGAAGGCACCTACGAGGGCACCAACACCCAGCGTGAAGGGGTCGTCGTTCGACCGGTGAACGAACTGCGGTCGACGGTGTTGGCGGGCCCGCTTTCGTTCAAGGCGATTTCGAATCGGTACCTGCTGAACGAGCGTGACTGACGGCGAGGCGCAACCGGCCCGCGACCGAGTAGCCCGCGGCGTGGCGCTCGACGCGCAAGACCTGCATTTCGGCGCCGGCCTGCTCCTTGAACGAGACGGTCAGGTCGGCGCCGACCACGGGCTCGAGCCGAGACAGAAACTGCAGCCCTTCGGCCGACCGGTTGCGAACGTGGGCGTCGAATTCGACGCCGCTCTCGATGTCGGTGACGTTCACCTGCACGTGTTCGGTGTCGGTTCGCTCGGTGCTTCGTTTCTCGTTCATGCCGACGACGGTACCCCGCGCCTGGAGCGCGTCAAAAAAGAGGGCCGGCGCCACCTTCAGTCGCCCTCAGGTGTTTCGGGGTCTTCTGAACGCCTGCACTCGAGCTCGGCTCGAATGAGAAATGGCAGAACGAGATGCTGGCGCGAGCAACGTTCGGTGAAGTGCCGCCCCGGTTGAACGGAGATGTTTTCACAAGCTGAACCGCGCTGCGTTCGCGGCCCCGGAGCCCTTCGACGATCGGCAGTCACGGCGATGACTTTGCGCGGCTGAGCTACCAGCGCCGCAGGTCAGCCGTCTCAGCCGCCCCGGAGCACGTACGGAGTGCGCCGAAGGTGCAAACGCGCGCGGAGAAGCGAGCTCTCGCTCACCGACGCGCGGAGGCGACGGCCAAAGCCGCCGCAAGCGCACCAACCACGATGCTCGACGTGCCAAACAGAACGAACAGAGCCACAGGGCCGGTCGGGCTGAATCTCCAAGAAAAGGTTTCGCACCGCCCGCCATCGACCCGCGAGGCGCGGCTCGTGATGTTCGCGGTCACCGGGTCTTGGGCGACTTGCCGTGGCCCACGCGCGAGCGCCGCTTGCTTTCGGGGCGGCCTCGCTCACTCGGCACCAGCTGCAATCGCTCGATTTCTCTCTGCAATTCGCGCCAGCTCTCGAAGCGGCCATATTCGAGTGAGCCGTCGTCGAGCGCCGCTTTCACCGCGCAGCCGGGCTCGGCGTCGTGCCGGCAGTCTGAAAACCGGCACTGGGCCGCCAGCGCCTCGACGTCGTCGAACGCTTTGTCGAGGCCGCGGGCGCCTTCCCACAACTGCACTTCGCGCAGCCCCGGCGTGTCGATGACGGCGCCCCCGCTGGGCAACAACAGCAGCTCGCGTTGGCTGGTGGTGTGCCGGCCTTTGCCGTCGTCGCGGGTGTCTCCCGTTTTCATGACGTCGGTGCCGACCAGGCGGTTGACCAAAGTCGATTTGCCGACGCCCGACGAACCGAGCAGGGCGATGGTTTGGCCGTAGCCCGTCTTTTCTCTCAGCGGGCCCAGGCCTTCGTCGTTGAGCGCGCTGACGACGAACAGCGGCGTGTCACGTGAAATGGCTTTCACGTCTTCGAGCACTTCGGCCAATTCGGCGTCGTCGATGAGGTCGCGTTTGTTGAGCACGACGACGGGGGCTGCGCGGCTGTCCCACGCGAGGGTCAGGTAACGCTCGAGCCGCCGCACGTTGTAGTCGGGGTCGAGCCCCATGACGATGAGCGCCACGTCGATGTTCGCCGCCAGCACCTGTGGCACCGCGTTGTTGCCGGCGACTTTTCGGGTGAACGCGGTGCGCCGCCGCAGCACCGCATGCACCAGCGCTTCGCCCGCGTCGGGCACCCGTGCGGCCACCCAGTCGCCCACGACCGGCCATTCGCCCGCGTTGTCGGCTCGGTGAATGAGGCTGCCGCTGGTGCGAGCCCAGTGTTCGCCGCGGCGGGAGACGACCCGCAGCGTCTTGCGCGAGACGAGAATGACCCTGGCGGGTTCGAGCCCCTTGGCCCCGTACGGAGCGAACGCGCGCTCGAAGTCGTCGGCCCAGCCCAAGGCGGCTTTCCAATCGCTGGGGGCTTGGTCGGGCATGTGCGTGGCTTTGACGTACTTGAGCCGTGGCCCTGACGCCACCCCTCGTGCACGAATGGTGGGCTACGCTCCGCGCCACCATGCGCTCTTACCGGTTTCACGTCGTCAACGTGTTTGCCGAATCGACCTTCGGCGGCAACCCGCTCGCGGTTTTCGAAGACGGGCGAGGCTTGAGCGACGCCGAACAGCAGGCCCTGGCCGACCAATTCAACCTGTCTGAAACGACGTTCATTTGGCCCGCCACGACCCCGAACGCCGCGGCCCGGGTGCGCATTTTCAGCCCGGGGTACGAAATGGCTTTCGCCGGGCACCCCACGCTCGGCACCTCGTACGTGTTGAGCCAGTTGCCATTCAAGTTGGGCTCGGCCTTCACCCTCGAGCTCAAGGTGGGCCCCATTCAGGTCACCTCCCAAGGCGACCGGTTCGAGCTGCGCAGCGCCCGCCCCACGTACACCGACGTCGTCGACCCGCCGTCGCTGGGGCTCGACCCGGGTGACGTGTTGCCCGGGGCGCGCTGGGTCACGACGGGCACCGAGCACTTGCTCGTGCCACTGCGCGACGTGGCGGCGGTTCGCCGCTGCCGCCCCCAAGGCTCGCTGCCGCGCAACCGGGCGGGCAACGTGTCGATTTATGTTTTCGCGCCCACGCCCACGGGGTTTCACGTGCGCTTCTTCTGGGACCACTTGGGCGAGCTTCGCGAAGACCCGGGTACGGGCAGTGCGTGTGCCAACCTGGGCGGTTGGTTGTTGGCCCAGAACCGCCCGCTGCCGCTGGCCGCGCGGGTCGAGCAGGGCCACGAGGTGGGGCGGCTCAACGTGCTCTCGTTGCGGGTCGACGAAGAACGTCAGGTGTACGTCGGTGGCCGCGTGGTGCCGCTCATGACCGGCGTCGTTCAACTGCCTGACCGCGAGGGCTGACGCCATGGTCGCTCGCATTCGTGAATTCCAAGGGGCTCCTCGCAGTTGGCGGGCGGTGTGGGCGGCGGGCGTGCCCGTCATCGCCCGGGGAGCCGCCCGAGCCCGGCTCACGCTCGCCGACGTCGAAGCCCTGGGCGCCGACACCGAGGTGTACGTCACCAACCAGGCAACCGGCGAAAAGGGCCACGCGCCCTTGGCTGAGCTCGTTCGTTGCCTGGGTGAAGAGGGCGCGACCTGGTACCTCGCGCAGCAACCGGTACCGCCCTGCCTGACGCCCCGACTGCCCAAGACACCGGTCGACCGGGCCCCCGGCTTGTTGAAGCCCAACGTCTGGCTCGGTTCGGCCGGCGCGCACACCCCACTGCACCAAGACCACATGCACAACCTCGTCATTCAGCTCGACGGGGTCAAGCGCTTCACGCTCTTCGCGCCGAGCGACGCGCCGTACCTCTCGCGCGAAACGTCGGGCCAACGAGGCCGAAACTATTCGCAAATTCGAAAGACCGGCGAAGTCGACCGACGCGCGTTTCCTCTGTACCGGCGGGCGACTCCGCACGTCATTGAGCTGGGGCCGCAAGACGTGTTCTTCATGCCTGCCTACTGGTGGCACGAGGTGCTCACGGTCAAGGCCACGTTGATGCTGAACTACTGGTGGCCCGCCCGGCTCGACGAGCTGCGACGCGTCGACCTGCAAGAACTCGTCGTGAGCCCCGACGCCGCCCGCCGGCTGCTCATGAAGTACGTCAACCTGTCGGCACTCGGCTCAGACCACGACGTGGTGGCGCAGCTCCTTCGCCGCCGCTCTCGGCTGCTGGCGTTGCTGGTGCTGGGTGAAATGGCCGACGAATTCGTGGGTGCGCTCGCCGCGAAACACCGGTTGGGCACCGGCCTTTACCCCGAGACCTGCGAGGGGCTGTTGCTGAACCGCGGGCTTTTGACCAGGGCGGCCCCGGTGCTGACGCCCATTCGCGCGGCGCGCGACCAAGCGGTTCGCCAGTTCTCCGTCTCGACCCAACCGCCGAGCGGCCTCGACCTGGCGTCGCTGAATCGGGCGCTCCGCTCGCTCTTCGTGGCCGCGGGCTTCGGCCCGTGCCGCCGGTTGAAACGCAACAACGAACGCTGGTTGAACGACATTGAGCCCAACGCCTATGTCACCTGAAGCCACCGAGTTTGGTACCGCCGCGTTTTGGTCACGCTTCGTGAAGCGCCACTGGGGGCGCCGGCCGGGCGTCTTTCGCCGCTTGCTGCCCGGGCCTCCGGTGTCACCCGAGTCGCTCTTTGGGGTGTTGCGCGGGTGCGGAGAGCGAGTTCGTACCCAGCCTCCCGAGCGGCGCTCGCTGCGCTTCTACGGAGACGGGTACAACAGCCAAGTGTACGAAGACTTTCGGGCGGCGCTGCCCACCGCCCGCGACCGTGGCTTCGAAGACTTCGCGCGGCGCCTGTCGCGACAGCTCGGCAGCAGCGAGTGGGGGTTCGCGCTCAACGACATTCACGTGGCCTCGCCCGAGGTGTGGGCGCTCGTGCGTCAGCTGGGGCACGCGCTGTTTTCGCGCATCGGGCTGTCGGGGGGCCGGGTGTCGGCCGAATCGTTCATCGGGCCGTACCGCTCGACGCCCTTCGGCGTGCACAAAGACAAGTTTCACGTCTTCACCATGCCGGTGGTCGGCGAGAAGACCACCTTGGTCTGGCCCTATGAGCAGCTCGCGCCGGGCCTCGGGCTGTCCCGCCGGGCCGAGGCGCTGGGGCGCACCACCGCGCTGACGCCGTTTCGCGCCGAAGTGCCGGGCCCCAAGCCCACCGTGTTGCGCGCGGCGGTGGGCGACGTCATGTATTGGCCGCCGGGGCATTGGCACATCGCCCGAGGCGCGGGTGACTTCAGCGCGACGCTCGTGGTCGCGGTCGGCGCGAATTCGAATGCCGAAGAATGGGTCGCCAAGCTCGGAGGCGAGTCGGCCGAGCGGTGGGTGAGGCCCCTGGGGCGGGGGCAGGTGAGCACCGGTCGCCACGTCAACACCATCGTCGCCGCGGCCAGGGCCTCGGCTCGCAGGTTGACCAAGCGCGAGTTTGCCCATGCCGTGCGCGACGAACTCGAGCGCCGTTGTTCGGCCTGCAACGTTGAGCCGCCGGTCGAGCCCCTCGACCCCGCGCCCGAGCTGACGCTGGGCGACTTTGTCGCCACCGACGCGCGCTTCCCCATTCGGGTGGTGCGCCGCGGTCAAAGTCTCGAGTGCTTCATCAACGGGTACGCACTCTCGGTGACGCCACCCCAAGCCATGAAGCGCCTGGTGGCGGTGCTCAACCGCGGTGGGGTGTTTTCGGTCGAAAAATTGTGTGCGTGGGGGAGCGCGTGGCTGTCGGCTGAAGGGTACGAGCCCGACTCAGCGCATGTACTTGAATTTCTTGGCACCTGTGTCGCCCTGCGTGCCGCCCGGCTTCACCCAACCCGGTGAACCGAGAAATGCCCCCTGGCCGGCTGCTCTCGGCCAGGGGTGAATCACTTACTCGGCTTTGAGGCCGACGATCGAACCACCGGCGACCGTTTGGGCCTGGCCCGAGGTCAGGGTCTTCACTTTGGTCTGCTTCAGCTTGAGTGAGGGCTTTTTCATTGGGAGATCTCTCAGTACGCCTTGAGGCCGACGATCGTCTCGCCGCCAACGACCGACTGGGTCTGGCTGGTGGTCAGGGTCTTCACTTTGGTCTGCTTCAGCTTCAGCGACGGCTTCTTCATGGTCGTTGCCTTTCAGGAGGGGAAGAACAGCGGGCCGACGCTCACACTTGCGGTTGATGTGCGTCAAGGTGGGTAAGTGCAAAATCTGCTTTTTTTGCACAATTCCACTTTAATTTTCCACCGAAGGTGGCCGGCGTTCAGGCCCTACACCCGCCGTCACCCTGCCACGTGACACCGTTGCCCGTCTGGTGACCACACGCCGTTTCTCGACATGCTCTTGGGGCGTTGGCGTCGAGAGGTGTGCGCGTGCAGTTGAATGTCACGTTGATGGTCATTTCGTACCCGAGTCGGCGCGAGTCGCTCTTCGAAGCCATGGCGCTGCACTTCGCCAAGTTCGTCAGTGACGAATTCAAACTCGAGCGCTGCCAAGACGGCGACGAGCTCGTGTACCTGGCCCGCACGTGGAAAAAGAAGGGCTACACCATTCGCCGGCTCGACTTGTACGGGCACGGCGCGGGCGGCCAGTTTTCACTGGGCGACGGGCTGCTCTTCGCGTCTGACGGCACGGGGTACGGCGTCGCCAAGCAGCTGGGCCCCCAGTTGAGCCATGACGGTGAATTGCGGCTGCTCGGGTGCCGAACGGCGCTCGTGCACCGCAACTACGAGACCAACAAGATTCTCTTCAGCGGGCCCAAGCTTCTGCGCGACCTGACGCAGATTCTGGGCAAGCAGCGCCCCGCGTGGGGCTCGCGCGGCTACATCCGCACCCGAAATTTGAGTGTCGGCGGCGGCTTCGCGCCGGAGACCGTGGCGCAGTTCGTCACCGCGCGCCCCCGCAAAGCCGGCTGAGGCTCAACGGCGTTCAAGCGTCGCTTCGGGGGGCGGCGGCGATCAGCCGGGCCACGGCCTCGAGCAACTCGTGCGGCAACACCGGCTTCGGCATGAACGCCACGCCTCCTGGCAGCGTCTCGGGAGCCGACTGACCACTGAGCAGCAACACCGGCATCGCCGGCCGCCGCGAACGCGCCTCGGCCGCAAACGCCACTCCGTCGACCCGGCGCATCGAAACGTCTGACACCGCGATGTCGAAACGCGACGTCGCGAGCAGGGCGAGCCCTTCGTCTCCGTCGGCCACCGAGACGACGTCGTACCCGGCCCGCTCGAGCAGGCGGGTCGTGGCGCGAGAAACCAGCATGTCGTCGTCGATGAGCAACACTCGGCGCGCCTCGCGCGGCTTCGTGGGGGCCCCCGCCGGTGCCTGGAGCGGCGGGCTGGGGGCGAGATCGGGCGCGCGGGGCAGGGTGACGACAAACGTGGTGCCCGAGCCGACGCTGCTCTCGACTGCGATGGTGCCCCCGCATTCAACGACGATGCGCTGCACCGTCGACAAGCCCAGCCCCGTGCCCGTGGCCTTGGTGGTGAAGAACGGTTCGAAGATTCGCTTTCGGGTCGCTTCGTCCATGCCCGTGCCGGAGTCGCGCACCGACAAGACCACGTGACGTTCTTCGACTCGTACCGACAACGACAGGCGGCCCCCGCGCGGCATGGCGTCTCGCGCGTTCACCGCGAGGTTGAGCACCACCTGCTCGAGCCCGGCGCGACTCGCTTTGACGAAGGCCGGTTCGGCCGCGTCGACGCTCAGCTCAATGGTGGGCCCCAACAGCCGAGGCAACAGCGCCGCGGAGTTGATGGCGAGCGCGCGGAGGTCGAGCACCGTTGCCTCTTCAGGGCCACGGCTCGGGCGGCCGAGCGCGAGCAGGTGCCGCGTCATGAGCGCCGCGCGCGCCGTGGCGCCGTCGAGGTCGTCGAGCACCGATTCTCGTTCGGCTTCGGGCAGGTCGGCGCGCAGGGTGGCGGCCGCACACGACATGACCGCGAGGAGGTTGTTGAAGTCGTGCGCGACCCCGGCCGCAATGGCCCCGACCAACTGCATCTTTTGGGCGTCGTGCGAGCGCCGCTGGGCTTCGTCGCGCTCTCGGTGCGCGTCTCGTTCGCGCTGGTGGGCGTCTTCGAGCGAACGCAGCGCCAGCCGCAACAGCACGCTCGTCATGATGATGGCCGTCGCCGCGGCGTTGAAGGCGTTGAGCACCGAGTACCCGAGGAGCGCCTTGGGCAGCCGACCCTGTGATTCGAGCCACCCGATGAACGCCACCCAGCCCGCGCTGATGATGGCGAAGAAAATGCCCGCCCGCCCGCTGATGGTGACGCCCGCGAGCAGCACCACCACGGGGTAGCTCGAGACGTTTTCGCCCTGCAGCCCCCCGAACAACACCGGTACCGACGACAACACCACCCACCAAAACCCCGACATGAGCCAGCCGGCCAGGCGCACGTGGCCGTGTTGCACCAACGACGCGAGGCCCAAAATGCCGCCCGCCACGACCCCATAAAAGACGACCGTGATTTCGATTCGGTTCGACGGGTCGAACAGCGAATTCACCACGCCCACCACCACCATCGCCAAGAAGACGCGAATCATGGTGATGAGGAGGCGTGCCTTACGGGTCGAGTCGTCACTCGAAAGGGCTGGCAATTGAAGCAGTCTCATGGGCGCTCCCCATTGGCGCTTGCGACGCTCGGCTGGTTTCCCCCTTCGCCGCCCCCACCGCTCGGTCGAGCTGTTCTGCGCGAGGCCATTCTCACTCAACGGCGCCTCGCGGGGGCGCGCGACAGCTGTCAGGCCGTGTGTTTTGTCGCGCGAAATTTGCGCCGCGCCGGCGGTTCTCAAAGCCCCCCAAGTGAAGTCGGGGTAGAACACCAAGCTCTTCATGGCGTTGAACCTCACTTCTCAGTTTCGGCGTTTTCTCGAGAGCGAGCCTGGGCGCTTGCACTTCGCGGCGCACAGTCACCACCCGTGGCCCGACGTCACCCTCGAAGCCCACCAGCAGGCGTGGCTCGACGCCGCCCGCTTCATCGACGACAAGTGGGACCACGTCTTTTCGACGGTCTGGCCAACGGCGCAGGGCCACATTGCCGACGAGCTGCGTTTGCCTTCGGCGAGGAGCCTCACCTTCGCTCCCAACACCCATGAGTTCGTGATGCGGTTGTGGTCGTGCCTGCCCGGGCCCAAGCCCCGCATCGTCACCTCAGACAGTGAATTTCATTCGTTCGAGCGCCAGAGCCGCCGCCTCGAAGAAGCCGGTCTGGCCACCGTGGTTCGGGTGCCCGCCGAGCCAGCGTCGACCTTCGGGGGCCGACTGGCCGAAGCCGCGAGGGCCGCGCCGACGCAGCTCGTTTTTTTCAGCCACGTTTTTTTCAATTCGGGCGCCGTGGTGCCCGACGTGACGGCGGTTGTCGCGTCGCTCCCGCCGGGCCCGCTGGTCGTCGTCGACGGGTACCACGGTTTTCTGGCCGTGCCGACCGACTGGTCGACGGTCGCGGGCCGCGCGTTCTATCTCGCTGGCGGGTACAAGTACGCCATGGCCGGAGAAGGCGTGTGTTTTTTGCACGTGCCCGACGGCGTGGGGCTGCGGCCCGTCAACACGGGCTGGTTCGCCGCGTTCGGCGCGCTCGAGCAACCGCGCGGCGCTCCCCAGGTGCCGTACGGCCCGGCGGGCACCCAGTTCGCCGGCGCTACCTTCGACCCGTCGGGCCTGTACCGCTTCAACGCGGTGATGCGCTGGCGACAAGCGGTTGGCCTGACGACCGCCAAGTCGCTCGCGCACGCCCACGAACTGCAAACCGCCTTTGTGACGGCCCTCAGCGAGTCACCCGCCGCTCGGTGGCTCGACGTGAAGACGTTGGTGGTGCCCGTCTCCGAATCGGGCCGGGGGCACTTCTTGACGTTTCGAACTCCCCGCGCCCGCGAATGGGCGGCCGCGCTCAAAGCACGGCACGTCGTCGTCGACGCTCGTGACGACCGGTTGCGCTTTGGTTTTGGCGTTGCCCAGAGCGTGTCGCACGTGACCGAACTCGTTCAACGGCTCGCCGCCATGCCCGAGCCGTGAGCCCACAGGCCGAGGCCGAGTTGCGCCAAGCGGTCTGCGCGTCGCCTGAAGCCGACGAGCCGCGCTTGGTGTTCGCCGACGCACTCACCCAACGGGGAGAGCCGCAAGGCGAACTGATTGTCGCCGCCTGCATGCTGGCTCGCCCAGACCTGCCCGTCGGCACCCGCCGCGCACTCCAGAGCCGCCACGACGCCTTGATGCGTGAACACCAAGCCCGTTGGCTCGGCGAGCTGGGTCTTCGGGTGGGCCAAGCCCAGTTCGTGCGCGGCTTGGTCGAAGTGGCCTGGGTGCCGTGGCGACAGGTCGCCAAGAGTCTCGATGCGCTGCTCACCCGAACGCCGCTCCGCTCGCTGATGCTGTCTGACGTCGACAGCGACGGCCTGCGCGCGTTGCGGTTTTGCCCCCACGTCTCGCGGCTCGAGCAGCTCGGCTTCGAACGGCTGGCGCGCGGGGCCGTCGAACAGGTCGGAGAACTCGAAAACACCCAACGGCTGCGCGGCCTTCGGGTGTGCTCGACCGAGCTGCGCGACCGTGACCTCTCGACGTTGGCGCAGGCGAGCGTGTTTGCGCAGGTCACTGAATTGCGGCTCGACCGCAATGGGCTCGGGCCCGGCGGCGCTCAAGCCATTGCCGAATCGCCCGTTTTCACTCAGCTGACGGCGCTCGAATTGGCGTCGAACCAGGTGACGACCGCCGGCGCCCGGGCTCTGGCCGAGTCGAGCAACCTGCGCGGGCTCACTTCGCTCGGCCTGAGCCAAAACGGCCTCGACGCCGAGGGGGTGCGCGCGGTCGTCGGCAGCGCCCACGTCACGAAGCTCACGTCGCTCGATGTGGGCTTCAACCCCGTCGCCGACGCCGGAGCGCTCGAAGTGGCCCAGTCGATGTGGCTCGGTGAACTCGAGTCGCTCACGCTCGAACAGGCCGGTGTCGGCACCGCCGGCGCCCGCGCCCTCGCCGGTTCGGTCACGCTGCGAAAGCTCAAGGTGCTCGAGCTGGGGTACAACCGTTTCACCGAAGCCGACGAAGCGGCGCTCCGAGAACGGTTCGGGTTCGGCGTGCGGCTGAGGTAGCGCGGTTCGCGACCGAACCGCCGCATTCGGTCGGTCTCGCCAGAGTTTCAGCGGATCTGATCTGCGGCGGTCGGCTTGTCTGTGGCCGGCGGCCCACGGTCTTTTTGCCGAGGGCGTGGTCAGGCGGCGTCACCTTGGTCGCCGCGAGCCGCCTGGTGTGAAGACGGTGGGTGTGGCTCGGCCTGGGCTCGCCTGCTATCAACGCGCCATGGTGTCTTCGTTGAAGTCGTTGTCGTTCGCGCTGTTCGTGTTGGCGCTGGCTGCATGCCCTCGGCCGTCGGGAGGCACGGGTCAGAACAACGGTGCCCGCGTTCAAGTCAAAGCCGTACCGGCCGCCGACGAAGCGTTGCGCGCCGCCATTCAAACCGCCGACACCAAGCCCAAGAAAGAGGGCATCGAGGCGTTGCTCAAGGTTCGGCGCGCCTACCCCGAGAGCACCGCCGGGCAAGAAGCGCTCTACCGGGCCGGCATTCTCGCATTCGAAGAGGGCGACTACGTCACCGCGCGCAAGAGCCTCAACGAACTGGTGTTCGAAAACCCGCTCTATGAAAAGGCGAACGAGGCGCGGCTCAAGTCGGGCCTCGCTTCGCTCGAGCTCAAGGCCTACCGCGACGCCTACCAGACCTTGTCGACGTTGGTCGACAAGCTCGAAGGCGCCGAGAAGCAACAAGCCGAGGAGGCCCTCGCCAAGGCCGCCGCCGGCGCCCAGCAGTTCGGCGAAGCACTCAAGCTCGCGCTCAAGAACGTCGACGCGGCCTCGAACGACGACGACCGAAAGAAGGCGCTCGCCGCGCTCGAAGACGTCGTCGAGACCAAGACCACCTTCATCGCCCTCGCCGAAGCGTGGAACGAGCTGTCGACCTCGCACCCTGCCTGGCCGTTGCTGACCTTCAAAATGGCTCGGGTCTACAACCATTTGCGCGACTGGCCGCACCTCGACGAAACGCTCAAGACCTTGCAACAGAACGCGCCGAATTCGCCGTACTCGGCCGACGCGAAAGAGCTGCAGAACCGGTTGGCGCGCCGCAACAACGTGAAGCCGAAAGTGGTGGGTGCCGTGTTGCCGCTGACCGGCAAGTACAAAGGCTTCGGTGAGACCGTGTTGCGCGGGCTGCAACTGGCGCTCAAGGGCAGCAACGTCGAGCTCGTCGTCAAAGACTCTCAAGGCGACACGAACCTGGCCGGCAAAATGGTCGAACAGCTCGCGTTCGACGACGGCGCCATTGCCATCATCGGCCCGTTGCTGCCCGACGACTCGCGCCGCGCCGCGCTCGTCGCCGAAGAACTTCAAGTGCCGCTCATCACGCTGTCTCGGAGCGAAGGCATCACCGACATCGGCCCGCACATTTTTCGAACCATGGTCACGAACTCGCAGCAAGCCGAGGCGCTGGCCGAATACGCCATGGGCACGCTCGGGTACAAAACGTTCGCCGTGCTCTACCCGAACACGCCGTTCGGCGCCGAATTCTCAAACGAATTCTGGGACGCGATCGAAGCGCGCGGCGGGCAAATTCGCGGCGCCGAAAATTACGACCACGACCAGACCACGTTCACCGACGAAGCGAAGAAGTTGGTCGGTCGCTACTACCTCGAAGACCGCGCCGACTATTACGAGAAGCTTCGTGAAATTCGTGAAGCCAGCAACGACGAATTTCGCCGCCGCAAAGCGCTCGAGAAAATGCGCAAGAGCCTCGACCCCGTCGTCGACTTCGAAGCGCTGCTCATACCCGACTCGTGGTTGCGCGTGAGCCTCGTCGCTCCGGCCCTGGCCGTCGAAGACCTCATCACCAACGCCTGCGACAAAAAAGACATCGAGCGCATTCAAAAGACGACGGGCAAAGACAAAATGAAGACCGTCACCCTCCTGGGCCCCTCGACGTGGAACTCGCCCAAAGGCGCGTCGGGCGACCCGCAGCTGCTCGAGCGCGGCGGCAAGTTCGTGCTCTGCAGCGTCTACGTCGACGGCTTTTTCGAAGGGTCAGAACGGGCGCAAACCCGAGCCTTCGTGCAGAGCTTTCGAGAGGCATACAAAGAGTCGGCCATCACTTTGCTCGACGTCGTCGGGTACGACACGGGGGCCATGGTGCGCCAGGTCATCGATCGGGCCCAACCGTCGTCGCGGCAGGCGTTTCGCGAGACCCTGGCGTCGCTCAAGAATTTCGACGGCGCCGCCGGGGCCACGTCGTTCGACGGCAAACGCGAAGCCCGCCGGTCGCTGTTTTTGCTGACGATTACGCCCAAGGGCGTCAAAGAAGTGGTGCCCAGCAAGAAGCCGGAGGGGTGATGCGCCCTCGCGTGGCCGCCTTCGGCCTCTTCGTCGCAACGCTGTTCATGGCGGTCGGGTGCCGAACCTGGTCGGTGACGCCGGCCACTCTGGTTTCGGCGTTGAAAGCGGCCGCACCGAGCGCGTACGTGCAGGGGGCGCCGGTCGGGTTCGGCCCGCCCACGGTGTTGAACGCCGAAGACTTCGTGTACGACGCTCGGCTCTCGCCGAACGCGCAGTCGTTCGCGTTCGCGCGGTTGGGGGTCAAAGGCTACTTTTTGAGCCTGTTCGACTTGACCCGCTCGCCCCCCGCGCGCCGGGCCGACACGTTCATCAACGCCTACGAAACCGACGTCGAAATGACCGACTTTTCGCCCGACGGCCGCCGCGTGGCCACCGTCAGCCGCGACGGGGCCGTACGGGTGTTCGACGCCGCCAGCGGCCTGGCCGTCGCCGCGTGGCTGACCGAAGAACCGCTCGTTTCGCTGGCCTTTCACCCCGACGGTCGTACCCTCGCCGTCGGCAGCGCGAATGGGCTCCTCACCGTGCTCTCGCTCGAGCCGTTGGGCTACCTGGCCGAGGCTCGCGGTCACACCGACGAAGTGCGGGGCCTCGCGTTCGCGAACGACGGGCGCCTGTTCTCGGCCGGGTGGGACAAGCGGGTCGTCACCTGGTCGCTCGGCGCTTCGACCGAACCCGAATCGACCGGGCGTACCCACGTCGAGCAGCGCAGCGGCGTGCCCGCGTTTCGCATCGTGGTCGACTCGCTCGTCTCGGCCACCGCCACGTTCGACGCGCGCCTGCCGTTGACGGTGGTGCAGTCGGCCCTGGCCCAGTCGGCCGGCATTGACGTGGCCGCGTTGACCGAGACCACCACGGTGGTGACGGCGTTCGGCAACCAGGTCGCGAAGGTGGCCCGCGGGCGTCGGGTCGGCTTCAAGGGCCTCGTGTTCGACCGCGTCGACGTGGCGGTGTGCGATTCGTGCGTCGCCACCGGCGTGCAGGCCGTCATCGGGCAAGCGCTGCTCGACCGCCTCACCTACGCCACCGACGGGGCGAACCACGAGCTGGTCGTCACGGCGAAGCCCGGTGAAGCCCTCGCCGCCGGCCCCCGCGTCGACCTGCGCCAGACCGCGCACTTCACCCTCGACGGTTTCGTCAACGACCTCTCGCTCGACGCCCGCGGGCAGACGCTGGGGCTCGCGTTGTCGGCGGTGAGGGCCGTGCGCACCCGAGAGGTGTACGAACGCGAAAAGCGCGGTGAGCTCGAGCCCCCCAACCCGTTGAATGTCGGCGCGAGGGTCGACGCGGCCACCGGGCAAGTGCTCAGTCGGGCTGCAGGCCATTCGGGCGTGGTCGCCACCGCCGGCATCAGCCCCGATGGCCAGTCACTCGTCACCGGAGGGTGGGACAAACACGTCTTGCTCCACTCGGTGGGCCAGGCCACGCCTTTGGCCGACGAAGCGTTCGGCTGGGCCGTGCGCCGCACCCGCTTTTCACGAGACGGCCGCTGGGCCTCGGTCGCCGCGTGGACCCCCCAGAACCCACTCGGAGACCACCAGTCGAAGCCGTCGGCCGTCGTGTACGAAGTCGTGTACGGCCCAGACGGCGAAGTGAAGACGGTCGACGCGCGCTGACTGAATGAACTTCGGCAGACCGGCTACGCCAGCATGCGCTGGGCAAAGACGCCCGCACTGACGCTCGGCCCCGAGGTGACTTCGTGCATGACCGGAGCCCGCACCACCCGAAACGTCGCTTCGTGCTCGCGCAGCCACTTCTTCAGCGCCGAGGCGCCCATCAAGCCACCTGAACCGATGACGCGGTGGCACGGCACGATGATCGACAGCGGGTTTTTGCCGTTCGCCGCCCCCACCGCCCGCCCCGAAGACGGTTGACCCAGCAAGGCGGCGAAGTCGTTGACCGACCACTGCGCGCCGTACGGTATCGTGGTCAGCGTGTTCCACACGGTGCGCTGAAAGACCGAACCTGGGGGCGCCAACGCGATTTCAAAGCGCTCGAGCCGCCCGGCGAAATACGCTTTGAGCTGGTCGCGCACCCCGGTGAAGAACGCATCGTCTCGACGGGCAGACGTCAGCCGAGGTACCGCGCGGTGCTCCGAAGGGTACAAACCCGTCAGAGCGTGCGTGTCGGAGGTGAGCACCAATTCGCCTACCGGGCTCTGACACGTCGAAAAACACACTGCGCTCGCTGCGGCTGCCATCGCGCGGGCACCATAGGGGTCTGCGGCGGCAGTGAGAAGAGAAGAGGGGCCGTCTTCAGTTTTCACCAATAAAATAGGCCACTTCAACGAACCCATCGTTTGGGGTGCGAATGGAGGGGCTCCCTCTTTTCAAGGGGTTGCGCTTCAGTGATTGACGACGATGTGCTCGGCCGGCACGCCCTTTTGCCGCAAGACGTCAGACACCTCGTGCTCCATTTGGCTCTGCCCACAGATGAACACCACCGTCTCGCGTGGGTTGGGCAGCGCGAGCGCGGCTGCCCGCTGTTGCACTCGGCCCACCTCTCCGTGCCACCCCGGGTGGTGTCGCGACAGGGTCAAGTGCGCTCGCAGGCCGAGGGCCGCCCACGTTTCAAAATCGTGACCGAAGCTGAACTCGCTTTGCTCGCGCACTCCGTAGACCAGGTCGACCGTTCGCGCCTTCGGGTGCTCGGCCCAGCTCGCGAGCACCGAACGAATGGGCGCAATGCCGGTACCGGTGGCGACCAACACCAAATGCCGGTCGTTCGCCAACTGGAGGGGAAAGCCCGCGCCCATGAGCTCGCTCACCGAGACGGAGGCGCCGTCGACCAAGCCGTTGGCGACCGCCGAACCTGACCGCGCGAGGTAGTCGACGCGGCCCCGACGGGCCGACTCCGCCGGCGACGAAGCCGGAGCGAAGAACGATTCTCCCACCTGCTCGACCATGATGCGGTGGTATTGCCCCGCCGCCTGAAAACTGCGCAGAAGCCCGGCCGGAGCCTCGAGGCTGAAGGTGAACAGGCCGTTGTCGCGAGCGACGCGATGGCGCACGGTGACCGGGTACCAAGCCATGGGCAAGATTTCTGGTTATAGCCCGGCTGGGCCCTCAAGGCCCGCTCATCGACTCGACACGACCCCGAAGTTCAGGCGGCTTCAGCGGCGTCGCCCCGTCTGCCGAGCGACCGCCGCACCGGGCGCGGTGCCTTTCGCCGCCGCGGCCGCGGTCGCGAAGTCGGTCGTCGTTTGGGTCAGTGCGTCGATTTTCGCGTTCGCCTCGGCGACGAAGGCCTTCGCCGCCGCCGCGCTCAAAGGCGTTTGAGCGCAGGTCTCTCCATAGGCGACGAAGACCGCCGAATACTGGGCAATGCCGCGCGCGTACCGCTCGAGCAAGGGTACGACTTGGTCTTGGAGCGGCGCCGCGTAGTCGGTCGCCAGCCGCGCGGCGTACGTGGCCCGACCGTCTCCCCGGTTCGACGCGTCGATGGCTTCACGCACTTCTTCGAGCCGAGCCCGCAAGGCTTGGGCGTCGCGCCGGCCCGCCTCGAGCGAGCGTCGGGCGAGTTCGAGTCGTGGCACCGAGCTGGCGAATTCGAACTGCAGCCGGTTCTGGTGGCAGCCGCGCAGCGCGGTCGCCGCCCGGGCCCCGGCCAATGTCGCCTCGGCCACGGCTTGTTCGGCCTCGTGAAACCGGGCTCTGGCTTGGGCCAAGGCATCGGCCGGGGTGGGGGGCGCGGCGGGTGGCTCGGCGTGCGCCAGGGCCGCCGAAAAAGTCACGAGGGCAACGAACAGCGGTTTCATGAGGGCTCCAGTCAAGGGGTGGGGGCGTTTGGGTGAAGCGGGCGAGCCTCGATGCAGCCTGGGTGCCACGTGGCGCTTCGAGCGAACGGTTCGGCCCCCGTGGCCGGGCGCGCACGCCCCGCCCGTGTGCCAGGCCCCACGCGCGGCTCACAACACTCGGGCCCGCGGGCCAGCGCGCGTATACTTCGGCGCACCCATGCTGCGCGTTTTGAAGGCCGCCATCTTCGTACCGTTGGTCGCGGTCGCCCTCGTGTCGATTGTCGTACCGCTCTATTACCTCTACGTCGCTTCGACGCTGCCCAACCCCATTGACGGCGCCGTGCAAATTGAGACGCACCTGCGCCAATCGGTCGAGAGCGAGCGGCAGAGCGTGCAGTACCACAAGCGCGTCAAAGACCGTGACGACGTCAGCTGGCCCACCCCCGACTTCTCTCGGTTGCCGAAGCTGCTCGTCGCTCTCTACATTACCGAAACGGGCTGCCCGACGTACTTTCAGACGCCGAGCGAGACCGGCTGGCAGTGGAAAAAGCGGGTGCTGTACAGCGTGCTCAACCAGCAACTCGAGGGTGACGCCGGGTGCGAGCTCATTTTCGCCCAGCGGCTCGCGCTGCGGCTCGGCGCCACCACGCCCATGCAAATCGCCGTCGCCGCCGACCGAATTCATGAGTTCTTGAAGAAAGACCAGCTCGTGGCCTTCGACCTGCACTCCATGAGCTTCACCCACGGCGTCATTGGGGTCGAAGCGGCGTCGGTCGTGTTGATGCAGAAGCCGTTGCTCGAGCTCGACCTGGCCGAGCTGGCCGAGTTTCAGCTCGGCATACCGCCTCACGACTACTGGGAGGAAATGCGCTTGTGCAAGAACGCGCCGCTCGTGCGGCAGTCGCGCGACGCGCTGCTCGACCACTTGGTGTCGACCGGGTTCGTCACTCCCGAAATGGCGAAGACCGCGAGCCAGCCGCCCCCGCGTTGTCTGTCGATTGTTCGTGCCCCGCCGTGACCGGCAGCGACGTGGGCCAGGTGCGGGCCCCGACCTGGAGGCTCAAGTTGCCTTGGCCGACCTCGGGGCCGACCAAATGTTCGGCCAACTGAAACTGGGCTTCGCGTGTGAAGCGCGCGCGGGCGAGCCCGTTTTTCACGGCCACCTCGAGCACGCCGTCGGCCCCGACGGTCAGTGACTGGGCGTCGAGCCACTCGGCCGACCGGTCAGACAGTCGCACCGACAGCCGCTCGTCGGCCGAAGCGTCGACCGCGACCACCTTGAAGGCCGCCCCTTCGACGCGCACGAAACACCAGTCGTTGCCGAAGTCGAGCCGGTACTGCCCCTCGGGCGTCACGGTCAGCCCGCGGTTGAACGCCTCGACGATGTTGGGGTGTTCGATGCGCTCTCCGTCGTGAAACCAGTCGACGTTGCGGTCGAGCACGAGCCCGCTGTCTTCTCGAGTGTGCCACCGCGGTGTCGTCGGTTCGGCCATGGCGTACCCCTTGTCGAAGCGCTGTTCACGGACGGCTCTCGACTCCAGCGCTCGTCATCAAACGCTGGTTTGGCCCGTCGCGTCTACCCGTGACGGTCGATTCGCAATCGACCGAGGGCTGTGGCATCACCCGGGCGATGCGCGCGACCGTCTTCATGGCGCTGGGGTGGCTCTTCGGCCAAACGGGGTGTGGCGCGCGAACCGCTCTGTCACGGCCGGCCGCCCCAGGGGTCACGAGCGCCACCGAAGAACGCGCGGCGTTTGAAACGCTCGTGGCCGCCGAACCACCGTCTGACCGGCTCACGGTGGTTCGGGTCGACCCGGCCGTCTTGGCTGGCCCCGACACCATTTTCGCTCTCGCCCCGACCTTGACGGCGTTTCGACTGAGCGACGGCGTGGTGTTGTGGGCCGTGAAGCAGGCGACGGGCGGCACCCTGTACCGAGTCGGGCGGCGGCTCGCCACCCAGCCTTCGGGCGAACCGGTGCTCGTCTTCGTCGACCCCGAGAACCCGAAAGCGGTCTCGCGGTGCACCTTGGCCTTGCCCGCGCCCCCCAGCGCTGACCAATTTTGGCTGCACCCGTTCGACCGTGGAGGTCGAACCTACGTGCATTGGGAGTCGACGAAAGCGGTGCCGCCCATGGGAGAACCGAACTCGTACCAACGGGCCCTCAACGCCGCGAGCGCTTCACGAGGCTGCGGCCTGGTTTCACTCGACCTCCAGACCTGCGCCGTCGCGAGCGCCACCCTGCCGCACTGGAACAGCGCGAAGTGCTCGGGAGCGTCGCCCACGTTGCTGATACCCGCCGCGGCCGCCGCGGAGCCGCCGCCTGCCCATGGCGCCGCCCGGGTCGAACGAACCACCTGGTACGACCAAGGCACGGCCCACACCGAAGCGACCCTGGTCGTCACCTTGTCGACGAGCCCCCGGTGGGAGCGGCGCTTGAGCGACACGGTCACGCCGCCCAGCCCACCGTAGTGAGCACGCGCGTTCAACACTTCTGTGGGCAGGGCGGTCTCGAGAACAGAGAAAACGGTGAATGATCGCCCTTGGGCGCAACTGGTGGCGCATGGGTTCGACAACACCTCGAGAAACGCACGCTGCACGACCCCGGGAGACGCCATAAAAATCACGACCACCGCGACGTACCTGAAGAACACCGCCAGCTACCTCGACGCGAACAACGACGGCAAGCTCGACGCCGCCGAACTCGACAGCCTCAATACGAAAGAGAAGGCGGTGTTTACCGCCGCCGCCCGCGTACTCGGCCTCTCGTCGCCCAACGGCATGACCGTCGACGCGTTCACCAGCGTCGTCAACCGGCTCGAAGAGGCGGCGAAGTACGCCGACGAGGCCGGGTCGGGCAAGGCGCGCGACAACGGCTACCTGTCGAAGAGCGAAGCCGCCGCTGCTCGGCTGCCGAAAGCCTCGAAGTCGGCGCTGGTGCGCTTCGCCGTGGTCGCGGGCTCGCGCGCTGAACCCAGAAAGCTGAACCAGCGGTAGGCGCCGCCCGCGCCGGGCTGGCTCGTTTGGCTACTGCCAGCCCCGCGTCATCTCGGTGTACCCGCGAAACGCGACGGCCCCCCAGAAGTTCACGACGACCGCGAGGGCCGCGAGGGCCATGACCACCCGCTGTTGAATGCTCCACCCGCCCAACGCCACGAGCAGCATCACGTAGGGCGAATAGTCGATGCTGAAACGAAAGCCGAACTGGGCGTAGCCGGTGTTTTGGTACAACAGCCCCGGTGCCACGCACGCCGCGAGGGTGAGCAACACCGGCACCAGCAACCGCGGCGCGGCGGGGTCTTTCACCCATTGCCAACCGAACCACACCAGCAGCGCCAGGGTCGCGACGAGCAGCACGAGCGCCGCCGCGGGCCGGTCGCCCACCTGGCTCTGGCCGGGGAACAGGGCCGACCCCACGAGCACCCCCGCCATCGCCGCCAACGCGCCGAAGACACGCTTCGGTTGGGTCGACGGCACGAACGCGAGCGCCAGAAACGGCAGCGTCAAAAACAACGACAGACCCCACGGGGTGTACATGAGCCGGCCGTTCATCAAACTCGGCAACTTGAGAAACGCCGCGTCGAGGTTGCGCTCCAAGTAGTGCGGGTGAAACAGCCCGTAGGTGTCGATGTCGTGGTTGACGCGGTTGTTGAACAGAAACGAGTGGCCGAACTCGGTGAAGCGGCCGAACCGCACCTGGTTCACGACCGCCGCCAAGACGCCCAGCGGCGCCGCCCCGGCGATGAACAGGCCCAACGCCCGCTTCGCCCGCGCGTCAGAGAACGACTTCTTCAGCTGCTCGAGACGCTGGCCCTTTTCTGGCGCCAAGGCCTCGAGCAGAAAAAACAAGCCGGTGAAGATCAACGGCGTGCGCGTCAGCACCGCCATCGACCAGAACACCCCCGCCAAAATCGGTCGCCGCGCCCGAACGCCGTTGCGCACGTAGAGCGCCGTGAAACCCACGCCCATCACTTCTGCGCTGAACCAGACCTCACCGCGCAGCGCGGCGTAGAAAAACACCGTGCCGAAGGCCAACAGCAGCGCCATGGCCACGTTGTCGGCCAGCGGGTGGTCGGTGCCTTCGTGCTCCTTGAGCAACCGCAACAGCGAATAGAACAGCGCAATCGACAGCGCGGCGATGATGACCCCGAACGACGTGTCGTTGAGTTGGTACCCGTTGACCAACACGAATGGCAGCATCACCACCGAAGGCCACGGAGGAAACGACGAATACCAGCGGTCGGTCGAACGAGGCTGACCTTCACAGCGTTGCTTCGCGCCGTCGACCACCCGCACACACGCCCAGTCTTCGAGGTTCGGCAGGGTCTCGAAGTCGAGGTCGATGCGGCCGTCGAGCCAAGCCTTCGCTTGGTACACGAAGTGCGGCGCCGCGCTCTGGCGCAAGAACCGTTGGCCGCTGAACATGGTCAGCGTCGCGAACACGATGGCGAAGAGCGTGAGTTCGACCCGATACGCCTGCAACCACCACCTCAGCCCGGTCGTCGCCGAGCCCGAATGAACGATGTGCGCCGCGTTCGCCGGCCCCGCCACCACCGGGTCGTGAGACGCGGGCGCAGCCGAAGTCGGGTCGCTCGCCGGCTCGGTGGGGGTCGCGGTGACGGCCGCCGTCGCTCCTTCGGCCGCGTGCTTCTTGTTCTTCTTGCCTTTGCTCATGACGTCTTTCTCTCGTGCGTCGCGACCGTGCGCCGCAACAGGTCGAGTGCCGTCGACGCGGCGAATTGGCAGACCCGCTGCCGGTCTCCAAAGAACGTGTGCCGCTGGGCCAGCTCGACGCCCGGCCCGCTGACCGCCAGGTACACCGTGCCCACGGGGTTCGTCTCGGTGCCGCCGGTCGGGCCCGCGTAGCCGGTCGTCGCCACCGACCAGGTCGCGTCGGTGGCGCGCCGAATGCCCGCCCCCAAGGCCCGGGCCACCGGCTCCGACACCGCCGAAAGGAGTTCGATGAGCGCGGGGTCGACCTGCGCCCAGAGCGCCTTGGTCTTTTCGGTGTAGGTGGTCGCGCCCCCCACGAAGACGTCACTCGCGCCGGCCACTGCCGTCAACGCCGCGCTGACCAAGCCCCCGGTGCAACTCTCGGCGGTCGCCAGCTGCTCGCCTCTCGCGCGCAACGCCGCCAAGACGACGCTGGCGACGGTCTCGTGGTCGGCCCCGAAGACCGAGGCGCCCAGCACCTCGCGGCTCGCCCGTTCGGCCGCGGCCAGCGCCGCCTCGGCCTCGGCCTGCGTCTTGCCTCGGGCCATGAGCTTCAAGTGGTTTTCAGGCGCGTGGGTGCGAAAGCCGAACGTGACCGCGGGGTGCTGCGCGAAGAGCGGTTGCACCAGGGCGTCGAGGTGCGATTCGGGCACCCCCAGCGTCTTGAGCACGCGAAAGGCGTTGAAGGCCCGTGTCGTACCTGCGAGCTGCCCCAGGCGCGGCACCACGTGTTTTTCGACCAGGTGCCGGTATTCGCTCGGTACTCCGGGCACGTAGAAGAACGTACACGAGCCCATTTTTTGAATGATGAGCGGCGCGGCCCCTTCGGCATTGAGCACCACTTCGGCTCCGGCCGGCACCCGCGCCTGACGGCGGTTGTTCGGGGTCATGCGAAACTTGCGCTTCGCGGAGCGCTCTTCGAGGTGTTTGAGCACCCGCGGGTCTTCGAGCAGCTCGACGCCCGCCGCTGCGGCCGCGCACTCGGCGGTGAGGTCGTCGGCGGTCGGCCCGAGGCCTCCACTGACCAGCACCGCGTCACAGCGTGCCGCCGCCGCTTTGAGCACCTCGACGATGTCTTCGCGTACATCGGGCACGATGACGCAGCGCTCGACCTGCAGCGAACATTGCTCGAGCACCAGGGCTTGAAAGAACGTGCTGTTGGTGTCGGCCGTCAGGCCGGTGAGCAATTCGTCGCCGGTGCAAATCGTCTCGATGCGCACGGGGCGTGTGTAGCGCGAACCGGGCGGCCGACAGAGCACTTCTTAAAGACGGTTCACTTCGGCGTGAATTTCAAGGTGATCGACAGCAGCTGGCCTTGGTTGGTGAGCACCAATTCGCCGGCCGCCAAGTCGCTCGGGCTGGGCATGACGGGGGTCTTGCCGACAATGGGGTCGTCGCCGACGCCGTCGTAGTCGTAAGCCGAGAAGGCGAAGCCGCCCTGCGTCAGGTCAGCATTCGAGATGGTGCAATGGCCGGTGTGCGACCAGGCGGGGGTGTACGAGTCGCCGACGTAGTCGCTCTCGGTGTAACCCGAGGCGCTCGTGGGGCACCACAGGCGTACGTACATGTCAGGCGCGCCGCCGCCGGTGTCCCAGCTCGAGCCTTGGTTGTCGGTGGCGATTTTCGCGGTGGCCACTTGAACCACCCACTGTGTCGGTGCGCTCGGGGCGCAGGTTTGCGCGAGGCAAAGGTCGGCTGCGCCGCACGCGGTCCCGCTTTGCCGCACATGGTCACCGACGTGCCGGGCTCGCAGGTTGCGCTCGCCGAGCAGCAGCCCGACGCGCAGTTCGCCGCCGAGCACGCAGCACCGGCGTCGACTTGGCCGGCGTCGACTTGGCCTCCGGCGTCGCTCGGTTCACCCGCGTCGAGGGGCGACCCCGCGTCGGCCGTACCTCCGTCGGCGTTGGGGTGGCCCGCGTCGGGGGGCGGCCCGGCATCGCGTGGCTTCGTGCCAGCGTCTTTGGCCAACCCCGCGTCGTGCTCGACGCCACCGGCGTCAGCCGCTTCGCCCGCGTCGGCCTCGGTGCCGGCATCGACCGCGTTCGACGGGTTCTGTTCTCGGTACACGCCGCCCCCACCACAAGCCACCAGGGCCAACGACAGACTGATCAACGCATGGCGCACGGGGCCGTGGCGTACACCGGTCGGTGCCCTCTTGGCGAGGGCCTCCCAGCCGATTGGTGACGCTCGGCACTCAAGGGGTGAATTGCCAGGTGCCACCCTGGTTGGTGACGAGCACCGCTCGGCCACTCGGGTCGGTGCCCATCGCCGCGGTGTACTGTTTTGGAGGTGTTGGCGACGTCGTCACCGTCAACCAGTCGACGCCGTTCCACGCCCAGGTTTCGGTCTGGCCAACTTCAGCGCCCCCAAACAGAATGAGTCGTTGGCTCGACCCGTCGTAGGCCATCGCCGCTCGGCTGCGCGCCGCCGGTGAGTGTGCCGGTAAGGCTTGCGCCCAGGTCGCACCGTCCCACTCCCAGGTGTCGTCGCCGGGCGTGTCGGTCTCGAGCGAGCCACCGAACAACCCGATGCGTTTTCGCCCGGGGTCGCTGCTCATGGTCGCCCACTCTCTGCCGGGAGGCGCGTGGGTGGGGGTGAGCAAGGCCCAGTCGGTGCCGTTCCACGCCCAGGTATCGGTTGGCCGGGTTGACCCGGTCGAGCCTCCGAACAAGATGACCTGCTTCGTCACCTCGTCGAACGCCATCGAATGGCCACAGCGCGCGCTGGGGGCGTGGGTCGGGGTGCGTTGAGCCCAGGTTTGGCCGTCCCATTCCCACGTGTCGCCGAGTCGTGAATCGGCACACCCACCAAACAAGACGACGCGGTGGTGAATCGGGTCATACGCCAGCCCGTGGCCTTTTCGCGCGGCGGGGTGTGTGGTCGGGGTGGGGTTCGCCCACGAAGTGCCGTCCCACTCCCAGGTGTCTGATTGGGGCCAGCCCGAACTGTTGCTGCCTCCAAAGAGCACGAGCCGCTTGCGGTCGGGGTCGAGCGTGACCGCGAACAGCTGGCGCGTCGGCATCTGGAGGGCGGGCGTGCGCGACCAGGTCGTGCCGCTGAGCACGTAGGTGTCGTTGTTCAGTTCGTAGTTCGGCGACCAGCCTCCGAAGACCACCACGTTTTGGCGTGCGCGATCGCAAGCCGCGCCGAAAACGTAGCGGCTGACCACGCCATTCGCGGCGTTCTGTGGGGCCCAACTCGAGCCGGTCCACTCCCAGACGTCGGCCAAATTGGCGCCGCTGAACACGTCGCTCGTACCACCGAGCAGAACCGGTCGACCTCGTTTGGCGTCGAACACGAACGCCGCGCCGACCCGCGCTGGCGCCGAGACGGGAGGGCTCAGCGCCGCCCAGTCGGTGCCGTTCCACACCCAGGTGTCGCTAAGCACGACCCCTGACCAACCAGAAAAGAGCACCACGTTGCTCGCGGTCTCGTCGTAGGTCATCACCCCGCTCGCGCGGCCGGGGGGGCTCGTCGCCAAAGACACCTCTGTCCACGTCGAGCCGCCAAGAACCCAGGTGTCGCCCAGTACGCCCGAAAGTGTTTGGCCGCCGAAGAGCACGACCTGGTGGCGAATGGAGTCGTACGCCATCATCGCAGAGGTGCGACCCGGGGGCTTTGTCGTTCCTACGGTTCGCTCAGCCCACGTCGTGCCGTTCCAGTCCCAGGTGTCGTTGAGGTCGGTGGAGCCACTGCGACCGCCGAACAAGACGACCGTGCCAAGGCTTCGGTCAAAGACCATGTTGGCGCCTGTTCGCTTGGGTGGCGACACGGCAGGGGTCATCTGGTTCCAGGCGACGCCGTCCCACTGCCAGGTTTCGTTTTGTTGGCCGGTCGGCCCGGTGCCCCCGAACAGCACGACCCGCTGGCGGACTTCGTCGTAGGCCATGGCCACTTCGACCCCGACGGGGCTCTTCGAAGGCGAGGTCGTGTTGACCCACGCCGCCGAGAACGCCGAGCCCGCGTCGGCCAGCGAGCCCGCGTCGACCAGCGAGCCCGCGTCGGCCAGCGAGCCCGCGTCGACCAGCGAGCCCGCGTCGGCCGCCGAGCCAGCGTCGGCCACCGAGCCCGCGTCGGCCACCGAGCCCGCGTCGGCCACCGAGCCAGCGTCGGCCACCGAGCCAGCGTCGGCAACCGAGCCAGCGTCGGCAACCGAGCCCGCGTCGGCTCCTGCGTCGACATTTCCCGCGCGCCCATTGCCCGCGAGTGGAACCAACAAGACCGGCGTCGAAGTCGATTCACTTTCGATGCGAAGCGTGGCCGCGAGCGGCCCCACTTGGGTCGGGGCGAACCGAACGGTTATCGAAAATGTGGCGCCTGGCTGGAGGACGCCCAAGACCGCGTCTGCGGCGAACTGATTGGCGACGGGAGCGACGACATCAACCTGGGTGATTCTGACGGGCGCGTCTCCGATGTTGGTGACCACCACGTTGGTCGCGTTCTCCGTGCCGAGGTCGGAGGCTCCAAAGTCGAAGTCTTGAGGCGACGCCGCGAGCATCGCCGACGAGCCATGCAACGACGAAGACTGACAGCTGACGAGCAGAAGCAGCAGCAGCGCTTGGGTTCTCACGGTCACTCGCAGCAAATCGGCCACCGGAGATGGACCCTTCGACCGGTGCCGAGGTCGCACGAAATCGGCGAAGTCGCTCGCCGTCGCGTCACTTTCTGCTGGGTCTGGAATTCCCGGGGTGCCGGCGCGACTACAACACTTCTTGTTCGTCGACGTCGTCGTCTTCGTCTTCGTCGTCGTCGATGAGCGACGCGAGGGCGGCCGCTTTTTTGTCGATGAGGTGACGGCGCAGCAAGAACACCGATTCGACCAAGCCCGACACCATGTACAGACCGAAGTACGCGACGAGCACCCAAGCTGGGTGAATTTGGGTGGCGATGATCACGCCCCCCGCCAGAATCGACATCAGCACAATGGCCGACTTCTTCGACAACCGGAGGTCTTTGAAGGTGCGGTACCGCACCGTCGACACCATGAGCGCCGCCAAGAACACCACCACCGCGAAGACCGGCCACCGACCCGACTCGGGCAGCGTGCCACCGCGTGCGTTCTGAAATGCGATGATCATTGAAATGACGCCGCAGGCCGCGAACGGTATGGGCATGCCCACGAAGAACCGCGACGCTCCGCCGTGCGGAGACCGAATGGCCAGCACGTTGAACCGCGCCAACCGCAGCGCCCCGCAGGCCGCGAAGGTGAAGGCGCCAAACAGGCCAATGAACCCGAGCCCTTGCAAGGCCCATTTGTAGACGAGAATGCCCGGCGCCACGCCGAACGAAATCACGTCGGCCAATGAGTCGAGTTCTTGGCCGAACATGCTCTGGGTTTTCGTGAGCCGGGCGACGCGGCCGTCGAACCCGTCGAAGAAAATGCCGAAGAAAATCGCGAGCGCGGCCTGGTACAATTGGGTCGGGCTCGCGTCGCCGTTACACAGCGTAATCGCGTAGAACCCGCAGAAAATCGAGGAGACCGTGAAGAGGTTCGGCAAAACGAACATCAGGTCGCGCAGCTTCATGGCGCCGGCACCATACCAGCGGTTGTCATGATCACGCTCTGGCTGATCACGCTTTTTGTCGTCTTTGCGGTCACCGTCTGGGTCGCCCTGTCGCCTTTGGTCTATTCGCTTGGCGAGAATCGCCCGACGCCCATACCGGTCGCCACCGCCGACGGGTGGGTCATTCACGTCTACCACCGCGCCGCCGCCACCCGCCGCTTCGTCGAACCCGTCGTGTTGTGCCACGGTTTGGCGAACAACCACTCGTTTCTCGAATTCCTCCCTCCGCAGAACCTCGCGCAATTTCTGGCCAATTTGGGTTTTGACACCTACTCCGTCGACCACCGCGGTGACGGCATCAGCCGCGCGCCCGACTGGCTCAACGACGCCACCTTCGACGACTTGGTGCGGTTCGACGCGCCGGCCGTACTCGAGGCGGTCGCTCGGCATTCGAAGAGCGAGCGGGTGCTGTGGGTCGGCCATTCGCTCGGAGGCCTGTTGGGTCTCGCTTCGGCCTCGCCCACCAACGGCCGGCCGTCACCGATTTCGGCGGTGGCCACCATTGGCTCGCCCGTGTTCTTTCACCTCGAGCAGACCTACGGGTGGCTGCTCCAGTTCGCGCAGTTCTTCGCCTTCGCCGGCAAGCTGCCCTCCGACTGGTTCGGCCGGGTCATCGCCCCGTTGGCGGGGCGGGTGAGGGTCGACGAACTCGTGAAGGCGAGCGCCAACATCGACAACATCGACGCGCGAAGCCAACGGGTGCTGCTCGCGAACGCCACCTCGCCCCTGTGGCAAGGCGTGATTCGCCAGCTCGAAGACTGGGTTCGCCACGACGTGTTTCGCAGCCTCGACCGCACCGTCGACTACCGGGCGAACACCATGGCGTTGCAGGTGCCGGTGCTGGTCGTGGCAGGCACGGTCGACGGGCTGGCTCCGTTGAGCGCCTCTCGCGACTACTTTGCCGCGCTCACCACCCCCGACAAGACCTTCGCCGGGTTCGGGCGTGAGTTCGGCCAGGCCGACGACTACGGCCACGGCGATTTGGTCATCGGCCGCCGGGCCAACGTCGACGTGTACCCCACCATTGGTGAGTGGTTGGTCAAGCACGCGACGGCAAAGTCGTGAAGAAGACGCAGCTCGTGCTCTTCGGGCTCTCACCGGGTGACGGCTCGTCGCTACGCCGCTGGCAGCCACCCGACCGCGACTCGGTGGTCGTGCGGGTCGTCGCCGACGTCGGGCATCGGTCGAAGAAGGGCAGCGACACGTTTTCAGTGCTCGTCGCCACCCCCTGGGCCTGGCGACCCTCGAGCCTCGCGACGGCGTGCTCGCGACTCGAGCGTTGGTGCTCGTTCGCTACGAGGCCGACGACGTGTACGGGTGGTTCGACCGCTTGCTGCGTGAGTGCGACTCTGACGACTGGTCGAGTTGCGTCGAGCAGCTGCGCCGCTTTCTCGACTGGGAATATGACGGCTACCCCAACACGTAACCCCGAAGTTCAGTTCAACTGAACTTGGCTGTGGGCCTCGGGTCAGTGCTTCTTGCCGCGGTGCTTGCCGTTGTCAGACTGCGGAGACGGAGGCACCGGCATCGGTACCACCACCGCAGGGCGCCCCTTTTTCCACCGTCGGTATTGACCGGGAGGCAGCGCGACAATGGTTCCCGGCACCACGCGGTTTTCGACGAGCACCCACTGACCTCGGTGGTCGTGGGTGCGAAACCAGTGACCGTCGCGCCGGTGCCAGTAGTACCCGTCGACGAAAAAGATTTCGTCGTCGTTGTCTTCGACCACTTGCACGCCCGGCTGCACGACGACCAACGGCGGCGGCGCGACGAAGGTAATGGTCGGCAACGGGATGTCGATTGACACGCGCACCTGCGCGAATGCGGGGACGCTCAGCACCACCACCAGGGCTGCGGTTCGTGCGGTCATTAAGTAAACCTCAGCTGGCGTGACCAGCTGAGGCTCCTTTCAGAACCGTGCGTGCGGTTTTCCCGCACACGGCTCTTCGGTTGGTGTTTTCGTACAGCACGGTATTCAGAAGTGATGTCGATGAGCCCGTCGCC
>JBGAIY010000031.1:30795-32075 GCA_044225205.1 Myxococcaceae bacterium | reverse complement strand
GAAGTGGAGCGCCGCCCGCGCGCTGCCGTTGCTGGCGCTGTTTCTCGCGTTCGACTTGCCGTTCTTCGCGGCGAACTTGCTCAAGTTCTTCGATGGCGGCTGGTTTCCCATTGCGGTCGGCTTCGCCATGTACGCGCTCATGACCACGTGGAAGCGCGGCCGCGCCGAGCTCGCCCTGCGCTTCAACCAGTCGGTCATGCCGCTCGGGGCGCTGCTCGAAGACCTCGAGTCGCACCAGCCCCCCCGCGTGCGCGGCACCGCCGTGTTCATGTCAGGCAATTCTGACGGCACGCCGCCGGTGCTGTTGCACCACCTGAAGCACAACCAGGTGCTGCACCGTCAGGTCGTCTTGCTCAGCATCGTGCCTGAAGACCAACCCACCGTGGCCAAAGACGAGCAAATCGAAGTCAAAGACGTCGGCTCGGGGTTCTTTCGGGTGATTTGGCACACCGGGTTCATGGAAACGCCCAACGTGCCCACCATTCTCATTCGCGCCCGTGAAGAAGGGCTCGTCGCCGAACCGTCGACTACGAGCTATTTCTTGGGCCGAGAGACCCTGCTGACCCACGGCAAGTCGACCATGATGCGCTGGCGAAAAATGCTCTTCGCGTTCGTCTCCCGAAACGCGCTGCCGGCGACGAGCTACTTCGGCCTGCCTCCCGGCCGGGTCGTCGAGTTGGGCATGCAGGTCGATTTGTAAGCGGCGGTTGGCGTCAGGTCGACCTGACAACGTCGCTTCGCGCTGACGGGCGCGCGCCACGTATCGCGCGGTTGAGCCGCGGCCGCGTCGGCACTGAATGTGCTGGAGCCAGGGCATGCGACTTCGGGTCATGGCACTGGTGCTGCTGGTGGGCTGCGGCGGGCACGCCACGATTTCTGAACCTGATGCGACCGCCCCTGACATTGGCCTGCGGGTGAGCATGCCCAGCGTGAACCTGCAGGTCGGTGACTCAGTCGAACTGGCGGTCACCGTGCTGTTGGACAACCCGACCACTCCGTATTCGCTCACCTATTCGAGCTCGAACGCCGCCGCTTCGGTGTCGTCGTCGGGGCTGATCACCGGAGTCGCGGCCGGTACCGCCAACGTCACCATTGTCGCCACGTTGGTGGCCTCGGGTCGAACCGCGCGCACGTCGGTGCCCGTGGTGGTGACGGCGCTCACCAGCGTGGCTGACGCGGGGCACGAGCTCGACCTCGACGCTGGCGTCGATGCAGGCCGGGGCCTCGCCGACGCCGGTGGCACCACACCCCTCGACGCTGGTGCCCCCGAGCGTGATGCG